>NZ_AP027149.1:2833878-3175257 GCF_027925445.1 Methylocystis bryophila
CCTGCGACGCACACGGGAAAAAATCATGACGCCGAGAAAACACAAGCTTGCCGCTTCCGACATTCTCGCCTGGCAGGACTATGCGCAGAGCCGGCCGGAGCATCGGCGCCGTCACGCCGAAAGGAAGCGCGACCGTCGCATCGAGGTTGGTCCTTATGTGACCTTCTATTTCGAAAACTTCGACACGATGTGGTTTCAGGTGCAGGAAATGATGCATATCGAGAAGGGCGGCGCGGAGCAGCTCGAGGGCGAGCTTGCCGCCTATAATCCGCTCATTCCTCAGGGCGACGAGCTTGCCGCGACCTTCATGATCGAGATCGACGACCCGCTGCGTCGCGCGCGCGTGCTGGACGGGCTCGGCGGGATCGAGGAGACCTCCTTCTTCCAGATCGGATCGGAGAAGATCAAAGGTCTGCCCGAGGCCGACCAAGACCGCACCAGCGCGGAAGGGAAGGCGAGCGCGGTGCAATTCGTGCATTTTACTTTCACGCCGGCGCAGATCCAGGCCTTCAAGACGCCGAATGCGCAGGTGATCCTCGGGCTCTCGCATCCGGGCTACAATCACATGGCGGTGCTGAACGAGTCGACGCGGGCGGCGCTGGCGGGGGATTTCGATTAAGCCCCCCACTATTGATCCTGGCTCTGCAGGCCTTAGGATAAGGGCTTCAGCAAAGGACAAAGCCATGCCCGAAGGCGCAAGGATTGTTCTCGATGCGCAAGTGCTCGTGGGAAAACCGATCGTGCGGGGAACGCGACTTTCCGTCGAGTTCGTCGTCGGTCTCCTGGCCGACGGCTGGAGCGAGACCGAGATCTTGCAGAATTATCCGACTCTCTCGCGTGAGGACATCATCGCCTGCCTCGCCTATGCGCGCGACATCCTGAGCTCGGAGAAAATTTTTCTGTCCTCGAGCGCGTGATCGGCGAGGCCCCAATCCCGCTCCCGCCAGAACGGCGACAGGGCGGCGGCGGTAATCTTTGCGCGCCCAAACTCGAAGCGCCGCCAGAGCGTCCGTCCCTCGGTCTTCGACGCAGTTCCGGAATGTAGGATGCGCTTTCTGGCTGATGAGAACTTTCCGGGTCTCGCCGTGGCGGCTCTGCGTTCGGCGGGCCACGACGTCCTGTGGATTTGCGAAGCGTCTCCGGGCTCTAGCGATCAGCAAGTTCTCCAGACCGCCAGCGAGGAACGGCGCATTCTTCTCACCTTCGACAAAGACTTCGGTGAATCGGCCTTCCGCGTCGGTGTGTCCATGAGTTCCGGCATCATTCTCTTTCGTCTCCCAACGCCGCCGGCGAGCCGTGTGGGGTCAATGCTCGCCTCGCGTATCGCGGAGCGGCGCGACTGGGAAGGGCACTTTTCGGTTGTGGAGTCGGGCCGCGTGCGAATGCGCAAGCTGACTGCGCCTTCCTGAGCCCGCGCCCCGCGACCAACGGCTGCGGGTCGCCTCGACTTAGGCTCTTTTCCGCGCGGAAGGGGCGTGATAAGCGCTCGGCTCTCGCGCGCGCGCAGAAAGCGCCGGCGCATTCTCCGCACCCGACACTGAGGAAAATGATGAGTCAGTCCGGTTTCTTCACCACCCCGCTTTCGGCTTCCGATCCCGAGGTTTTCAAGGCGATTGAGCTCGAGCTCGGCCGTCAGCGCGATGAGATCGAGCTGATCGCGTCGGAAAACATCGTCTCGCGCGCGGTGACGGAGGCGCAGGGTTCCGTTCTCACCAATAAATACGCCGAGGGCTATCCCGGTAAGCGCTATTACGGCGGCTGCCAGTTCGTGGATATCGCCGAGAATCTGGCGATCGAGCGCGCCAAGCAGCTCTTTGGCTGCGGCTTCGCCAATGTGCAGCCGAACTCCGGCTCGCAGGCCAATCAGTCTGTCTTCCTCGCGCTCGCGACGCCGGGAGACACGTTCATGGGCCTCGACCTCGCGGCTGGCGGCCATTTGACGCACGGCTCGCCTGTGAATCTCTCGGGCAAGTGGTTCAAGCCGGTCCCCTATACGGTGCGCAAGGACGACCAGCGCATCGACATGGAGCAGGTGGAGCGTCTCGCCAAGGAGCATAAGCCGAAGATCATCATCGCCGGCGGGTCGGGCTATTCGCGCATCTGGGACTTCGCGGGCTTCCGCAAGATCTGCGACGAGGTCGGCGCCATTTTCATGGTCGACATGGCGCATTTCGCCGGGCTCGTCGCGGCGGGGCTGCACCCGTCGCCCTTCCCGCACGCCCATGTCGTCACGACGACGACGCACAAGACGCTGCGCGGCCCGCGCGGCGGCATGGTGCTGACCAATGACGAGGAGATCGCCAAGAAGATCAACTCGGCGGTCTTCCCGGGCCTGCAGGGCGGCCCGCTGATGCATGTGATCGCCGGCAAGGCCGTGGCCTTCGGCGAGGCCTTGCAGCCCGAGTTCAAAGCCTATCAGCAGCGCGTCAAGGACAATGCGCAGACGCTTGCGCAGACCCTCGTTGATTCGGGGCTTGCGATCGTCTCGGGGGGCACGGAGAATCATCTGATGCTCGTCGATCTGCGCCCCAAGAAGATCACTGGCAAGGCTGCGGAAGCCGCGCTCGGCCGCGCGCACATCACCTGCAACAAGAACGGCATCCCCTTCGACCCGGAGAAGCCCTTCGTGACATCCGGCATTCGTCTCGGCTCGCCGGCGGCGACCTCGCGCGGCTTCGGCACGGCGGAGTTCAAGGCGGTCGGCGGCATGATCGTCGAAGTGCTGGACGGCCTCTCCGCCAAGGGCGAGGAGGGCAACGCCGCGACGGAAGCCGCGGTGAAGGAGAAAGTCCACGCGCTGACGGCGAAGTTCCCGATCTACGCTTATTGATGGAGCTCGAGCCCTCCCTCAGAGACAAGGGGGAGGGCGCGTCCGACTCGCGCGGGATGAAACGCAGGGGGGCCGCAGGCTCTCGCGAAACTTTGCCGAAAGGGGCGGGGGGCATCGGCACTGCCCACGCGGTAGCGGCGCTCCAGCACGCGATCCATCGTTACTTTATCTGGCTGATCCTTTCGTCCTACGTTCTCGCCGCCGTCTTTCCCGGACTCGGCCTCTACTTTCGCAGCGCCGAGCTTGGCGCTGTCAGCCTACCGCAGGGCAAAATCGCGGTTTCGCTGCCGCCGCTGATGCTGGCCTTCCTTCTCTTCAACGCAGGGCTTGGCGTCAGGACCGCCGAATTATCGAGCCTGCTGCGCAAGCCGGGCTTGCTGCTCGCTGGCGCCGCCACGAATGTCGCCGCGCCGCTGGCCTTCATTGCCAGCGTTAGCCTCCTGTTGGCGTCCTGGAGCAACGCCGACGAGACGCAGCGGATTCTTGCCGGTCTGGCCCTGGTGGCCTCGATGCCGATCGCGGGGACCTCGACCGCCTGGGCGCAAAACGCCAATGGCAATCTTGCCTTGAGCCTCGGCCTGATCCTGCTGTCCACCTTATGCAGTCCGATTCTTTCGCCGCTCGCGCTGCACGCGGCAGGCTTCCTCACAACCGGCGACTACTCCGAAGACCTGCATGAGCTGGCCCAAAGCAGCGCCGGCTCCTTCCTCGGAGTCTGGGTCATTCTCCCGTCTCTGCTAGGGATCGCGACCCATAAACTGCTTGGAGAGCGGCGGGCGGCTTCACTTTCTCCCTACATGAAGATCATCAATTCCGTGGTCTTGCTGCTACTCAACTATTCGAACGCTTCGCTGAGCCTGCCGAGCCTCGTTGCTCAGCCCGATTTCGATTATCTCGCGGTCATGGTCGGCGTCGTGGTCGCCCTCTGCTTCTCGATGTTCGCGGCTGGCTATCTCCTGTCGCGGGCCTTTCGCACGGAGCGCGCCGCCATGGCGTCGTTGATGTTTGGACTCGGCATGAACAATAATGGCGCGGGGCTGGTTCTCGCCTCGCTCGAGCTGACCGATCATCCCGGCGTGATGCTGCCGATCATCTGCTACAATCTCGTCCAGCATTTCGGCGCGTCGCTCGCCGATCGCCTAATCGCCCGCGGCGGGTTCTCGAGGCCGCATGAGGAGCGCGCTCAGACCGAGTGAGCTTGGGCGTCGTCAGCCACCTTTGTTTGCCCGGGCGAGGTTGAGCGCGAGCAATTTTTCCAGCTCCTGCGCCGCCGCCCGCTCGGTCAGCACATGATTCTTCCATTTTCTGATAACTTTCGCGGGCTCGTGCCTCTGGCGGGGAGCGAAGACCCGAGACTGTCCGATCTTCTTGGAGAGAGAAGGCAGGGGCGAGGCGCTGGGTTATTCAAGAGGAATCGGACTCCCGCTGTCCAGACCATCGTGAGCTTGGCTTGCTTTCCTGCCTTGCCGTCGCCCGCCGCGATGGGTAAGCAGATCAATCCCGCTCGAGAAGACGCAGTCATGCGCTGTCCCTATTGCAGCTCGCCCGACACGCAGGTGAAGGATTCGCGCCCCGCCGAGGATAATTCGGCGATCCGGCGTCGCCGCGTCTGTCCCGACTGCGGCGGGCGCTTCACGACCTTCGAGCGCGTGCAGCTGCGCGAGCTTGTGGTGGTCAAGAAATCCGGGCGGCGCGCGCCTTTCGATCGCGACAAGCTGATGCGCTCGGTCGAGATCGCCTTGCGCAAGCGGCCGGTCGATCCCGAGCGCGTCGAACGCATGGTCAATGGAATCGTGCGCCAGTTGGAGAATTCCGGCGAGCCCGAGGTCGAGAGCGCGCGGATCGGCGAGCTGGTGATCGAGGGCCTGCGCGCGCTCGATCCCGTCGCCTATGTGCGCTTCGCCTCGGTCTACCGCGACTTTCGCGAGGCGCGCGACTTCAACACCTTGATCGACGAGCTGGAGAGCGCCGGCGCTTGGCAGACGGACGCGGCCCCCGAGAAAAAGCTCTAAGCCGCCGCGTCATAAGTCTGAGAGACTTTTCGCCGAGCCTCAGACCCTTCATAATCAACCGGCTTCCCGCCCGCGAGCGCCGCAAACGAAGGATGAAGCCTTGGACGCTCTTTTTATCGGCCATTCCTATATCGACGTGACGATGCTCGCTCCCTGCCTGCCGCAGGGCGACGAGAAGGCGATCGCGCAGGACTATGCCGTCTCATTTGGCGGCAACGCCGCCACTGCCGCCTTTTGTTGCGCCAAGCTCGGGACGCCGCCCGATCTCCTCGCTCCGCTGGCCCGAGACTGGCTTGCGCATATGTTCCAGGACATGGCCGCGACCTTCGGGCTGCGCCTGCACACGCGTCGCGTCGCGCGCTCCTCGCTCTCCTTCGTGTTTCCGCAGGAGGGCAAGCGCGCCATATTGCGCGCGCGGGACGATCACTATTTGCAGGATTTTCCGCGCCTCGACATCACGTCGGCGAGGCTCCTGCATCTCGATGGACATATGCCCGACGCAGCCATGCATTACGCTAGGGCGGCGCGGGAGAAGGGCATTCTGGTCTCGCTCGACGGCGGCGCGCTGCGCCCGGGGCTCATCGAGCTCCTTGACTTCGTCGACGTGGCGATCGTGGCGATGGACCTCTGCCACAAGATGCGGCTCTCCGAGGAAGAGATGCTCGACTTTCTCACGAGCAAGGGCGTGCGCATAGCGGGAGTCACCGACGGCGCGCGCGGCCTTCTCTGGCGCGAAGGCGGCGGCGCCCCGCAGCGTCAGATCGCGCTCAGCGTGCCGAGAGAGCGAATCATCGACACATCGGGCGCAGGCGACGTCTTCCACGGCGCCTATTGCGCCTCCTACCTCGATAATCCCGACGCGCCCTGGAGCGAGCACTTCGACTTCGCTCGCGCGGCCTCCGCGCATAAGGTGCAGCACCTCGGAAATGAGGCGGGGCTACCGTCTAAGGCCGATATTCTCTTGGCGCAGAGGCGTTACGGCGAGGCGGCGTGAGCGCTTCCGCGCCGCGAAATCGGGCCGGATTGAAAGCAGTCAGCGATTTACGCCAAAAGGGGTTGGCAAGCCGCGTCGCCGCTTGCTATATGCGCCGGACGTTCCCCGATAGCTCAGCTGGTAGAGCACGCGACTGTTAATCGCTAGGTCGTAGGTTCGAGTCCTACTCGGGGAGCCAGTCGCCTTTGTTGCTGGGCGATAGCGTTGCTGGAGAGGTGGCAGAGCCTGGTTGAATGCACCGCACTCGAAATGCGGCATACGGGAAACCGTATCGGGGGTTCGAATCCCTCCCTCTCCGCCATTCGCCGCGCATTCGGCGAAGTCTGACTTCGCGGCGCATGTTTTGACGAAGCTCCGCGCGGCGCTCGTCGCGCCCGCTCTGCTCCTCGGCATGGCGTCAAGCGCTACGGCCTGGCGCGACTTCGCCGCTGTCCCTCAGCGCAAGCGGCTTCGGAGATGTCAGCGATAAGACGCCTTTCACAGAGCAGGCGATCGCCTCGGCGCTTCCCGGATTTGAAATTAAGAAAACAACGGATGGAAGAGAGGACACGAGCTGGACCGCCTTCGTCGCCGAGCGGGATGGCTTGAAAGTTCTCCTCGGCCCCGGTGAGGGGAAATCCGAAGGCGAAAGGTTCCACACTCGTCTCCTGAGGAATGCTGAGGGTCCGAAAGGTTTCTTCCTGGAAGGCGGGAATGGTCGCGTCGGCTATCTGAAAGTTTCCGGCCCGAAAGGCGCGACGGTCGCGGGGATCAGAATCGGCGAAAAATTCTCTGATGTGTATGGCGAAGCCGCCCCGATCACGGGGGCCGCGAGCGGCGCCAACTGTGTCGCCGGCCTGGAGGAACTCCAGGACTCTATCCTGTGCGCGGCTCCCGGACTCCCTCACGTCATTCTGCAATTTCAGTCCAATCGCGGGGAAATCCCCGAACTCGCCGAACCCTTTTTCCGCAAGAAACTGAATTCCTGGATTCTGCGCGCCCTGGCGCTCCGCTTTACGCCAGCCGATTAGGTTGCTGCGCTCAAGCTCAACCAAGCTTCAACATGCCGACATGTTGCTTGAGAAATTGGCGCGCGTATCACCACTTCCATGTGGTCAGTTATAGCTGGCTCTGAAGTCGGCTGACCCGTTTGGGAAGCCGGTCGAATCTTCAGTTCTCCTTAGTTGATCGCGAACTTCCATGATCACGCGACCGGCCCAATTGAACCCCTGGCCGTCCGGCCCGGTTCCCCAAAACGGCTCGGACGGAGAGTCTTCAATCAGTTCGGCGTCACCTGTTGCGAGCAGCAGTGCTGCAAGGTCGGGATTTTGGGAGAATTTTGCCAAGTCGGCGCGCCGCATGATCTCGAGTTTGACGTCATGCCAATCTGGCCGTGGCATGACGCTGTTCTTCCGAAACCAGGACTGCTGCGCCGAGCGCCCGGGCGCCATCGGTTGAGCGGCAAGACGCTTGGCGAGACCGGGCGTTTCCGCAGCGCGTATGGCCGCCCGGTAGTCTGGGTGATCCGACTTTTGAGCCTGGTAGAAATGCTCCACCGTCACCCAATGATCGTTATCGAGCGTGATGGGCGAGGGGTGGAAGTGGGAGAGAAAGCCGAAGGCTGCGTGATCCCTCGAAAAATACAGGATGCGGCCATCGGCCGGAACGGGTGCTGACTCAATCACGATGGGCCTCGATACCGGGGGGAGACGACAGCCTGAGAGATTTCGCCTTAGCCGTGTCACTAATGCTTTGATCCTCCTCGCCATGACGATCATAACTTCTCGAACGGTTCTGGTAAGCCTCGGCATAATTCGGATCGAGCCCGATCGCCTTGCTGTAGCCGGGGATTGCCTGGATTTTGTCCCCCATTGTGGCGTGGGCGACGCCCCGGCCTTCGTAGGCGAGCGCGGATTTTCCACTTGCGGAGGCGCAACCAGAGCCCGGCTTCGCCAGAGCCTGGCCTGATCGAAGTCATAGGCTACGCCTTCGGCGGTCTGGCTATGATCCGCCAACCACTCGTATTCCGAGGCCCGCGCCAGGCATTCGGCGCGCGAAAGGTTGACGGGAGTCATACGTCGCATTTGCCAGCTCCGAGTTGTCCTTTGCGATCATCACCCGAGACGACCCGGGCTTGCCTTTCGTGAGCGGCCAGCGCGGCTTTTGATTCCGCCACGCGCGCTGATCTGTGAGCCCGACATGTCGCCAAACGCGAGTTGAATCGGGTCCAACGCAATCGAGCAACATCAGGAGCAGTCATGAATTGGCTCGCCTGAATGAGCAACTCCGCAAACGCCAGGTCGGGCGAGGCGGCATGGCTTTCATGACTGTCCGGGGTTGTCATGAGGCCCCGGTCTCGCGGTTCTTCAGCCAGCTTCGGACGCGCATCCAGATCTCTGCCATGAGGGCGCCCGGAATCGTCTTGCTGTCGCGCCGGACACGATGGGTGAGCGGGCGCTCGCCAGTTGAAAGCAAGGCTTTCTGTGCCGGAAGATGCTGGGTGAATTTCGCTCGGCAGGCCTGCAGCATGAGCGCGCGATGGTTAGCGCTGCCGGCGACATAAGTTCGCCCGTCATAGCTGAAAGTCGCCGGCGTCGGTCCCTTCGGCGCCGCAAATTTGGCGTCGCGTCCCGAAAGCGCCGCAACGCGTCGTCGATCTTCCTCCAAAGGATACTTCAGGCCCTGCCAAAAGCCCTCGATGCTCGCATAGGTTTTGTCTCTCAGCGTGAAGGGAGTTTCGGCCAGATTGCTGATCGGCAGCCATTGTTCCTCAATGTCGTAGACAATATTGATCGGTTCGCGACAGGCCTCTTCGCGTGGGCCGAGATCACGGAGGGCGCCGCCCTTTGCGGACCCTCCGTCGAAGTAGAACACGTGACCCCGGGTCGTCTCGCTCCACGCTGCGAATTGGGCGCGCTCATCTTCGGTTTCAGCGGCGAAGACGAGAATTCCGGTCTTAAGAATGACGCGCATCGTAAAATCTCGTTGGCTGAGGGAGGCTCAGTTGACGGTTGGTATCCGAGTCACTTTGGCACGCCCAGCCTCCGTCACAGCCTTGATCTCGGCATTCGCCCGGAGGGGCATGGGGCAGGCTCTGGGCTTCGCAAAGCCGTGGATCGGCCGAACTCTCCTGAATGATCGCCTTACACAGCGGAAACTGGCTGTGTTTGGGCCATGATGATTGAGACCGACACGCCTTCAAATCCAGGAGCCGACGAATTGAGCGCCGCCACCGCCAAATGACCGGCGGCCTCTGCAAATACAACTAATTGATTTAGCACGGAAAACTCACAAGATAGTAATGCCGCCAGAGTGGTTGAGCCGAAAAGCCTCCACACTGCAACTCTCCTAAATGCGCGCTTGCGCGCCACGCGACAGATTGTTCGCCCGCAGGAAGCGCGACCTCGTCGCTCTCATCGTAGACAACGCCGCGCGAATTCCAAACCATGCCGCCCCAATTGAACACGGCGATGCGCGGGCTCTCGTTGCGTGGCAGTCCAGCGACCACGCGCTCGTAATAGGGTAGCGCGACGACGAAGTGGAGGACGTCTCCAAGGACCGCGCAGCTGCGCAAGAAGATGGTTGGATAGAGGCAAACCAGGACGGCCGCGACGGGAAGCGCGGCGCACGCCAGGGAAGATTTCCAGAGCCCGCGAGCCGCAAAGCGGACGCACAGGATCAGCGACCGGGCAGCGACAAGCGCCCATAGCAGAAGCAGAAGCGGGACGCCGATCAAAACATAGATCGGGTTTGCGGCGAGCGGCGACGCCCCCAACAGGATAAGGCAGAACGGGACGCCAATCCCGTAACGAAGAACGGATCGCATTTTGACACTCTGGAACTGATTCGGCTGCGGCCTCAGAATCAGACGGACGCATCTTCGTAGTTTTCACCCCCGCGAGCGCGTTGACGATCGATCTCCGAAATGGGCTCGCAAGCGTTCAAGGCGTGTGCAGAATTCTTGTTCGGTGAGGATTGTCTCGCAAGGGTCCGACTTTCCCATTCGATGGGTGAGCGGCGCCTCTCCCGTCGCCGCAAGCGCATTCCGGAATTTTGGCGCCTGGGCGAAGAGCGCGTCATAGGCGCGGTCAAGCAGCTTCTGATAGGCGTCCGACAGCCGGTCGACGGGCTTTCCTTGCCACCATAGCGTTCCGCTGTTCCAGTCTTCTTGGCGCCCCCGGCTTTGCGCCTCGGCTCCAGAGAGACGGCAGACGCGAGCCTGCTCGGCGCTGTCCTGAATTTTCAGACTTTGGAGAAAACCCTCCATCGAGCCACAGGCTATCCCGTCCAACGCGAAAGCGTGCGGAGCAAAATTGCTCAGGGCGCCGGCGGGGAAGGGCGCTTTGGCTTTGATGTCGACGGGGTCACAGCTCATCTTGGGGACTTCGCATTTTTGGAAATGCGCCGTCATCACGCTCTTCGTCGCCGTGTATAAAAGCAGGCCGCCAAGCGCGGGCGAGCGCAGACACCGTTGTGATCACCTGAAAATCTTACCTGGCCGTCTTGCCGACGCGGCGGCCCGCGCCATTATGCAGAGTCGGGCGAAAGCCGCGCAGCCGGCCCGCAAAGGCGGCGGCGCGCGTCACGGCGAAGCGGAGGAGGCGGATTTGACGACCAAGACGACTGCGACGACCAAGACGACAAAAGCGCATGAGACTCGAAACGATCTTGCCTCGAATTCCAAAGCTACGGCCATCGGGCTCCTGAACGCACGGCTGGCCGACTCGATTGATCTCGCGCTCGCGACCAAGCAGGCGCATTGGAACATGCGCGGGCCGAATTTCATCGCAGTTCATGAGATGATCGACGGGTTCCGCACACAGATCGACGGGCACGTCGACACGATCGCGGAAAGGGTCGTCCAACTCGGCGGCGTCGCGCTCGGCTCCACGCAGGCGGTCGCCGGCGCCACGGCCCTGGAGCCCTATCCGCTCGACATTTCAAAGCTCGAAGATCATCTCCACGCGCTGGCGGACCGCTACGGTAAGGTCGCGAACGCGGTGCGCGGGGGAATCGACGCGCTGGACGAGGCGGGCGACGCCGACAGCGCCGATATTCTCACGAACTACTCGCGCGATCTCGACAAGGCGCTTTGGTTCATCGAAGCGCATATCGTGCCATGAGTTGAGAGGCGCATACCGCGCCTGAGCTGAAACGGGACGCTGCCGCGTCCTCGGTTCAGAGCGCGGGATCGATGACGCGCACGCGTTTCGTCGCTCCATCAGGCCCAGTCACCTGACGGTAGACGCCCTGATCCAGGCCCACGCCCGCAGCCGCGGATTCGGCTGGCGGCGAGGCCACGGCATCGATCACGCGTGTATCCCGCCGCGTTTGGCCGTTGGCGACGCGCCGGCTCGCCCCGCCGATCGGCAGGGGCCGCGACAACCGCTCCGCTTCCTCAGCGGTGAGGATCGAATCGTGATGCCGTTCGAAGGAGAGCAGACGCTCCGCGCCCTCGAGCGCTTGCGCCCAGCTCACATCCGGCGGCTTGCAGCTGCAGGCGGCGTTGCGCTGCTTCTGGAACTTCAGCGCGTTCGGGAGGCTCATATAAGGCTGGCCGTCCATCGAGACGGCCGTGTCGACGTCCCGCCACAGGGATTTCGTGAAGACCGCCGCTTCCGCATTCGGACATTGCGCCTGACAAAGCGAATTAAGGTCCTGAAGATTGCCATGGTGCGCCGAGTAGCTCACCGGGAAGAAACCGCCGTCGCATTGGCGGACGCAAATCGCCTCGGAGCCGCCTTGGGCGTGGTATTCCCCATCCGGATCGCCGGGATTGAGGACGCCGCCGCCCGGCCCGTCGACCGTCGGCTCGTCGCGGCGCGGAACCATGCCAAACAGCGCTTCGAAAATATTCGAGGGCTCGGCTTGTCGGGCGGCGCGATCGCCGTGCCGGCATTCGGCGTCGTAGCGGGCCAAAAGGGCGCTGCGGTCTGAGCCTCCCCAATAGCCGCCCGACGTCGGACTAGCGACGCTCGATAGCTGCGCGATCCGAGACTGCAGCCCTCCGCACTCCGCCGGCTCGCTGGGGCCAAAGATCAGGAACGCGCCGCGGCCGCAGCCGATGGCATGGGCGCGGTATTGCAAGCGGCGAAGCTCGGCGCTCTGCCGGCCCGAGGCGCGCTCGCCGCCGCTTCGGGCGATCTGCGCGCGTAGATTCTGGCAATAGGCGCTGTCATCGGGGCGCGCCGCCGCAGGCTGGAGAAAGATACCAGCCAAGGCCAAGGCGCTGAACAGCGTAATCGCAAGCCGGCTCGCGCCGAGGACGCCAGTCGTCCGATGATCAGCGAGGTTTCGCATCTCGTTTCGCACGCTCCTGGCGCAGATGGACGCGGGAAGGGCCCCGGAGAAGGACTATCTGTGAACTCGCCGTTACGATCAACGAACTTTACGGCGCTTTCACGAAGAAGCTGCGAGGCGTGTCTTTGGCGCCACATTATGGAGCCGCTCATCGGCGGAATCGAAGAACTTCCGTAGGTTGCGCGCAGCTTGTCGGATGCGTTGCTCGTTTTCGACGAGCGCGAGACGCAGGAAGCCTTCCCCGTGCTCGCCAAAGCCCACGCCCGGCGCAACGGCGAGATCCGCCTTCTCGATCAGGAGGCTGGAGAATTCGAGGCTCGTCAGCTCGGCGAAGCGCTCCGGTATCGGCGCCCAGGCGAACATCGAGGCTCGCGGCGAAGGAATGGTCCAGCCCGCCTGCGCGAAGCTTTCCACCAGCACGTCTCGGCGCCGGCGATAGATCGCGCGCATCTCGGCGATGCAGTCCTCTGGGCCGTTCAGCGCCGCGGCCGCCGCGACCTGAATCGGCGTAAAGGCCCCGTAGTCGAGATAGCTCTTGACGCGCGCCAGCGCCGCGCAAAGCCGCTCGTTGCCGGCGGCGAAACCTATGCGCCAGCCGGCCATCGAGAAGGTCTTGGACATGGAGGTGAACTCGACGGTGACGTCGATCGCGCCGGGCGCCTGCAACACCGACGGCGGCGGTTCGTCGTCAAAATAGACCTCGGCGTAGGCGACGTCCGAAAGGATGAAGATCTCGTGCTTTTTGGCGAAAGCCACCAAGTCTTTGTAAAAATCGAGCGAGGCCAAGGCGGCGGTGGGATTGGCGGGATAGCAGACCACCACGGCGATCGGCTTCGGGATCGAATGCTTGACCGCGCGTTCGAGCGCCGCAAAATATTGGGGAGTCGGCTCGGCCGGTACAGAGCGCACGACCCCGCCGGCCATAAGGAAGCCGAAGGCGTGGATCGGATACGAGGGGTTCGGCGTAAGCACCACGTCGCCCGGGGCGGTGATCGCCTGCGCCATATTGGCGAAGCCCTCCTTCGACCCGAGCGTCGCGACGATCTGGGTTTCGGGATCGAGCGCGACGCCGAACCGGCGCCGATAGTAACTGGCCTGCGCGCGCCGCAGGCCCGGAATGCCCTTCGAGGCCGAGTAGCGATCGGTGCGCGGTTTTCCCGCCGTTTCGACGAGCTTCTCGACGACGTGACGGGGCGCTGGGAGATCGGGATTGCCCATGCCGAGGTCGACGATGTCGGCGCCTCCCGCGCGCGCCTTGGCCTTCAGGCGATTGACCTGCTCGAAGACGTAGGGCGGCAGGCGTTGGATGCGATAGAAGTCCGGCATAGCTGTTCCAGGGCGTTTAGCGCGCTTGTCCATCGAACGGCGTCGTTCGAGCGACGAGAAAGCGCGCCGGATTAAAACGTCGGAGCGAATTCAGATCGCAAAAGTTACTTTTGCCGAATTCGCTTCAGATTTTCGCCTGCGCTTCTTAGCGCGCTTTCCGCTCGAACGGAATCATTCGCGAGAGCGGAAATCGCGCCAGATCAAAAAGCTGAAGCAGGTCACATGATTCTGTCGAGCTCACAGACTCCGCTTCGCCGCTTAGACCGGTTGCGAGATGGCGCAGATCACGCTGCGTTCAGGCGAAAAACCGGTTTCCACTTTTCGTATCGCGCTCTAGGAGCATGTCACGGCTGCGAGCTAGGGATCCTGCTGGTCGAGCTTGACTTTCGCCGGCTTTTTTCCTCCTAACGGACCGGGCGCATGGACGCCTTGAGCGGCCCGCTGATTCGCGGTCCTGGCGTTCTCGAGCGAGGAGGCCAGGGCGTCCAGCTCGGCGGCGCTCTTCTTGTGGTTCGTCTTGTCGGTCGGCGCGAGTCGCTCGTACTCCGACTGATCGGGGCGGGCGCGCTCGACGAAATCGGCGGCGGGCGGAGGCGCCGATCTCAGATGGAGAATCTCGGCGGCCTCCCCGATAGCGCCGCCCGGAGATTGCGCATGCGCCGGGCCCGCGGCGCAGAGAAGCGCCAGCGCCGCGGCGAGAGCGCAAAAATCCAAGACCGGCTTTGCGAGTGAAGCGCGCTCCACCTTTCTGGACGCAGTCGCGTTTTCCACCTTCGGGCGATTACGCTCAAACGCAGCGTGATCTAAACGGGCGCAGGAGGCGGCGGCCGCGACATTTCGTCTCGCCTGCGGTTCGCCGCAGCCTAGCGAAAATCGCTTTCGCGGCGCGCCGCGGCTGGCGTCGTGCGTCGTCATCGGCATGATGCTAAATTATCCCAATTCGGAGCCGTGAAGCGCCATGGCCCCGGAAGCGGCGCGGTTAGCTTCGCCAAATGTAGGTTGCGACGAAGCGCCTTGATTTTCCCTCGCCGGAACGCAAGAACCGAGGGGAGGGCGCCTCCCGCGCCAAGGAGGCAAGGGGAGAGACGATCATTAATAAGACCAAAAAGACTGGCAAGAATAAGACCGGCGAGGCTGAGAAGCGGGGAAAGCCCGAGCATAAGAAAGCTACCGCGCGAATTATCATGGACCCCGAGAAGGCGTCGGGGGACGAGGCTCAGCCCGAGCTCGCGGCGTCCGCGAAGAAAGCGAAGCCGGCGAAGAGCAAAGCTGGAAAAGCGCGCGCCGACCTCCCGACGCCGCCCGAAACGCCCAAGTCCCGGGAGAAGCCTGCCACATTCGCGGACGAGATCGACCTCGCGGCCGACAATATGGCCAAGCTCGTCGATCATGGCCGCCGCGTATTGCACGCGGCGATGAGCGCGCCCGACCCGGCGGAGACGACGAGCGAGCTCGCGCTCAACGCCGCCGACGCGACGCGCACGCTCGGCGCCGTCGTCGAGGCGTGGATGAAAAACCCCCAGCGCGCCGCGGGGGCGCAGGCGGAGCTGACCCAGGGGCTCGGGGCGATCTGGACGCAAACGCTGCGCCGGCTCTCGGGCGAGAAAGCCGAGCCCGTCGTCCCTGTCGACCCATCGGACAAGCGCTTCGCCGCGCCGGAGTGGAAGGACAGCCCGTTCTTCGACTTCTTACGTCAGTCCTACTCGCACACGACGCAATGGGCGGACAATATGGTCGAGCGCGCCGAAGGGCTCGATCCCATGACGCGCTCCAAAGCGGCCTTTTATACGCGGCTCATCTCGAGCGCGATCTCGCCTTCGAATTTCGTGGCGACCAATCCCGAGCTCTTGCGCGCGACCATCGACGCGAGGGGCGGCAATCTTGTCCGCGGCCTAGAAATGCTCGCCGAAGATTTGAAAGCCGGCGGGGGCACGCTGAAAATCCGCCAGACTGATCAGAGCAAGTTCGAGCTCGGCGTCGACATGGCGACGACTCCGGGCAAGGTGGTCTTCCGCAACGATGTGATGGAGCTCATCCAATATGCCCCGACGACGGAGGAGGTGCTGGCGCGTCCGCTGCTCATCGTCCCGCCCTGGATCAACAAGTTTTACGTTCTCGATCTGAACCGCGAGAAGAGCTTCGTACGCTGGGCGGTCGATCAGGGGCTGACAGTCTTCATCATCTCCTGGGTCAATCCCGACTCGAGCCAAGCGGAGTTGTCTTTCCCCGACTATATGCGCCGCGGCGTGCTGGCGGCGATCGACGCGATCGAAGCGGCGACCGGGGAAAAGCGCGTCTCTGCGGCTGGCTATTGCGTCGGCGGCACCATGCTCGCCACAACGCTCGCCTATTTGGCGGCCACCGGCGAGGAGCGCGTCCAGAGCGCGACTCTCTTTGCGACGCAAGTCGATTTCACCCACGCCGGCGACATGCAGATTTTCGTCGACAAGGACAAGCTCGCGGCGCTCGAGGAGGCGATGGCGAAGACCGGCTATCTCGACGGCGTCAAGATGGCCAACACCTTCAACGTGCTGCGGCCCAACGAGCTCGTTTGGAACTACATCGTCAATAATTACGTGAAGGGAGAGACGCCTTCCGCTTTCGATCTTTTGGCCTGGAACGCGGACTCCACGCGCATCCCGCGCGCGAACCACTCCTTTTACCTGCGCAACTGCTATCTTGAGAACAATCTCGCCCGGGGCAAGCTCCGGATCGACGGCGTCACGCTGGATCTGAAGAAGGTGACGATCCCAATCTATGAGATCGCCGCGAGGGAGGACCATATCGCGCCGGCGCGCTCGGTCTTCCTCGGCGCCAAGCTCTTTGGCGGGCCGGTCGAATATGTGCTCGCCGGCGCCGGGCATGTGGCGGGAATCATCAATCCGCCCGTCAAGCATAAATATCAATATTGGCGCGGCGGACCGCCGAGGGGCGAGCTCGAGGACTGGATCAAGAACACCCAGGAGGTCAAAGGCTCCTGGTGGCCGAATTGGATCGAATGGTACAAAAGCCAGGCTCCCGAGAAGGTTCCCGCGCGCTGGCCCGGAGAAGGCGGGCTGAAGGCGATTTGCGACGCGCCCGGCGAATACGTCCGCGTGAAGGCGTGAGCTTGCGATGAGCGAAACCACCGCCAAGCCAGGGAATCTTCTGCTGATGGGGCGTTTTGGCGCGCCGCATGGCGTGCGCGGCGAAATCCGCTTGCAGAGCTTCACCGCCGAGCCGCTCTCGATTGCAGACTATGGTCCGCTCTTCGACAAGAGCGGGGCGCGGCGCTTCTTGCTCGAGAGCGCGCGCGAGCAGGGCAGAGAGATGCTCATCGTCAGCGTCAAGGGCGTCGCGGATCGCGACGCCGCGCAAAAACTGACCGGAATTGAGCTTTATCTCCCGCGCGAATCCCTGCCGGCGCCGGAAGAAGACGAGTTCTATCTCGCCGATCTCATCGGCCTCGCCGTCGAGAGCGAAGCAGGCGTAGCGCTCGGGCGCGTGATCGCGCTACGCAATTTCGGCGCGGGCGATATTTTGGAGGTTCTCCCGCAAGGGGGAGGCGAAACCCAGTTCTATCCCTTCACAAAGGCGCTTGCGCCGATCGTGGACGTGGCCGGTGGGCGTGTCGTCGTCATGGCGCCACGCGAAGAAATCGACGAAGAAGACTGAGGCGGCGCCCACTTCTGGGTGCACAAAGTTGATCTGCGGCCGATCAGATGAGCGACGGACAAGCGAGGGCCCGATTGCTCGGACGGCTTGTCAAAAAACTGGAATCGGAAGAGGATTTAATGCTTCGGCCGCCGACCTGCGGAGAGCAAGGCGGCGAGATCGAAGCCGCGGAGATATTTCGAGCCGGGAGAGCGGCGCCGATTTCACGAAGCTGAATTTCCGGCTCTGCTCGAACATTGCGATCTCTCCACGGCGCAGCTTGCAAAACGAGGAGGCCGATCATGAGCATTGGAGGAGCTGAAAATCTGTTGGGCGGGCGCTCCGGACTGGAGCACAAATGGGGCTGGGTCGTCGCGCTCGGCGTCTTTTTCCTGCTTGCGGGCTTCATCGCCCTGACGGATGAGTTCGCCGCGACCGTCGTCAGCGTCTTCGTGACGGGCGTGTCGCTGATCGTCGCTGGCGTCGTGGAAGTCATCACGGGCATACAGGTGCGTCCCTGGCCGCGCGCGCTGGTCTGGGTGCTGGTGGGCGTCGGCGTGGCCGTCGCCGGCGTGCTGATCTTGCGCGACCCCGTGCTTGCGGCCGCGGGCATCACGCTCGCCTTGGGCCTCTGCCTGCTCATCTCGGGGGTGTTTCGACTCATTTTGGCGTTTCAGCTCAAGGACGCGGCGCTTTGGCCGATGGTGGCTTTGGCGGGCCTCTTGAGCGTCGTCGTCGGCGGGCTGATCTTGAGCCGCTGGCCGACTTCGAGCCTTTACATCATCGGGCTGCTGCTCGGCGTGAACCTGATCTTCGCCGGCGCCTCCTGGCTCAGTCTCGGACTGACGCTGAGGAAAAGTGCGTCCGCTTGAGTCGCCGCAAAGCAACGACGCAAGCGGCGCGGGGGCAAAAGCGCGCTCGCCGCTTGCGACATCTAGATCTCGGGCGCCAGGGTCTGAGCCGCCGGGAGCAGCGGATCCTCACCGAAGCGATTGGCGCCCACCGTGCCGCGGAAGCAGAAGCCGATGAGCATGACCAGGGCCGCGAGCGAGCCAAGATAGGGAACCAGTAGCGTCAAATACCACCAACCCGACCAGTCGAGGTCATGCAAGCGCCGCACGGTGACGCAAACCGTCGGAAGCAGCAGGGCCAAAAAGCAGAGACCAAGCACGAGGGCGATAACGATGAACGCCGAGCTGTCTTCAGGCCGAAGTCCCGCAGCCTGCTGATTGGCGGCGATCACGAGGAGCGGAACGCCGCCGAAGATGTAGACAAAGAATGTGAACAGAGCAAACCACCAATATTCGGAGCGCGGAGCGCGGCCCATGAACGCCGAATATTTGGCCGTTAGGCAGGTCTTGACGGCTTCGGGATAACCCATGGATGAGCTCCGCGCCACGCCGAAACGAGTCCGACGCGGCGCCCAGCGTGGCGGAGCCGCGTTTATCGACGACGTAGTTAGGCCCTCGCGGCGGCGCATCAATCGAGGAACGGCGCCGGGCGCCGCTCTCTTGGCCCTGGCCCTTCTCTGCGCTCTGGTGTAGGGCTCAGCGTATGGGGCGGGGATGAGCGGGAACGGCGTGGAGACCAAGGAAAAGAAGGGGCTTTTCGCTCGGCTGTTTGGCCGAGGGGAAGCGCCGGCGCCCCAAGAGGCGCCTCCGCCCGAAGCGGCGGAAGCTGAGGAAGCGGCCCCAGAGGCCCCAAAGCGCAGCTGGCGCGAGAGGCTTTTCGGCGGGTTGTTTCGCTCGTCGCAAGCCCTTCGCAAAGGGCTCGCGGAGCTTTTCACCAAGAAGAAGCTCGACGCGCTGACGCTCGAGGAGCTCGAGGATGTGCTGATCCGCGCCGATCTCGGCGTGGGCGCGGCCTCGCGCATCGCTGACGCCGTAGGCAAGCTGCGCGTCGAGAAGGGGATCGAGCCCGACGAGGTGCGCAAGATCCTTGCGGCTGAGGTCGAGCGCGTTCTGGAGCCCGTGGCGCGGCCGCTCGAGATCGACGAAAGCAAGCGCCCCTTCGTGGTGCTCGTCGTCGGCGTGAACGGCTCCGGCAAGACGACGACGATCGCCAAGCTCACCGCCAAATGGCGCGGGGAGGGGAAAAGCGTGATTCTCGCCGCTGGCGACACCTTTCGCGCCGCCGCGGTCGAGCAGCTCAAACATTGGGGCGCGAAGCTCGACGCCGAAGTCGTCTCCGGCAAGGAGGGCGCGGACGCCGCCGGCCTCGCCTTCGACGCTATCCAGCGAGCCCGCGCGCAAGAGGCGGATCTGCTGCTGATGGACACGGCAGGCCGGCTCCAGAATCGCGCCGAGCTGATGGCCGAGCTCGAGAAGATCGTGCGCGTGATGAAGAAGGCCGATCCCGAGGCCCCGCACGCCACGCTCCTGGTGCTCGACGCCACGGTCGGTCAGAACGCCTTGCAGCAGGTCGAAATATTCGGCAAGACCGCGGGCGTCACGGGCCTCGCCATGACAAAGCTCGACGGCACGGCGCGCGGCGGCATTCTCGTCGCCATAGCGGAAAAATACGGCTTGCCGATTCATTTCGTCGGCGTCGGCGAAACCGCCGAGGACTTGGAGCCGTTTGCGGCCCGTGATTTCGCCCGGGCCATCGCCGGCCTCGAGGACGATGAAGAACCGACAGTCAAAGGGACGGACGCATGACGCAAGAGGCGGCGGGCACGAGGCCGGAGACGAAAACGGCAAAAAGACAGGTTCCGCGCGGCTTGAAATTCGCGGTGGAGCTTGGACCGCTCATCCTGTTTTTCGCGATCAACGCCAAATGGGGGATTTTCACCGCGACCGCCACGCTGATGCTCGTCGTGCCGATCTCGCTCGGCGTGGCGTGGAAGCTCGCGGGGCGCATGCCGGTGATGCCGATGGTCACCGCGGCGCTGGTGATCGTCTTCGGCGGACTGACGCTGCTTCTCAACGACGAGGAGTTCATCAAGATCAAGGTGACGATCCTCTATGCGCTGTTCGGCGCGGCGCTCCTGATCGCGCTCCGCTTCAACAGGCTTCTGCTGCCGATCGTCTTCGACGCGGCCATACATCTCGACGACAACGGTTGGCGCAAGCTCACCTGGCGCTGGAGCTTTTTCTTCTTCTTCCTGGCCGGCTTGAACGAGGTGTTGCGCCACGCGCTCTCGACCGACCAGTGGGTGAGCTTCAAGGTCTTCGGCATCGTCGCGCTCACCTTCGTCTTCGTGCTAACGCAGGCGCCGCTGATGCTCCGCCATGAGATCAAGCCGGAGGACGACACGTCCGAAACGCATTTTTAGGCGGGTTCAGGAAGGCTCTTTCTCCTCCCCACTTGTTGCCTGTTCGCGAGGCCGCCGGATGCAGGTGTCTCGAAGATTCCCAGCGCCGTCATGGCCGGGCTTGTCTCGGCCGTCCACGCCTGTCCGCTGCGACAGAGTCGAAGAGCTGCGTCTCTCGCGAAGGCGGCAAGCTCCTGCCCTATTACACAGAAATCTTCGGCCTTTCGGCGTGGATGGCCGGGACAAGCCCGGCCATGGCGGGACCTGTGACGACCCGAGCCGCACTCTCCTCGCCATTGGGTAGAGGCGCTCATGCTCACCCGTCTCTCCATTCGCGACATCGTGCTCATCGACGCGCTCGATCTCGACCTTGCGGACGGACTCACGACGCTGACGGGCGAGACGGGCGCGGGCAAGTCGATCCTGCTCGACGCCTTCATGCTGGCGCTCGGCGGGCGGGGAGACGCCTCGCTCGTGCGCGCGGGCGAGGCCCAGGGCCAGGTCGCCGCGGTTTTCGAGCTTTGCGCGGACCATCCCGCGCATCTTGCGGCGCGCGAGCTCGGTCTCGACACGCAGAGCGAGCTCGTGCTGCGCCGCGTGCAGAACGCAGATGGGCGCAGCCGCGCCTTCGTCAACGACCAGCCGGTGTCCGCGCAAGGTTTACGCGCTATCGGGCGCGAGCTCGTCGAGATCCACTGTCAGCACGATGAGCGGGCGATGGTCGACCCGGCCGCGCATCGCGCGCTCGTCGACGCGCATGGCGGCCTGTTGCGCGAGGTCGAGGCGCTACGCGGCTTGCACGCGGCGAGGAACGCGGCGAAGCGCGCGTTGGAAGAGGAAGAAGCGCGCGTCGCCAAGGCTCGCGCGGAGGCCGATTATTTGCGCCATGCGCATCAGGAGCTCGCGGAGCTTGCCCCGGAGGAGGGCGAGGAGGAAAGTCTCGCTGCGCGGCGGCTGGCGATGCAACGGGCGGAGAAAGTCGCAGCGGATCTCCGCGACGCCCTGGAAGTCTTTTCCGGCGATCATTCCGCGGTGGCTTCGCTCGCGCAAGCCGTACGTCGTCTCGAGCGACGCTCAGCGACGGCGCCGGAGCTGCTCGAGCCGCCCTTGAAGCTCCTGGGGCAGGCCCTCGACGCGCTGGCCCTTGCCGAGCAGGCGCTGGAAGCCGCGCTGGAGCAGGCGAATTCCGATCCGCGCGAGCTCGAAAAAGTCGAGGAGCGGCTCTTTGCGTTGCGCGCTGCGGCGCGCAAGCATCAGGCGCGCGTCGCCGAGCTGCCGGCCGTCGCCAGAAACATCGCGCAAGCGCTCGCCGCTCTCGACGCCTCTGAGGTCCGGCTGACCGAGCTTGCGCGCCTCGCGAAAGACTCGAAGGCCGCCTATGACACGGCGGCGCATGCGTTGAGCCAAGCGAGGCGCAAGGCCGCGAAGGCGCTCGATGCTGAAGTCGACGCGGAGCTGAAGCCGCTGAAGCTGGGCGGCGCGCAGTTCCACACATCGATCGCGAGCGACCCCGATAACGGCGGCCCCGAGGGGATCGACCGGATCGAGTTCTGGGTGCAGACCAATCCTGGCTCGCGTCCGGGACCTTTGACGAAAGTCGCCTCGGGCGGCGAGCTCGCCCGCTTCCTTCTGGCGCTCAGAGTGGTCCTCGCCGATCGCGGATCGGCGCCCACGCTCGTCTTCGACGAAATCGACACGGGCGTCGGCGGCGCGGTGGCGGATGCGATCGGCGAACGTCTGTCGCGGCTCGCGAGACGCGTCCAGGTCCTTGCAGTCACCCACGCGCCGCAGGTCGCAGCGAAGGCGCAACAGCATCTGCGCATCGCCAAGGCGCCAGCCAACCGCAATGAGGAGCGTTTGGCGACTCGCGTGACGGCGCTCGCCGCCTCTGAACGCCGCGAGGAGATCGCGCGCATGCTCGCCGGCGCGACGGTCACCGACGAGGCGCGGGCTGCGGCGGCGCGATTGCTGAAAGGGACGCGCTAGATCACGCTTCGATCAGGCGGAATCGCCAGAACGCAGAATACGTGATCGACTCCAAAGTTTAAGCGCGAAGTGCGCGCGAAAAACCGGCTCCCTGTCTTTCGCATCGCACTCTTGAAAGCGTCCCGCGCGACAGGCCCGCAGAGTCGACGCTAGAGGCGCGTACGTACTGCAGTGCTGTATTTTCCACAATGATGCGCAAATTCGCCTCGCCCATATCAAAAGCAGAAGTCGACGAAGCCTTTCGCTGACGGACGCCGGGGGTGTGCGGGGAAGGCTCGCGCGTCCGGAATGCAAACGGGCGACCAGAGGCGCGTCGAGCGCGCTCGCTGCGAGGGAATTTGGTTTTTGGCCGGCCTTCTCGCAGGCTCCAGCCTTTTCTTGTTGATCAGCTCCTCTGCCTTCTGGCGCCTGCGTCCAGACACAGAGAGTGCGCGCGCAAAGAAGCCTTGCCGGATCGATGTGCCGCCTCGAATTCCGGGCGTGAGGGCCGCGAGCCGCTTTCCGCAAACGGGTTGCGTCAAATGATCGCAGCGTCACGATGTCGGATTGGCTTGGCGCTTGCCTCTGGGCGATGGCCATTGCCGACAATGCGCCATCATAGGCGCTCGCCCCTACGGCGCGATGAGAAGGAAAATTGGACCATGCTGGGACCGCAAGAAATATACGCGATCATGACGCTGATGCGAGGCGCGTCGCTGTTGCTCGTTCTCGTCTTCGCCTTCAAGATCCTCAAGCACTTCGTGCTGACTCTCTGAGGAGAACGCGCCACCAAGCTTGTGGCGCGCCAAACGGCATGCGCCGGACCATGCGGGTAGCCCGTGAGTTATCCTTGCGTCAGTTCGCTCGTTCCCTTTGCGCGCTCAGCCGCGCTTCGATTTCGTTTACGCGCGATCTCACCGTCCGCCAATTGGGCGGGCGCAGTCCATTTTTGCGGCAGCGCTCTTGAATTTCCTTGTAGAGCCGCGTGTAGCTCGGCGCCAGCGGCGTAAAATAAAAGGTTTCGATCGTTTCGCGGATCAGATATTCGCGCGTCGCGTCGAGCATGCGCGCGCCTTTCGGGCGGCCGATGGGCCGCGCTTTCGGGTCGACCACCGCGCCGCAGGCGCGAAACGTCTTGATCATGCGATAGGCGGTGGAGCGGCTGACGCCGAGCTTGTCCGTCACCTCCTCGATGTGTTCTTGCGAGAGGCGCTTGCCGGCCCGCAGGATGATGTCGCGAATGGCGTCGGTGCGGACGCGCGTCTGCGCGTCGCGTGGACTTAGGTCCAACTTATGGTCGCTCATGGCTCGGGCTCCGAAGGTTTTCCGCGCTCCGCCTCGCCTTCGTCGAGGCCTAGCTAACGAGCTGTTTCTACGGCGAGTCGCTAGGAATGGCGAGCAAAGAGCGCCCTCCGTCCCTGCGACGCTTTGCCTCATCCGGTGTTGCGCAGGCCCGCGGCCACGCCATTGATCGAGGTTAGAATGCCCTCGCGGATTTCGTCGTTCGTCTCGCCGGCGCGCCAACGGCGGATCAATTCGATCTGCAGATAGTTCAAGGGCGCTATATAGGGCATGCGCAGCTTCAGGGAGCGCGCGAGTGAAGGATTGTCCGCAAGCCGCGTCTCTTCGCCCGTAATCGCCTGCAGCGCGGCGACCGCGCGGCCATGCTCGGCCTCGATCTCGCCAAATATGACGCGGGCGGACTCCTGGTCGGGCGCGAGCCCGGCATAGTGACGGGCGATCGACAGATCTGTCTTGGCGAGAATCATGTCGATGTTCGAGAGCAGCACCCGGAAGAACGGCCAGTCGCGATTCATCCGCTGCAGGAGGCGCAGCCGGGGCTCGTAATCTTTCTCGAGGAAATGCGCTATGGCTGAGCCGAAGCCGAACCAGCCGGGCAGCGCAAGGCGCGCCTGGCCCCAGGCGAAGCTCCAGGGAATCGCGCGCAGATCTTCTATCCGACGCGAGGGTCTACGTGACGCCGGCCGAGAGCCGATGTTGAGCGCGGCGATCTCGGAGATCGGCGTCGAGCCGAAATAGTAGTCGACAAAGCCCTCTGTCTCGTAAACCATCTTGCGATAGGCGGCCATGCCGTCGCGCGACAACGCTTCTGCGGCCAAGAGGAATTCGTCGGGGGGCGCCTGGCGATCGGAGAGCAGCGTCGCCTCGAGCGTCGCCGCAACGATCAACTCGAGCTGGCCGCGCCCAATCTGCGCGTTAGCGTATTTCGCGGCGATGACCTCGCCTTGCTCCGTCATGCGGATCTGGCCGTTCACCGTGCCCGGCGGCTGCGCGAGAATGGCGTCATAGGTGGGTCCGCCGCCGCGCCCGACGGTTCCGCCGCGCCCGTGGAAGAGCCGCATCGAGATGCTCGGGATGGTCGAGAAGAAATCGGCGAGCGCCGTCGAGGCCCGATAGAGCTCCCAAATGCTCGTGACGATTCCGCCGTCCTTGTTGCTGTCGGAATAGCCGAGCATGATGTCTTGCGTCGCCCCGGAATGGGCGACGAGCGCGGCGATTCCTGGCAGCGCGTAGAAATCGCGCATGATGGGCGCGGCGTTGCGCAGGTCTTCGATCGTCTCGAAGAGCGGCGTGATGATGAGGTCCGCCCAGGCCGAGGCGGCGTCCTCCTCCGCGAGCGAGCCATGCATCAGCCCGCACTCCTTTTGCAGGAGCAGCACTTCCAGGAGATCGCTCACCGTCTCTGTGTGCGAGACGATGTAGTGTCGAATCGACTCGTCGCCGAAATCCCGCCGCATGCGGAGAGCCGTTTCGAAAATTTCGAGCTCGGAGCGCGCAGCCTGCGAATATTTTGCCTCGGCGAAACGCAGCGGGCGGCGTTCGCTCAGCAGGCGCATCAGGAGCTGCTGCTTTTCCCTCTCGCCGAGCGCCGCATAATTGTCGCAGACGCGCGCGCAGGCGAGAAGCTCGCCGATGGTCTCCTCGTGCCGGTCGGAGCTTTGTCGCAGATCGACCGTCGCAAGGTGGAAACCGAAAACCTCGACCGCGCGGATCAAGGGTTCGAGACGCTGCGAGGCGACCACCTCGCTATGGTGCAGACGGAGTGACTCGTCGATCGCCACGAGGTCGGCGAGAAAAGCCCAGCTGTTGGCGTAGGGCTCGCCGGGCGCGACGGCGTGGCGTTGCGCCTCCTGGCCGGTGAGCTTCGTGAGCGTCGCGGCGAGCCGCGCATAGACGCCGATGAGGGCGCGACGATAGGGCTCGTCGTCGCGGTGCGGGTTGTCGTCGCCGGAGCGAAGCGCCAGCTCCTCGACCGCCTTGGTCGCGCCGGCGTATTTCCTCGAGATCGATAGCTCGCCGCCAAGCTGATGCACTTCGATGAGATAAAATCGCAGCGCCACCTCGGCCTGCAATTTGAGCGCGGTCTCGAGCGAAGCGGCCACCACATTGGGATTGCCGTCGCGGTCGCCGCCGACCCAGGTGCCCATGCGCAAGAAGGGCGGCACCCGCAGGCCCTCGATGCGGCGCTCCACATCCGCGTAAATATTCGGAATTTCGACAAGAAAGGTCGAGCGGTAGTAGCTCAGCGTATTCTCGATCTCGTCGCGCACCGAAAGGCGCGCATGGCGCAACAGCTCGGTCTGCCAAAGCTGCGAGACGCGCGCCAAAAGCTGCTCCTCGTTGCGCGCCAGCTCGCTCTTGGCGCGCAACGAGTCTCGCTGCGCCAAGAGCGAGAAGACAGCATGCTCGGCGTCGAGAAGGCACTTGCGTCGCACCTCGGTCGGGTGAGCCGTCAACACTGGCGATATCCAGGCGCGCGCAAGAACCTGCGCGATCTTGCCGGCGCCGATCGAAGCCTTGCGAAGCTTCGCGAAGCTTTTGGCGAGGCTCGGCTCGGCTCCCGGCATTTCGCCGGCCGCCTCGGCCCGCGCCCGCTGCTGCAGCGGATGCAAATCCTCGGCGATGTTGCCCAAATGCAGGAAATAGCTGAAGGCGCGGATGACCGAGACCGCCTCGCGGGCCGTGAGCTGGCGCAACAGCGAGTCGAGCCTGTCGGCGGCCTCATGTTCGTTGCGGCTTGCGGCGATCGACAGCCTCCGAATGGTCTCGATCCGTTCGTAGGCCTCTTGCCCCTCGTGCTCGCGCACGGTCTGGCCGAGCAGGCGTCCGAGCAGGCGCACGTCCTCATGCAGCCCCTGATCGTTGCGCGAGGACTCCAAACGCAGCCCGTTCGGAGCGTCCGGGCCCATCTGGGCGGCGCGCACGGCGAGAGGGGAGGGTTCCGCGACCTGCATGGAAAGGACCTCCTTGGGCTAAGGCGCGATGCAATGACCGGGCCGGAGGGGGCTCTATAGCAGGCTTCGGCGCCAAACTCGAACGCCGCCGTCGCTTTCCTGGCGGCGGCGACATCTCCAGTCGGGTCTGATGTGTCATCGCTTGACTTATCCCTTAAACCCCTCCGTATGACCGTCTTCCTTCAGCCTGAACACAAAGCACCCATGACCGTCGACTTCCACCATGAAATCGCCGAGAGACACGACAAGGCGCTCGTGATCGACTTCGGCTCGCAGGTCACCCAGCTCATCGCGAGACGGGTGCGCGAGGCGGGGGTCTATTGCGAGATCGCGCCTTTCCAGAAGGCCGAGGAGGCCTTCGCCGAGACGCGGCCCAAGGCCGTGATCCTCTCGGGCGGACCCTGCTCGGTGACGGACGAAGGCTCGCCGCGCGCGCCGCAGGCGATTTTTGACGCGGGTATCCCAGTCCTCGCCATCTGCTACGGCGAGCAGCTATTAGCGGAGCAGCTTGGCGGCAAGGTCGAGGCCGGCCATCATCGTGAATTCGGCCGCGCGGACCTCGAAGTCGTGACCCCGAGCCCCCTGTTTGAGGGCGTCTGGGCGGTCGGCGGCCGGCATCAGGTCTGGATGAGCCATGGCGACCGCGTCACGCGCCTGCCGGACGGCTTCGCGATCATCGGCAAGTCCGAGAACGCGCCCTTCGCAGCAATCGCGGATGAAAAACGTCGCTTCTACGGCGTGCAGTTCCACCTCGAGGTCGCGCATACGCCCGACGGCGCCAGGCTGATCTCGAACTTCCTGCACAAGATCGCGGGGCTCAAATCCGACTGGACCATGGCGGCTTTTCGCTCTGAAGCCGCGCGGGCGATCCAGAAGCAAGTGGGCCTAGGGCGTTCGGCAGAACGTCCGTCGCAGGCGGCAGGCTATGGAAGGGTGCTTTGCGGCCTCTCCGGCGGCGTCGACAGCGCCGTCGCGGCCGTGCTCATCCATGAGGCGATCGGCGACGCCCTGACTTGTGTTTTCGTCGACCACGGACTCTTGCGCCAGGGCGAGGCCGAGGAGGTCGTGAGCCTCTTTCGCGACCACAACAATATCCCGCTGCGTCATGTGCAGGCGCAGGAGTTGTTTCTTACCGCGCTCGAAGGCGTCGAGGACCCGGAGGTCAAGCGCAAGACGATCGGCCGGCTCTTCATCGAAGTTTTCGAGGCCGAGGCGAAGAAGATCGCCGAGGACGGCCGCGGCGCGCCGCAGTTCCTGGCGCAGGGCACGCTCTACCCGGATGTGATCGAAAGCGTCTCCTTTACCGGCGGGCCTTCGGTGACGATCAAGTCGCATCACAATGTCGGGGGTCTGCCCGAGCGCATGAACATGGCGCTGGTCGAGCCTTTGCGCGAGCTTTTCAAGGACGAGGTGCGAGCGCTCGGCCGCGAGCTCGGCCTGCCGGAAGCCTTCGTCGGCCGCCATCCCTTCCCCGGCCCGGGGCTTGCGATCCGCTGCCCGGGCGCGGTGACGCGCGAGAAGCTCGAAATCCTGCGCAAGGCCGATGCGGTCTATCTGGACGAAATCCGCAAGGCGGGCCTCTACGACGAGATTTGGCAGGCTTTCGCGGCGCTGCTTCCCGTGCGCAGCGTCGGCGTGATGGGCGACGGGCGCAGCTACGACTATGTGCTGGCGCTTCGCGCCGTGACCAGCACCGACGGCATGACCGCGGATTTCTATCCTTTCGACATGAGTTTTTTAGGCCGGGCGGCGACGCGAATCGTCAATGAGGTGAAGGGCGTGAACCGGGTCGTCTATGACGTGACCAGCAAGCCGCCGGGGACCATCGAGTGGGAATGAGGGGTACAAACGGCGGCAAAAGGGTAGTTTCGGCGGCGATTTTCCCTGCTGTTCCCGTCCGCTCGTCACCTTCGTCCGCGCCAACTTGAGCGAAATCAAAGTTGCAAGATGTCCAGCCTGGACTCGGTTAGCAGCTGCGGCTCGCTCCTAACGGCCGTGGCGCCTCTTGTACTTTGCTCCACTCCCACACGGGCACGGATCATTCCGTCCCACCTTCTTGGTCTTCACAGGAGAGATTGCGTTTTTTGGCTGGTTGAGTTTCACCGCCCGTGTGGGTTGAGCCATTCGGGCGGCGTCTTCGTAAATGTGGGCATTTTCTTCCGTTCGCGCTGTCGGAATGTTGACTGCGAAAGGCTGCGCTCGGTGGTAGGTTCCATCGGCACTAACCTCTGCCACGACGCCAATGATGTTAGAGGCTCTGAGGGCCAGCGCAGCTGCGCTGGCCTTGTCATTCACCTTGGTCCAGTTAACTTGGTGGTCGTGTTGTTGAAGCCAAACGAAGAGCGGCTCGCCGACGGTGGACAAGATAAATTAGCGAGCGGGATGCTGGTTCAAGGTTTGGCGAAGGTCGGACAGCATCTTGGCTAGGTTATTCCGGCCTTCCTCTCCCAAGGCACGGATATGGCTCTCGGCCGAAAGCCATCCGCGTGCTCGGGTGGCGTCAAGCGCTTCAAGCAGCGTCAGCACTTGCTCCGGGAAGTCCTGCGCCGGAAACGGCCCGTTTTCCCAGTCTTCACCCTCGAAGCTCCTGTCAACGATGTCGCTCCTGCCGTCCCAGACGAGCATGTTGACCTTGCCGCCCTTTAATTGGTCGGCAATGTCCTGATCGAAGCGGTTCTTCTTCAGGTACGCGCCCAGGTGGTCGAACTCGTCGAAGAGATGAGCCCGGCGTATCCCCGCCACGGATTGTCGCACCTCCATGTATGGGCAAATGAGCCTGGCGTGGGCAGGAGCCGCTTGAGCACGAATAGCTCGTCAATGGACAGCGAAATGAAGGCATGCTTCCCAAGTAGCGGCTTAATCTGCGGCAGTTCCTTGCAGTACGTCGAAAAGGGCGAGAATGACTCGACTGTCAGCCCAATCGGCACCAACACGCGGTAGTCGGAGCGGCGGACACGGCCGCACTCTTCATATTTGCCGTCGACGAGGTGATAGAGCGGCACTTCGTCCGCAGAATTCAGGTAGCTAAAGAAGCGCTCGCACTGCTTGTACGCCTTGAGCACCAAGTCATGCACGGACTGGGCGTGGCGGCCGAAATCAAGCGCCGGCGACGCAATGGTGGCGGCCGCTCCTGCCTTGGCTTCAACCAGGTACAACACGTCGTCGACCAGGATGAGGGTGTCGTTTTCGGCCCACTGCTTGCTGGCGGGGTCCTTGTAGTAGACCTCCTGGAAAACTGTGCGCCTGGAAGCTGGACCGTCAGAATGTCGGCGAAAGCAGCTTCGCTCATCGTCTTCTGCCGATCTTCAAAGGTCTTCTTGTAGTCCGGCTTTTGCTGAAGGAGGTTGTAGAGAAGTGCGCGATACCCCGCGTCGCGGATGAAGCACGGGTCGACGGCGTAGTAGTCCGATCCAAGCTGGATTAGGGGTTTCTTTCGGGCAGGCAGTGTCCGATAGGGTGTCCCCACAAAATCGCCCGCAGCGAAGAACTCGGTTTCTTCTCCGCGCCCGTACGCCAAGTCCGTCAGCAGCATCGGCGGCAGCTTCGTGTGGCGGCTCACGTTGGCGATGCCGCCCCGAAACATGTCATCCATCGCCCGCCCCGCGGCTATCGATTGTTCCGCATTGGCTGCAACCCACGCCTCCATGACAGCTTCCAGAGGCTTGCCCTGTGCTGCAGCGAAAGCCTGTGCCGCCTCAAACTGCTTCATCATCTCCATGACCGCGTCGGCATGCCCAGAACGCATGGCGTCGGCCATGGCCTGAAAGCCGTCCGCGATAACGGCGGCACCGACGCCGTACACCTCTTTCAGGACATCATTGTGAGGCGCCAGAACGTAGCGATAGAACTCTCCTTCCAAAACTTGGTAGCGATTGCCGCGTAGCATGATCCAGGTGGATTTCGCGCGGAATTCAATGTCGGCCGTGTCGGGACCGAAGACGCCGTCCTTAGTATCGGCGGAAGTGGCCATGGCAAAAAGCACGGCTTGCTCTCGCAGTTTGCGGCCAAGTTCAAACAGCTCGGCGCACTGTGCTTCGTCGAATGTTACGTCTGCAGAAGCAGCATCTGACGCGAGAACCGCGTGCACGTACTCCAGCAGGAACTGTCTTTCGTTGATCAGGTCATCCGGGCCGTTCGCTTCGCGTTGCTCCCCGGTGGTGCCTTGGTCTGTCACCGCTTTAATTATGTGCTGGGCGTAGATGTAGCCGAGCAAATCGTGCGCGGGCATGGCGACAATCAGCGCGCGCATACGGCCGGCGGCGGCTTCCATGTCTTTCAGTAGAGAGGCTGCAACCTCTTTTCGCTTTTGCTCGTTCATGAATATATGCACACCTGACATCCCCTCGGCACAATATTGCGCAGTGCGCATCCATAGCTAGCGTAGGCGTCGCACTCTTTCAGATAGACTCATCGTGGTCAATCTCCCGTGGCTCGCCGAGCAGTTCAATATCAGCCTCATTTGGCACGAACGCTGTCATGGTCATGCGGGCCAACGTTGGATTCGAGAGTTGCTCAGCGAGCTGGCGGGCGAGAAAGCGGCCGGGAATTCCGCGTGATCGGCGCATGGATATGGCTGCCGAACTATCCTCGCTCACCCCGCTGTCTCCCTGTCCAGAAGCGCGCGTTTGCGCTCCACGCCCCAGCGATAGCCCGACAAGTCGCCGTCGGAGCGTACCACGCCGTGGCAAGGTATGGCGACGGCAATCTTGTTGGCGGCGCAGGCCTGCGCGACGGCTCGAACGGCGGCCGGTTTGCTAATGCGGGCGGCGACTTCGGCGTAACTGGCGGTGTTGCCTGGCGGGATTTCGCGAAGCGCCTGCCAGACTCGCTGTTGAAAGGCCGTGCCGCGCACATCGAGCGGAAGCGCGAGCCCGGTCTTTGGCGCTTCGACGAAGGCCACGACTTGGGCGACCAGTTTTTCAAACTCAGCGTCTCCGCCGATGAGACTGGCTTTGGAAAAGCGATCCTGGAGCTCGCGCAGCAGATCCTCGGGATCATCGCCCAGGGTAATCGCGCAGACGCCCTTGTCACTGCACGCCACCAGAATGGCGCCGAGCGAGCACTCGGCGACGGCGAAGCGGATCACGACGTTCTTGCCGCCACCCTTGAACGCGCTTGGCGTTATCCCGAGCAGAGCATTCGAGTTCTCGTAGAAGCGGCTGTTGGAGGAATAGCCGGCGCTGTAGATGGCGTCGGTCACTGACGCGCTGCTTTTGGCGCTTACCCCCGGATGAGTGGGTTCGCGAAAATCGAGAGCGGGCTCGCTGTCATGAATTGGATGATGGGACTTTCAATCGTCTCGCTCACCAGTGAGACGCAAGTGACCTTCATGCACTGAAGCGCTGTCAAGCCTACTGCGCCGCGCGCAGGATCTCCGGATACGCGCACTGCTCTGCGCTCTTCTCATGGATGCCCAGATTCGCCGGCGGTTCGATGAAGGGAAGGCCGAGCGTTTGCCAAACATCGACCAGCGCCTCGACGAGCGCGCCAATATGCTCGCGGGTGTGATGAGGCGTCGGCGTAATGCGCAGGCGCTCCGCTCCCTTAGCGACGGTGGGATAGTTAATCGGCTGGATGTAGATACCATGCCGGTCAAGCAACATGTCGCTCGCCGCCTTGCAAAGCTGAGCGTCGCGCACCAAAACCGGCACGATGTGCGAACTGTTTTCGAGCACCGGAAGGCCCGCCGCCAACAGCGCATGCTTTGTGACTTGCACGGCGCGCTGGTGGGTCGCGCGAATCTCGGGCCGCGACTTCAACAGCCGCACCGCCGCGCAGGCCGCCGCGGCCACCGCCGGCGGCAGCGCTGTCGTAAAGATGAAGGACGGAGCATAGCTGCGAACCGCGTCGATCAGCGCCGCGTCCCCTGCGATATAGCCGCCGAGCGCGCCAAAGCCCTTGGCAAGGGTGCCTTCGATCACATCGATCTGGTCCATTACGTCCGCCTGCTCGCAGACGCCGCCGCCACGCGCCCCATACATGCCAACGGCGTGCACTTCGTCGATATAGGTCATTGCGCCGTACCGCTTCGCGAGAGCGGCGATCTCCGCAACGGGAGCGACATTACCGCTCATCGAGTAGAGGCTCTCGAAGACGATGAGCTTTGGGCGGTCGCCAGCCGTGATCAGCAGCTCCTCGAAATGCTCGAGATCGTTATGCCGGACGACCCTCTTTTCGGCGCGTGACCGCCTGACGCCTTCGATCATCGAATTGTGATTGGACTCGTCGGAGAGGATCAGGCAGTTGGGCAGAAGGTCGGCGATGGTTGAAATCGCCGCGAGATTGGAGATCCAGCCGGACGTGAAGACGAGCGCCGCCTCCTTGCGATGCAGGTCCGCCAGCTCGCGCTCGAGCTCGACGATCGCTTGGCTCGTGCCGGAGATGTTTCGAGTGCCGCCCGCGCCGGCGCCGGTTCTCCCGGCGGTCTCGATCATGGCCTGGATGACCTCGGGGTGCTGTCCCATGCCGAGGTAGTCGTTCGAGCACCAGATCGTGACGTCCTGGCTGCACCCGTCCGGACGCCGCCAAGCGGACACGGGGAAGGACTCAACGTCGCGCTCGATTGGGACGAACACCCGATAACGGCGCTCGGAACGCAGGCGAAACACGGCTGCCTCGAAGTAGCGTCGATAGTTCATGATTCTTACCGCCCCTCTCAGCCCGCGATGCCAGCAAAAGACAAATTCCTCGTGTGAGCGATCCACGAAGTTATGTGAGTTGCAGTCGCACTTTGCGAGTTCACTGGAAATCGGTTCAGCCGATTGACAAGCATTCAATCCAATCTCTGTGCTTTGCAGGCTTAGACGATGGCTCTAGCGCTAGGGGTTGCTCCTATTCAGCAGCCGCCGCTCTGGAGTAATCGGTTAATTCCTGTTCCGTGCTCGCTCTCGATATTTCTTCAGCTACTCGTCTGGCATTTTCTCGACGCGCGCGTTCCTGCGCGGTTCGACGCCGACGAAACTCAGCTCGCTCCTCCGGCGTCATTTGAGCGATGTAAGATCGATTCTGCGCATTTCTACGATCCTTCCGCGCGCGCAGCTCCTCGGGGGTTAAAGCCCCCCGAGTTTTTGGCCTAGGCTGCGCCTCATTTCCTGGTTCCGGGCGCTCCGCTTGGTCCTCTTCTTCGTCCACCTCATCATAGGGCGAGGGCCAAAGCACTTCTGCGACGACAAAAAGTTGATCCGTAAATCGCTCGAACTCTTCGCGCGACTTGATGGTGACGGAAACCTTTAGAGCGTCTTCGCAGTGCGCCTGGAAGTCAATCTGCATAGATGTCAGCCCTGTACTCTCCGCTCCTGGAACTCTCTTTTAAAGCTTTATATTGCGAGTAAAGCTTCATATTGCGAGACATTGCGCGATATGTTAAGACCGGCCGCTGATACATAGTGTATCAGCAGAGACTGGCTGTCAAGAAGGATGAGGCGCCACGTACCTTGGAATGCGCTGGCTCTCCTCTAAACTCTGAGATGATCGCGCCGCCGTCGCCTGGCCCATGAAGGCATATGCGGTAAGGGGCAGATTTCCAGGCGACTGGCTCTTGGCTCAGGCAGGCGGATTAGGCTTGCTACAGGCGCCTCTCGCATCATCCGACGGCCCTCTCGCGCTGAAGAACTCAAACGTGGATGCCGAGTAAGACGTGAAGCTAGCGCGCTGGCGCTGCGACAGGGCTGACGGTCGCTGCGCCGAGCTTGCCGCAAGAGCTGTCGGCGTCGCGCGCGACACGCCCGATCGCTGGAAAAAAACTTCTCGGCCATCACAGGCTGCGCGGTGAGGTCGGCGCAGCCTGTCCAGATCGACACGCTCTTCATCAATATCCGCCTCGACAGGCCAATCAAGCACTTCATCGGCTATGACCCGTCGCCAAATGCACGACGACCGCGTGGCCGGCCATGCCAGCGCCACCAGCGCCAAAGCGGTTCTCGACAAGCTTCTCGCCGAGGCGCCGTTCGCAACAAGCGGGATTCGAGTCGACGGCGGGAGCGAGTGCAAATCCACGTTCGAGGCGAAGTGTCAGGGACGCGGCCTCGAGCTCTTCGTCCTGCCACCCAAGCGACTCGATCTCAACGGGTGCGTCGAACGCACTCAGTTCTAACGGCGCTACGAGTTCTACGCCGCCTAGAAACTGCCGCATAAAATCGAAAAGCTCCAAACCTTCGTCGACGCCATCGCTTATCGCTACAACACCTAAAGGCCGCACAACGTTGGCGAAAAAGCCCGCAAGAGTATCTGCAGGCTGAAGGCTACGGGCGATCCCGGCCGTCTCAGATTTCATGAGACCGGAGATCGCCTTGCTTCCGGGCCAGAGCGTGTTTAGGTGTCGCCTCTCAGGTCGGCGGCTGGGGTCCGCCCGGAGCCGAGCGCGCGGGACTCACGGCCCACCGACCCGCACTTCACGCAAGGAGACGTCCGCCCCGTGGCGACAATTTCCGAGTTTTTCAATCCGACGCGTTTCATGGCGCTGACGGACCGGCTGCTTCCCTGGCTCTCGGGCGCCGCGGCGCTGTTGCTCGGCGTCGGGCTCTATGCCGCCTTCTTCCTCGTTCCGCCGGATTATCAGCAGGGCGAGACGGTGCGGATCATGTATATCCACGTGCCCGCCGCCTGGCTTGGCATGTTCGCCTATATTGTGATGAGCTCCGCCTCGATCGGCGCGCTCGTCTGGCGTCATCCGCTGGCCGATGCGGCGCAGAAGACGGCGGCGCCGCTCGGCGCGCTCTTCACTTTTCTCTGCCTCGTCACGGGCTCGCTCTGGGGCAAGCCCATGTGGGGAACCTTTTGGGTCTGGGACGCGCGCCTCACCTCTTATCTCGTGCTGTTCCTCATCTATCTCGGCGTCATCGCAATCCGCCAGACGATGGACGACACGCCGCGCGGCGCGCGCGTCGCCGCCATCATGACGCTTGTCGGCCTCGTCGACATCCCGATCATCAAATTCTCGGTCGACTGGTGGAACACGCTGCATCAGCCGGCGTCGGTGTTCCGCGCCGGCGGCTCGACGATCTCGGGCTCGATGCTCTGGCCGCTGCTCGTCATGGCGGCGGGCGCCTCCTGCCTCTTCCTGGCGCTGCATTTCATGGCGCTGCGCAATGAGATCCTGCGCCGGCGACTCGCGCGTCTTACGCTGCGCGCCGTGCGCGCCGAGGAGGCGCTGACATGAACGCCGATCCGCACTGGGGCTATATCATCGCGGCTTACGCCATCGCCTTCGTTGTGGTCGGCGGCGCGATCTGGCGCATCGTTGGCGAGCATCGCAGGCTCTTGGCCGAGCTCGCGCGCTTCAAGGATCAAGGAGAGGAGGGTTGAGCGCCGGGGAGGAGAAAAGCCCGCGGACCTGGCTCCGTCTCGCGCCGCTCGGCGTCTTTCTGCTGTTGGCCGGACTCTTTGTCATTCGGCTCTATTCCGGCGATCCCTCGAAGCTCCCCTCGGCGCTCATCGGCCGGCCGGCGCCGGCCTTCACGCTTCCGGCGGTCGAAGGACTGGCTGGCGTTTCGGGCTTCGGCGACGCCGATTTGCGTCAAGGCCATGTCAGCGTCATCAACGTCTTCGCCTCCTGGTGCGCGCCTTGCCGCGCCGAAGCGCCGACGCTGTTGACGCTCGCCCATGACGAGACGCTGAAGGCTGCGGGCGTCAAGCTCTACGGCCTTTCTTACAAGGACGATGCGGCAAATGCGGTGCGCTTCCTGACGCAGGAAGGCAATCCCTTCGACGCCGTCGGCGCGGATTCTCTCGGCCGCACGGCGATCGACTTCGGCGTCTATGGCGTGCCGGAGACCTTCGTCGTCAGAGGCGACGGGGTCGTCGCCTATAAATTCGTGGGACCTTTGTCGCCCTATGCGCTGGAGAAGACGCTGATCCCCGAGATCGAGAAGGCGCAGAAGGCGTCGGCGGCGCAGGGCTCGTAATCCTGGCTCTCGCGAGTGGTTCATAGTGCCCTCGCGAGGTAACGCTTTTCCAGCCGGCGACTCTTCGGCGCAGCTTCGGAAAGCACCACGCGCGTTTGCATGCGAATGAGCATCGCCGCGCGTGGCAGGCGCCTCGCCTGCAAAACATCGCTCGCCGTTTAGCCAGCCCCTTCATGATGACGCTGCCGCATCCCTGCGCGATGCGACGGTGGACCATGTCGTGGTCTCACACCAGGCGGCAGAGTCCGCGGAAACTGGCGCCTGATTGATGGGGTTCATGAGGAAGGCGGCCTGCGTCGGCCTCGAGCACCGCGCGGGCATAAGGAAGATAGCGCGCAGGAGGGCTAGGTTCGTTTCGCCCCAGGGACGATGGCGCCGTGATGATTGCTGTCGGCCAGCGAGCCGCAACACGTCGCAATCGCATGCAGCAGAACGCCGTTGGAGTCGGTGCTAGTGAATTGGCTGCCGTGATTCGTGTTAAAAAATTCGGGCCAGTGACGTCCGACAAACGCATCTTGAATCGTCTCGATGCAAAGCGCCGTCTCCATCGTGATCGACAAGCTGTGGGCTCACGTCGCATCGATGACACGTCGATCATCGCGGCGAAACAGGCGAAGACTCTCGCCATCGAGGGGCAAGCGATGTCCATCACTCCACATCTGATCCGGTCGCTTGATCCTCGCGGCGCACAATTGATGCGGATCAGGCAATCATTGCTCTTTATGTAGAAGCTCCACTCGGCATATGCTCACGCTTCGCCTCATTCCAAAGTTAGGAATGTCGCTGAAGGTTTAGTCCTGTCAGGCGTGTGTCAGTTACCGCGGTTAGGGCTAACGGTGCGGCTCAATCGAGTTGCGTGTCATGCTGCTGGTGAATGAAAAACGAGAGGTCGCATCAGAATGCGGGCAACGGCTTGAGCTGGCTCCGAGGATGGCGGGAAGTTGCGCGGAACTCGTTGTTCCGCGTCGCGGCTCTGCTGCTCTTCGCAATCGCGTGCAGCGTGATTGCAACGGGGTCGCTCGCCCAAAGCTCACGTCCTGGCGCCGATTTTCATCCGTCATACGACCAACCCTTGCGAGGCGCTTTCGACCACGAGAAGACCGGCTTCCCACTCACACGCAGCCACTCCACAGTGGCGTGCGAGTCCTGTCACATAAAGGGCCGCTTCAAGAACACTCCGAGATATTGTTTTGGTTGCCACAACGGTTCCGATGTGGCTGGCAGGCCTCCCTCGCATCCTCCGACAACGGAGAAATGCGAGGCCTGCCACGATACGACTTTCTGGCGTGACATCCGCATCATCGATCACACGCAGGCTTCTATCGAATGCGCCGCCTGCCACAATGCACGGATCGCTCCCGGCAAGCCGGCCGGACATATCCGCACGCTTGCATCCTGCCAGCTTTGCCATAACAGCACGTCGAGTTTCGCTAACGCGATCGTGATGAACCACTCGGGGATCGCGAGCGGTTGTGCGAATTGCCACAACAATGTCACTGCGATTGGTAAGCCGCCGAACCACATCCAGACCGCTCTGCCATGTGAGAGTTGCCATAAGAGCTTTTCCGATTTCTTGGGAGCGGCGTTCACCCATCAGTCGCAGGACACCAATTGCGTGAGCTGCCACAATGGGACGACGGCGGTCGGCTTAACGACGCCGCCGCATATCCCGACCGGGACGATCCAATGCTCGGGCTGCCACAACAATGCGCCGGGGACGCTGCTGACGAGCTTCACGACGGCGCCCGGCTATCCGCAGGCGATGGGGGCGGCCGGGCATGCGGTGGTGGCGTCGATGCGCTGCGACAGCTGCCACAGCGGCGCCTATACGAACCAGGGTCTGACGGGGGCCTATGGGACGGCGAGCTTCCCCGGCCATGTGGCGACGAACGGCCAGGACTGCGCCGCCTGCCACAAGAGCGCGGCGACGAGCTTCACGAGCTGGGCCGGGGCAGGCTTCGTGCACACGGCGGCCAACACCAATTGCGTGAGCTGCCACAATGGGACGACGGCGACGGGCTTGGCGACGCCGCCGCATATCCCGACCGGGACGATCCAGTGCTCGGGCTGCCACAACAATGCGCCGGGAACGCAAATCACGAGCTTCGCGACGGCGCCGGGCTATCCGCAGGCGATGGGGGCGGCCGGGCATGCGGTGGCAGCGTCGATGCGCTGCGACAGCTGCCACAGCGGCGCCTATACGAACCAGGGTCTGACGGGGGCCTATGGGACGGCGAGTTTTGCAGGGCACGTGGCGACGAACGGGCAGGACTGCGCCGTCTGTCACAAGAGCGCGGCGACGAGCTTCACGAGCTGGGCCGGGGCAGGCTTCGTGCACACGGCGGCCAACACCAATTGCGTGAGCTGCCACAATGGCACGACGGCGACGGGTCTGGCGACGCCGCCGCATATCCCGACCGGGACGATCCAATGCTCGGGCTGCCACAACAATGCGCCGGGAACGCTGCTCACGAGCTTCACGACGGCGCCCGGCTATCCGCAGGCGATGGGGGCGGCGGGGCATGCGGTGGTGGCGTCGATGCGCTGCGACAGCTGCCACAGCGGCGCCTATACGAACCAGGGTCTGACGGGGGCCTATGGGACGGCGAGCTTCCCCGGGCACGTGGCGACGAACGGGCAGGACTGCGCCGTCTGTCACAAGAGCGCGGCGACGAGCTTCACGAGCTGGGCCGGGGCAGGCTTCGTGCACACGGCGGCCAACACCAATTGCGTGAGCTGCCACAATGGGACGACGGCGACGGGCCTGGCGACGCCGCCGCATATCCCGACCGGGACGATCCAGTGCTCGGGCTGCCACAACAATGCGCCGGGGACGCTGCTGACGAGCTTCATCACGGCGCCCGGCTATCCGCAGGCGATGGGGGCGGCCGGGCATGCGGTGGTGGCGTCGATGCGCTGCGACAGCTGCCACAGCGGCGCCTATACGAACCAGGGTCTGACGGGGGCCTTGGGGACGGCGAGTTTTGCAGGGCACGTGGCGACGAACGGGCAGGACTGCGCCGTCTGTCACAAGAGCGCGGCGACGAGCTTCACGAGCTGGGCCGGGGCAGGCTTCGTGCACACGGCGGCCAACACCAATTGCGTGAGCTGCCACAACGGGACGACGGCGACGGGCCTGGTCACGCCGCCGCATATCCCGACCGGGACGATCCAGTGCTCGGGCTGCCACAACAACGCGCCGGGAACGCTGCTGACGAGCTTCATCACGGCGCCCGGCTATCCGCAGGCGATGGGGGTGGCGGGGCATGCGGTGGTGGCGTCGATGCGCTGCGACAGCTGCCACAGCGGCGCCTATACGAACCAGGGTCTGACGGGGGCCTATGGGACGGCGAGCTTCCCCGGGCATGTGGCGACGAACGGCCAGGACTGCGCCGTCTGTCACAAGAGCGCGGCGACGAGCTTCACGAGCTGGGCCGGGGCAGGCTTCGTGCACACGGCGGCCAACACCAATTGCGTGAGCTGCCACAATGGGACGACGGCGACGGGCCTGGCGACGCCGCCGCATATCCCGACCGGGACGATCCAGTGCTCGGGCTGCCACAACAATGCGCCGGGGACGCTGCTGACGAGCTTCATCACGGCGCCCGGCTATCCGCAGGCGATGGGGGCGGCGGGGCATGCGGTGGTGGCGTCGATGCGCTGCGACAGCTGCCACAGCGGCGCCTATACGAACCAGGGTCTGACGGGGGCCTATGGGACGGCGAGCTTCCCCGGCCATGTGGCGACGAACGGGCAGGACTGCGCCGTCTGTCACAAGAGCGCGGCGACGAGCTTCACGAGCTGGGCCGGGGCAGGCTTCGTGCACACGGCGGCCAACACCAATTGCGTGAGCTGCCATAATGGGACGACGGCGACGGGCCTGGCGACGCCGCCGCATATCCCGACCGGGACGATCCAGTGCTCGGGCTGCCACAGCAATGCGCCGGGAACGCTGCTCACGAGCTTCATCACGGCGCCCGGCTATCCGCAGGCGATGGGGGCGGCGGGGCATGCGGTGGTGGCGTCGATGCGCTGCGACAGCTGCCACAGCGGCGCCTATACGAACCAGGGTCTGACGGGGGCCTATGGGACGGCGAGCTTCCCCGGCCATGTGGCGACGAACGGGCAGGACTGCAGCGTCTGTCACAAGAGCGCGGCGACGAGCTTCACGAGCTGGGCCGGGGCGGGCTTCGTGCACACGGCGGCCAACACCAATTGCGTGAGCTGCCACAATGGGACGACGGCGACGGGCCTGGCGACGCCGCCGCATATCCCGACCGGGACGATCCAGTGCTCGGGCTGCCACAACAATGCGCCGGGGACGCTGCTGACGAGCTTCATCACGGCGCCCGGCTATCCGCAGGCGATGGGGGCGGCGGGGCATGCGGTGGCAGCGTCGATGCGCTGCGACAGCTGCCACAGCGGCGCCTATACGAACCAGGGTCTGACGGGGGCCTATGGGACGGCGAGCTTCCCCGGCCATGTGGCGACGAACGGGCAGGACTGCGCCGTCTGTCACAAGAGCGCGGCGACGAGCTTCACGAGCTGGGCCGGGGCAGGCTTCGTGCACACGGCGGCCAACACCAATTGCGTGAGCTGCCACAATGGGACGACGGCGACGGGCCTGGCGACGCCGCCGCATATTCCGACCGGGACGATCCAGTGCTCGGGCTGCCACAGCAATGCGCCGGGAACGCTGCTGACGAGCTTCACGACGGCGCCCGGCTATCCGCAGGCGATGGGGGCGGCCGGGCATGCGGTGGTGGCGTCGATGCGCTGCGACAGCTGCCACAGCGGCGCCTATACGAACCAGGGTCTGACGGGGGCCTATGGGACGGCGAGCTTCCCCGGGCATGTGGCGACCAACGGCCAGGACTGCGCCGTCTGTCACAAGAGCGCGGCGACGAGCTTCACGAGCTGGTCGGGGGCAGGCTTCGTGCACACGGCGGCCAACACCAATTGCGTGAGCTGCCACAATGGGACGACGGCGACGGGGCTCACGACGCCGCCGCATATCCCGACCGGGACGATCCAGTGCTCGGGCTGCCACAATAATGCGCCGGGAACGCTGCTCACGAGCTTCATCACGGCGCCCGGCTATCCGCAGGCGATGGGGGCGGCCGGGCATGCGGTGGTGGCGTCGATGCGCTGCGACAGCTGCCACAGCGGCGCCTATACGAACCAGGGTCTGACGGGGGCCTATGGGACGGCGAGCTTCCCCGGCCATGTGGCGACGAACGGGCAGGACTGCGCCGTCTGTCACAAGAGCGCGGCGACGAGCTTCACGAGCTGGGCCGGGGCAGGCTTCGTGCACACGGCGGCCAACACCAATTGCGTGAGCTGCCACAATGGGACGACGGCGACGGGCCTGGCGACGCCGCCGCATATTCCGACCGGGACGATCCAGTGCTCGGGCTGCCACAGCAATGCGCCGGGAACGCTGCTGACGAGCTTCACGACGGCGCCCGGCTATCCGCAGGCGATGGGGGCGGCGGGGCATGCGGTGGTGGCGTCGATGCGCTGCGACAGCTGCCACAGCGGCGCCTATACGAACCAGGGTCTGACGGGGGCCTATGGGACGGCGAGCTTCGCCGGCCATGTGGCGACGAACGGGCAGGACTGCAGCGTCTGTCACAAGAGCGCGGCGACGAGCTTCACGAGCTGGGCCGGGGCGGGCTTCGTGCACACGGCGGCCAACACCAATTGCGTGAGCTGCCACAATGGGACGACGGCGACGGGCCTGGCGACGCCGCCGCATATCCCGACCGGGACGATCCAGTGCTCGGGCTGCCACAACAATGCGCCGGGGACGCTGCTGACGAGCTTCATCACGGCGCCCGGCTATCCGCAGGCGATGGGGGCGGCGGGGCATGCGGTGGTGGCGTCGATGCGCTGCGACAGCTGCCACAGCGGCGCCTATACGAACCAGGGTCTGACGGGGGCCTATGGGACGGCGAGCTTCCCCGGCCATGTGGCGACGAACGGGCAGGACTGCGCCGTCTGTCACAAGAGCGCGGCGACGAGCTTCACGAGCTGGGCCGGGGCAGGCTTCGTGCACACGGCGGCCAACACCAATTGCGTGAGCTGCCACAATGGGACGACGGCGACGGGCCTGGCGACGCCGCCGCATATCCCGACCGGGACGATCCAGTGCTCGGGCTGCCACAGCAATGCGCCGGGAACGCTGCTCACGAGCTTCACGACGGCGCCCGGCTATCCGCAGGCGATGGGGGCGGCGGGGCATGCGGTGGTGGCGTCGATGCGCTGCGACAGCTGCCACAGCGGCGCCTATACGAACCAGGGTCTGACGGGGGCCTATGGGACGGCGAGCTTCGCCGGCCATGTGGCGACGAACGGGCAGGACTGCAGCGTCTGTCACAAGAGCGCGGCGACGAGCTTCACGAGCTGGGCCGGGGCGGGCTTCGTGCACACGGCGGCCAACACCAATTGCGTGAGCTGCCACAATGGGACGACGGCGACGGGCCTGGCGACGCCGCCGCATATCCCGACCGGGACGATCCAGTGCTCGGGCTGCCACAACAATGCGCCGGGGACGCTGCTGACGAGCTTCATCACGGCGCCCGGCTATCCGCAGGCGATGGGGGCGGCGGGGCATGCGGTGGTGGCGTCGATGCGCTGCGACAGCTGCCACAGCGGCGCCTATACGAACCAGGGTCTGACGGGGGCCTATGGGACGGCGAGCTTCCCCGGCCATGTGGCGACGAACGGCCAGGACTGCGCCGTCTGTCACAAGAGCGCGGCGACGAGCTTCACGAGCTGGTCGGGGGCAGGCTTCGTGCACACGGCGGCCAACACCAATTGCGTGAGCTGCCATAATGGGACGACGGCGACGGGCCTGGCGACGCCGCCGCATATTCCGACCGGGACGATCCAGTGCTCGGGCTGTCACAGCAACGCGCCGGGAACGCTGCTGACGAGCTTCACGACGGCGCCCGGCTATCCGCAGGCGATGGGGGCGGCGGGGCATGCGGTGGTGGCGTCGATGCGCTGCGACAGCTGCCACAGCGGCGCCTATACGAACCAGGGTCTGACGGGGGCCTATGGGACGGCGAGCTTCCCCGGGCATGTGGCGACGAACGGGCAGGACTGCGCCGTCTGTCACAAGAGCGCGGCGACGAGCTTCACGAGCTGGTCGGGGGCAGGCTTCGTGCACACGGCGGCCAACACCAATTGCGTGAGCTGCCACAATGGGACGACGGCGACGGGTCTGGCGACGCCGCCGCATATCCCGACCGGGACGATCCAGTGCTCGGGCTGCCACAACAATGCGCCGGGGACGCTGCTGACGAGCTTCACGACGGCGCCCGGCTATCCGCAGGCGATGGGGGCGGCGGGGCATGCGGTGGCAGCGTCGATGCGCTGCGACAGCTGCCACAGCGGCGCCTATACGAACCAGGGTCTGACGGGGGCCTATGGGACGGCGAGCTTCCCCGGCCATGTGGCGACGAACGGGCAGGACTGCGCCGTCTGTCACAAGAGCGCGGCGACGAGCTTCACGAGCTGGGCCGGGGCAGGCTTCGTGCACACGGCGGCCAACACCAATTGCGTGAGCTGCCACAATGGGACGACGGCGACGGGCCTGGCGACGCCGCCGCATATCCCGACCGGGACGATCCAGTGCTCGGGCTGCCACAACAATGCGCCGGGGACGCTGCTGACGAGCTTCACGACGGCGCCCGGCTATCCGCAGGCGATGGGGGCGGCGGGGCATGCGGTGGCAGCGTCGATGCGCTGCGACAGCTGCCACAGCGGCGCCTATACGAACCAGGGTCTGACGGGGGCCTATGGGACGGCGAGCTTCCCCGGCCATGTGGCGACGAACGGGCAGGACTGCGCCGTCTGTCACAAGAGCGCGGCGACGAGCTTCACGAGCTGGGCCGGGGCAGGCTTCGTGCACACGGCGGCCAACACCAATTGCGTGAGCTGCCACAATGGGACGACGGCGACGGGCCTGGCGACGCCGCCGCATATCCCGACCGGGACGATCCAGTGCTCGGGCTGCCACAACAATGCGCCGGGGACGCTGCTGACGAGCTTCATCACGGCGCCCGGCTATCCGCAGGCGATGGGGGCGGCGGGGCATGCGGTGGTGGCGTCGATGCGCTGCGACAGCTGCCACAGCGGCGCCTATACGAACCAGGGTCTGACGGGGGCCTATGGGACGGCGAGCTTCCCCGGCCATGTGGCGACGAACGGGCAGGACTGCGCCGTCTGTCACAAGAGCGCGGCGACGAGCTTCACGAGCTGGGCCGGGGCAGGCTTCGTGCACACGGCGGCCAACACCAATTGCGTGAGCTGCCACAATGGGACGACGGCGACGGGCCTGGCGACGCCGCCGCATATCCCGACCGGGACGATCCAGTGCTCGGGCTGCCACAACAATGCGCCGGGGACGCTGCTGACGAGCTTCATCACGGCGCCCGGCTATCCGCAGGCGATGGGGGCGGCGGGGCATGCGGTGGTGGCGTCGATGCGCTGCGACAGCTGCCACAGCGGCGCCTATACGAACCAGGGTCTGACGGGGGCCTATGGGACGGCGAGCTTCCCCGGCCATGTGGCGACGAACGGGCAGGACTGCGCCGTCTGTCACAAGAGCGCGGCGACGAGCTTCACGAGCTGGGCCGGGGCAGGCTTCGTGCACACGGCGGCCAACACCAATTGCGTGAGCTGCCACAATGGGACGACGGCGACGGGCCTGGCGACGCCGCCGCATATCCCGACCGGGACGATCCAGTGCTCGGGCTGCCACAACAATGCGCCGGGGACGCTGCTGACGAGCTTCATCACGGCGCCCGGCTATCCGCAGGCGATGGGGGCGGCGGGGCATGCGGTGGTGGCGTCGATGCGCTGCGACAGCTGCCACAGCGGCGCCTATACGAACCAGGGTCTGACGGGGGCCTATGGGACGGCGAGCTTCCCCGGGCATGTGGCGACGAACGGGCAGGACTGCAGCGTCTGTCACAAGAGCGCGGCGACGAGCTTCACGAGCTGGTCGGGGGCAGGCTTCGTGCACACGGCGGCCAACACCAATTGCGTGAGCTGCCACAATGGGACGACGGCGACGGGCCTGGCGACGCCGCCGCATATCCCGACCGGGACGATCCAGTGCTCGGGCTGCCACAACAATGCGCCGGGGACGCTGCTGACGAGCTTCACGACGGCGCCCGGCTATCCGCAGGCGATGGGAACGGCCGGGCATGCGGTGGCAGCGTCGATGCGCTGCGACAGCTGCCACAGCGGCGCCTATACGAACCAGGGTCTGACGGGGGCCTATGGGACGGCGAGCTTCCCCGGCCATGTGGCGACGAACGGGCAGGACTGCGCCGTCTGTCACAAGAGCGCGGCGACGAGCTTCACGAGCTGGGCCGGGGCAGGCTTCGTGCACACGGCGGCCAACACCAATTGCGTGAGCTGCCACAATGGGACGACGGCGACGGGCCTGGCGACGCCGCCGCATATCCCGACCGGGACGATCCAGTGCTCGGGCTGCCACAACAATGCGCCGGGGACGCTGCTGACGAGCTTCACGACGGCGCCCGGCTATCCGCAGGCGATGGGAACGGCCGGGCATGCGGTGGCAGCGTCGATGCGCTGCGACAGCTGCCACAGCGGCGCCTATACGAACCAGGGTCTGACGGGGGCCTATGGGACGGCGAGCTTCCCCGGGCATGTGGCGACGAACGGGCAGGACTGCAGCGTCTGTCACAAGAGCGCGGCGACGAGCTTCACGAGCTGGTCGGGGGCAGGCTTCGTGCACACGGCGGCCAACACCAATTGCGTGAGCTGCCACAATGGGACGACGGCGACGGGCCTGGCGACGCCGCCGCATATCCCGACCGGGACGATCCAGTGCTCGGGCTGCCACAACAATGCGCCGGGGACGCTGCTGACGAGCTTCATCACGGCGCCCGGCTATCCGCAGGCGATGGGGGCGGCCGGGCATGCGGTGGTGGCGTCGATGCGCTGCGACAGCTGCCACAGCGGCGCCTATACGAACCAGGGTCTGACGGGGGCCTATGGGACGGCGAGCTTCCCCGGCCATGTGGCGACGAACGGGCAGGACTGCAGCGTCTGTCACAAGAGCGCGGCGACGAGCTTCACGAGCTGGGCCGGGGCAGGCTTCGTGCACACGGCGGCCAACACCAATTGCGTGAGCTGCCACAATGGGACGACGGCGACGGGCCTGGCGACGCCGCCGCATATCCCGACCGGGACGATCCAGTGCTCGGGCTGCCACAACAATGCGCCGGGGACGCTGCTGACGAGCTTCATCACGGCGCCCGGCTATCCGCAGGCGATGGGGGCGGCGGGGCATGCGGTGGTGGCGTCGATGCGCTGCGACAGCTGCCACAGCGGCGCCTATACGAACCAGGGTCTGACGGGGGCCTATGGGACGGCGAGCTTCCCCGGGCATGTGGCGACGAACGGCCAGGACTGCGCCGTCTGTCACAAGAGCGCGGCGACGAGCTTCACGAGCTGGTCGGGGGCAGGCTTCGTGCACACGGCGGCCAACACCAATTGCGTGAGCTGCCACAATGGGACGACGGCGACGGGTCTGGCGACGCCGCCGCATATCCCGACCGGGACGATCCAGTGCTCGGGCTGCCACAACAATGCGCCGGGGACGCTGCTGACGAGCTTCACGACGGCGCCCGGCTATCCGCAGGCGATGGGGGCGGCGGGGCATGCGGTGGTGGCGTCGATGCGCTGCGACAGCTGCCACAGCGGCGCCTATACGAACCAGGGTCTGACGGGGGCCTATGGGACGGCGAGCTTCCCCGGCCATGTGGCGACGAACGGGCAGGACTGCAGCGTCTGTCACAAGAGCGCGGCGACGAGCTTCACGAGCTGGGCCGGGGCAGGCTTCGTGCACACGGCGGCCAACACCAATTGCGTGAGCTGCCACAATGGGACGACGGCGACGGGCCTGGCGACGCCGCCGCATATCCCGACCGGGACGATCCAGTGCTCGGGCTGCCACAGCAATGCGCCGGGAACGCTGCTGACGAGCTTCACGACGGCGCCCGGCTATCCGCAGGCGATGGGGGCGGCGGGGCATGCGGTCGTGGCGTCGATGCGCTGCGACAGCTGCCACAGCGGCGCCTATACGAACCAGGGTCTGACGGGGGCCTATGGGACGGCGAGCTTCGCCGGGCACGTGGCGACGAACGGGCAGGACTGCAGCGTCTGTCATAAGAGCGCGGCGACGAGCTTCACGAGCTGGTCGGGGGCAGGCTTCGTGCACACGGCGGCCAACACCAATTGCGTGAGCTGCCACAATGGGACGACGGCGACGGGCTTGGCGACGCCGCCGCATATCCCGACCGGGACGATCCAGTGCTCGGGCTGCCACAGCAATGCGCCGGGAACGCTGCTGACGAGCTTCATCACGGCGCCCGGCTATCCGCAGGCGATGGGGGCGGCGGGGCATGCGGTGGTGGCGTCGATGCGCTGCGACAGCTGCCACAGCGGCGCCTATACGAACCAGGGTCTGACGGGGGCCTATGGGACGGCGAGCTTCCCCGGGCATGTGGCGACGAACGGCCAGGACTGCGCCGTCTGTCACAAGAGCGCGGCGACGAGCTTCACGAGCTGGTCGGGGGCAGGCTTCGTGCACACGGCGGCCAACACCAATTGCGTGAGCTGCCACAATGGGACGACGGCGACGGGCCTGGCGACGCCGCCGCATATTCCGACCGGGACGATCCAGTGCTCGGGCTGCCACAGCAATGCGCCGGGGACGCTGCTGACGAGCTTCATCACGGCGCCCGGCTATCCGCAGGCGATGGGGGCGGCCGGGCATGCGGTGGTGGCGTCGATGCGCTGCGACAGCTGCCACAGCGGCGCCTATACGAACCAGGGTCTGACGGGGGCCTATGGGACGGCGAGCTTCCCCGGCCATGTGGCGACGAACGGCCAGGACTGCAGCGTCTGTCACAAGAGCGCGGCGACGAGCTTCACGAGCTGGGCCGGGGCAGGCTTCGTGCACACGGCGGCCAACACCAATTGCGTGAGCTGCCACAATGGGACGACGGCGACGGGCCTGGCGACGCCGCCGCATATCCCGACCGGGACGATCCAGTGCTCGGGCTGCCACAACAATGCGCCGGGGACGCTGCTGACGAGCTTCATCACGGCGCCCGGCTATCCGCAGGCGATGGGGGCGGCGGGGCATGCGGTGGCAGCGTCGATGCGCTGCGACAGCTGCCACAGCGGCGCCTATACGAACCAGGGTCTGACGGGGGCCTATGGGACGGCGAGCTTCCCCGGCCATGTGGCGACGAACGGGCAGGACTGCGCCGTCTGTCACAAGAGCGCGGCGACGAGCTTCACGAGCTGGGCCGGGGCAGGCTTCGTGCACACGGCGGCCAACACCAATTGCGTGAGCTGCCACAATGGGACGACGGCGACGGGCCTGGCGACGCCGCCGCATATCCCGACCGGGACGATCCAGTGCTCGGGCTGCCACAGCAATGCGCCGGGAACGCTGCTCACGAGCTTCACGACGGCGCCCGGCTATCCGCAGGCGATGGGGGCGGCGGGGCATGCGGTGGTGGCGTCGATGCGCTGCGACAGCTGCCACAGCGGCGCCTATACGAACCAGGGTCTGACGGGGGCCTTGGGGACGGCGAGTTTTGCAGGGCACGTGGCGACGAACGGGCAGGACTGCGCCGTCTGTCACAAGAGCGCGGCGACGAGCTTCACGAGCTGGTCGGGGGCAGGCTTCGTGCACACGGCGGCCAACACCAATTGCGTGAGCTGCCACAATGGGACGACGGCGACGGGTCTGGCGACGCCGCCGCATATTCCGACCGGGACGATCCAGTGCTCGGGCTGCCACAGCAATGCGCCGGGAACGCTGCTGACGAGCTTCACGACGGCGCCCGGCTATCCGCAGGCGATGGGGGCGGCGGGGCATGCGGTCGTGGCGTCGATGCGCTGCGACAGCTGCCACAGCGGCGCCTATACGAACCAGGGTCTGACGGGGGCCTATGGGACGGCGAGCTTCCCCGGGCATGTGGCGACCAACGGCCAGGACTGCGCCGTCTGTCACAAGAGCGCGGCGACGAGCTTCACGAGCTGGTCGGGGGCAGGCTTCGTGCACACGGCGGCCAACACCAATTGCGTGAGCTGCCATAATGGGACGACGGCGACGGGTCTGGTCACGCCGCCGCATATTCCGACCGGGACGATCCAGTGCTCGGGCTGCCACAGCAATGCGCCGGGAACGCTGCTGACGAGCTTCACGACGGCGCCCGGCTATCCGCAGGCGATGGGGGCGGCCGGGCATGCGGTGGCAGCGTCGATGCGCTGCGACAGCTGCCACAGCGGCGCCTATACGAACCAGGGTCTGACGGGGGCCTTGGGGACGGCGAGTTTTGCAGGGCACGTGGCGACGAACGGGCAGGACTGCGCCGTCTGTCACAAGAGCGCGGCGACGAGCTTCACGAGCTGGTCGGGGGCAGGCTTCGTGCACACGGCGGCCAACACCAATTGCGTGAGCTGCCACAATGGGACGACGGCGACGGGTCTGGCGACGCCGCCGCATATTCCGACCGGGACGATCCAGTGCTCGGGCTGCCACAGCAATGCGCCGGGAACGCTGCTGACGAGCTTCACGACGGCGCCCGGCTATCCGCAGGCGATGGGGGCGGCGGGGCATGCGGTCGTGGCGTCGATGCGCTGCGACAGCTGCCACAGCGGCGCCTATACGAACCAGGGTCTGACGGGGGCCTATGGGACGGCGAGCTTCGCCGGCCATGTGGCGACGAACGGGCAGGACTGCAGCGTCTGTCATAAGAGCGCGGCGACGAGCTTCACGAGCTGGTCGGGGGCAGGCTTCGTGCACACGGCGGCCAACACCAATTGCGTGAGCTGCCATAATGGGACGACGGCGACGGGCTTGGCGACGCCGCCGCATATTCCGACCGGGACGATCCAGTGCTCGGGCTGCCACAGCAATGCGCCGGGGACGCTGCTGACGAGCTTCATCACGGCGCCCGGCTATCCGCAGGCGATGGGGGCGGCCGGGCATGCGGTGGCAGCGTCGATGCGCTGCGACAGCTGCCACAGCGGCGCCTATACGAACCAGGGTCTGACGGGGGCCTATGGGACGGCGAGCTTCCCCGGCCATGTGGCGACGAACGGCCAGGACTGCGCCGTCTGTCACAAGAGCGCGGCGACGAGCTTCACGAGCTGGTCGGGGGCAGGCTTCGTGCACACGGCGGCCAACACCAATTGCGTGAGCTGCCACAATGGGACGACGGCGACGGGCCTGGCGACGCCGCCGCATATTCCGACCGGGACGATCCAGTGCTCGGGCTGCCACAGCAATGCGCCGGGGACGCTGCTGACGAGCTTCATCACGGCGCCCGGCTATCCGCAGGCGATGGGGGCGGCCGGGCATGCGGTGGTGGCGTCGATGCGCTGCGACAGCTGCCACAGCGGCGCCTATACGAACCAGGGTCTGACGGGGGCCTATGGGACGGCGAGCTTCCCCGGGCATGTGGCGACCAACGGCCAGGACTGCGCCGTCTGTCACAAGAGCGCGGCGACGAGCTTCACGAGCTGGTCGGGGGCAGGCTTCGTGCACACGGCGGCCAACACCAATTGCGTGAGCTGCCACAATGGGACGACGGCGACGGGTCTGGCGACGCCGCCGCATATTCCGACCGGGACGATCCAGTGCTCGGGCTGCCACAGCAATGCGCCGGGGACGCTGCTGACGAGCTTCATCACGGCGCCCGGCTATCCGCAGGCGATGGGGGCGGCCGGGCATGCGGTGGTGGCGTCGATGCGCTGCGACAGCTGCCACAGCGGCGCCTATACGAACCAGGGTCTGACGGGGGCCTTGGGGACGGCGAGTTTTGCAGGGCACGTGGCGACGAACGGGCAGGACTGCGCCGTCTGTCACAAGAGCGCGGCGACGAGCTTCACGAGCTGGGCCGGGGCAGGCTTCGTGCACACGGCGGCCAACACCAATTGCGTGAGCTGCCACAATGGGACGACGGCGACGGGCCTGGCGACGCCGCCGCATATTCCGACCGGGACGATCCAGTGCTCGGGCTGCCACAGCAATGCGCCGGGAACGCTGCTGACGAGCTTCACGACGGCGCCCGGCTATCCGCAGGCGATGGGGGCGGCGGGGCATGCGGTCGTGGCGTCGATGCGCTGCGACAGCTGCCACAGCGGCGCCTATACGAACCAGGGTCTGACGGGGGCCTATGGGACGGCGAGCTTCCCCGGGCATGTGGCGACCAACGGCCAGGACTGCGCCGTCTGTCACAAGAGCGCGGCGACGAGCTTCACGAGCTGGTCGGGGGCAGGCTTCGTGCACACGGCGGCCAACACCAATTGCGTGAGCTGCCACAATGGGACGACGGCGACGGGCCTGGCGACGCCGCCGCATATCCCGACCGGGACGATCCAGTGCTCGGGCTGCCACAATAATGCGCCGGGGACGCTGCTGACGAGCTTCACGACGGCGCCCGGCTATCCGCAGGCGATGGGAACGGCCGGGCATGCGGTGGCAGCGTCGATGCGCTGCGACAGCTGCCACAGCGGCGCCTATACGAACCAGGGTCTGACGGGGGCCTTGGGGACGGCGAGTTTTGCAGGGCACGTGGCGACGAACGGCCAGGACTGCAGCGTCTGTCATAAGAGCGCGGCGACGAGCTTCACGAGCTGGTCGGGGGCAGGCTTCGTGCACACGGCGGCCAACACCAATTGCGTGAGCTGCCACAATGGGACGACGGCGACGGGCCTGGCGACGCCGCCGCATATCCCGACCGGGACGATCCAGTGCTCGGGCTGCCACAACAATGCGCCGGGGACGCTGCTGACGAGCTTCACGACGGCGCCCGGCTATCCGCAGGCGATGGGAACGGCCGGGCATGCGGTGGCAGCGTCGATGCGCTGCGACAGCTGCCACAGCGGCGCCTATACGAACCAGGGTCTGACGGGGGCCTATGGGACGGCGAGCTTCCCCGGGCATGTGGCGACGAACGGCCAGGACTGCGCCGTCTGTCACAAGAGCGCGGCGACGAGCTTCACGAGCTGGTCGGGGGCAGGCTTCGTGCACACGGCGGCCAACACCAATTGCGTGAGCTGCCACAATGGGACGACGGCGACGGGTCTGGCGACGCCGCCGCATATTCCGACCGGGACGATCCAGTGCTCGGGCTGCCACAGCAATGCGCCGGGGACGCTGCTGACGAGCTTCATCACGGCGCCCGGCTATCCGCAGGCGATGGGGGCGGCGGGGCATGCGGTGGCAGCGTCGATGCGCTGCGACAGCTGCCACAGCGGGGCCTATACGAACCAGGGTCTGACGGGGGCCTATGGGACGGCGAGTTTTGCAGGGCATGTGGCGACGAACGGCCAGGACTGCGCCGTCTGTCACAAGAGCGCGGCGACGAGCTTCACGAGCTGGGCCGGGGCGGGCTTCGTGCATACGGCGGCCAACACCAATTGCGTGAGCTGCCACAATGGGACGACGGCGACGGGCCTGGCGACGCCGCCGCATATCCCGACCGGGACGATCCAGTGCTCGGGCTGTCACAGCAACGCGCCGGGAACCCAGATCACGAGCTTCGCCACGGCGCCGGGTTACTCCGGAATGGGAACGACCGGCCATGCGGCGGTCACAGCGATGCGCTGCGACAGCTGCCATAATGGCAGCTTCACGAGCCAAGGGACGACGGGCGCTTACGGCACGTCGAATTACGCGAACCACGTTCCTACGAACGGTTCCGACTGCATCACCTGTCATGCGACGGCGAGGAGCGGCGGCTACAGCAGCTGGGCCGGCGGCGCCTATGTTCACGCTGCGACCGACACGAATTGCACGGGCTGCCACAACGGCGCCACGGCGGTCGGCCTCACGACTCCGCCGCATGTTCCTGTCGGCTCCGTTCAGTGCGGTCCGGGTTGTCACTCAAATTCGCCTGGAACGGTTTTGACGAGCTTCGCCACCGCGCCGGGTTACTCCGGGATGGGAACGACTGGCCATGCTGTCGTTCACGCCACCCGCTGCGACACATGCCATAACGGCGCCTACAGGAGCCAAGGCACGAGTGGCGGCGCGCGGGGCCCAGATCACAGTGCGAAAACCCAAGATTGCGGCTGTTGTCACGTGAAGGCGGCCCAGAACTTCTCGAGCTGGGACAGTGAACAAAAGCCTGCAGCCGGATGCGTTACTACTGCTAAGAGTCTGTTCTCGCGCAGCGCCATCACGAACTTGCGCGAGTTACTAACGAATAATGGTCTGAGACCGTCCTCTCGGGGTTTCGGAACTCCACAGACCGACTTCACCTTGCATCCATCCATCCCGGGTGGTCTTGAAGGCGCGACGACGCCTTTCCAGAAGCCAGCCCCGGGCGTCGTCCCCGGCCTTCCCTCGTCGCCGACGACGGGAGCGCAAGGTTTCGACCATTTGACGGCAAGAGGGCCTTGCGCGGGCTGTCACAACGGAAGGGACGCGATCGGCAAGCCGGCCAAGCACATCGCGACGTCTGCGACCTGCGACTCTTGCCACAAGAGCACGCGCACCTTCGCGGGGGCGCATTTTGACCACGCCGCGGTCGCCGCCACGAGCTGCGCGAGCTGTCACAACGGAAAGGACGCGATCGGCAAGCCGGCCAAGCACATCGCGACGTCTGCGACCTGCGACTCTTGCCACAAGAGCACGCGCACCTTCGCGGGGGCGCATTTTGACCACGCCGCGGTCGCCGCCACGAGCTGCGCGAGCTGTCACAACGGAAAGGACGCGATCGGCAAGCCGGCCAAGCACATTGCGACGTCAGCAAACTGCGACACCTGTCACAAGAGCACGCGCACCTTCGCGGGGGCGCATTTTGACCATGCCGCGGTCGCCGCCACGAGCTGCGCTAGCTGTCACAACGGAAGGGACGCGATCGGCAAGCCGGCCAAGCACATTGCGACGTCAGCAAACTGCGACTCCTGCCACAAGAGCACGCGCACCTTCGCGGGGGCGCGTTTTGACCACGCCGCGGTCGCCGCCACGAGCTGCGCCAGCTGTCACAACGGAAGGGACGCGATCGGCAAGCCCGCCAAGCACATCGCGACGTCAGCAAACTGCGACTCCTGCCACAAGAGCACGCGCACCTTCGCGGGGGCGCGTGTCGACCACGCCGCGGTCGCCGCCATGCCCTGCGCGGATTGCCACAACGGAAGGGACGCGATCGGCAAGCCGGCCAAGCACATCCCCACGGCAGCGGCCTGCGACTCCTGTCACAAGAGCATTCGGACCTTCGCCGGAGCACGCCTCCTCCACGCGGCCGTCGCCTCCACGCCCTGCGCGAACTGCCATGACGGCAAGACAGCGATCGGCAAGCCCGAGAAGCACATCGCGACGACGGCGGCCTGCGACTCCTGCCACAAGAACACCCTCAACTTCGGAGGCATCACCTTCAACCACAGCGCCGTCGTCGAGACGCCTTGCGCCAACTGCCACAATGGCCGTGACGCCGTAGGGAAACCCATGCGCCACGTCATGACGAGCGCGCCGTGCGATGACTGCCACAAGGGCACGCTGACCTTCACCCTCACGGGAGGAAAATCGATCTTCCATGGGAGAGGCGTGCGCTAAAAAAGACGCCGCTTGGAAAGATTGTCTCAGGAAATTAGAAGGTTGTATTTTTCTTAGGAACGAAATTCTCACGTACAGTTTCATCAGAGAAAACGTTTTTCTGCCAGGAAATACAGTTTAGGCTGGCTCTCTGTGACCTAGAAAACGCATCGCCCCGGCGAGGGTCATTTTGGGGCTCCGATAGGCGCTGAGGTCCCTATAAGATACACAGCGTATCGCTAATCTTGACAGCTCCCCTCAAAATGATACACCATGTATCATATATCGGGTGTCAGGCAACAAGTGTCGCTGTGAAGCGCCGTGCCTGCCACAGGCATGGATGCTTCATCTAATGCTCGAAGAGTATGAATAGAAACCTGTCTAGTTCTGTCAGCTTCCCGTCAGTTCATTGTGCCAGAGTCTGTACACTGCGCCTTAGACGCTGCTGGCGCTGATAGTCGGAGACTTTGTTCGTCGTACCGGTTTCCGAATCCGGCGCACGACTTGGCAAGCGAGTGCGGATGACAAGACATGCCGTTGGCTAGGGAGCGAAGACTTCGGAAAGGCGCTGTCGCTACGCTTAGGCTTCTCGCTACGGCGGCGCTGAGCCTTTTGTCAGTGAGGGCTTCAGCGCAGCCTCTACTGGACGCCTACATTTCGGAAGCCCAGGTGACGCAAACCAAAGGTTGCGCGCTCCTGAGCATCAAATTCAATACGCGGATCCGTTACGCGGGCCACTTCCCGCTAGATCGCGGCGATGAATTGCACATTTCGTTGTTTCCGGTCGACCCGGGGTCCGTTGAATGGATTCCCGGCGCGCAGCGCGAAAGCGCCAATCTCGTCGACGGCGAGTCGGCGGGCGTTCATTCCGTCACGATGGACGCCAGTCAGGCCGCAGGACCGGAACTGCGAATCCGCTTCGACCACCCGACCGCATATCAAGTTCAACAGAGCCGCGACTTCAAGCATCTCAACATCACATTCACGCCGCCAGGCTCAAAGAGCCCTTGTGCTTCCATTCCCGGCGCAGCCGCGACCCCGGAACAGGCTCCACCGAAAAGGATTTCGGCGGCGGATTTGAAATTCATTGAAGCGTCGATGGACGAAGCGCGCGCCGCCATAAAGAAACAACGACTTGGCGAGGCGGCCACGCTGCTGAAGAAAGTGCTGAAGTTCCCCGAGAACGAACATACGGCCGAAGCGCGCGAATTGCTTGCCCGCGCGGAAGGCTCGTCAGCTCCGGCGGACCGTTCCCAGGTCGAGCTGCAAGATTACAAGCTTCGTTTTTCGGACGGGAATGAAGCTACGAATATCGACAAATCCTTCGTTTCCAGCAACGGTCGAGATGCCCCCAAAGCGCAAGCGATCGGGCCTAAACCCCCGGTGGCGGTCGTTGACCCGAATAAAGACGAAACGCAATTCCAGATCTCAGGAGGCGTATCGTCGTTCTATGTGCGGGACGACAGCGCCAACACAACCAAGGACATCTCCATTGCGCCCGATCCGAATGCGGATCCCGATGCGCATCGCTTGCACCAAAACATGTTCCTTTCGAATTTCGATGTTTTCGGCACGTTCAACAACGACGTGGCGCGTTCGAAATTCAAGTTCTCCGGAACCGACGAGCAAAGCAGCCCAACCAACTCGTTCGATACCAATAGATACGGGATCTCGACGGCCTTCTGGGAGACGCAGCTCAAAGAAACCGACCTCACGGCGCGCATTGGCCGACAAACGCGCAACACGGGCGGCGTATTGGGTCGCTTCGACGGCGCCGTTCTGAGTTGGGGCTATAGCGACACCATCAAGCTCAATGCTGTTGCTGGCGCAGCGAACTGGAGCCGCTTCGACGCTCCCGGGAAGGATTCGAGATATCTTTACGGCGCGAGCATCGACCTGGTGAAGCCGATCAGCGGTCTTGACCTCTCGCTTTATGCAATTCAGCAGAGCGACCGCTGGTTGCTCGACCGTCGCGCCTTAGGGGCGGAGTTTCGCTATCTACAGAACAATGTCGCCGCTCTCGCAACCGTCGACTACGACGTGCACTTCGGGGCCCTCAACGCCGCGATCGGTAGCGGTTCATGGACCTTCGACGACAAGTCGGTGATTTCGGGCTCAGTTGATTACAGACGCGTGCCCTATCTGGCGTCGTGGAACGCGCTGCAAGGCCAGCCTTTTCTGACGCTATACGATCTGCTGAAATACGACACGCAAGCCGAAGTTCAGCAGTGGGCGAAGGACCGAACACCCCTCTTCAAGTCGGCGATGGCGAGTTACACGCGGCCAATAAACGACAATCTGCAATTCATCGTCGATGGAACCGTGACCCATTTGTCGGGCACCCCGCCGTCAGGGGGAGTCGATGGCACCTTCCCCACCGGTACCGAATATTTCGTTTCCGGGCAGCTGATGGGGCAAAACTTTTTTGCGAAGGGTGACATGTACAGCGCCGCCATCCGCTATGCGCATCTGGCGGGTTCGCAGGTTTATTTCCTCGACCTCAACGCTCGCTATCCCTTGAGCGACGAATTACGCATCAATCCGCGACTGCGCGTCGGACAGCAGAACGGAAGCGCGCCAAACCCTACGACGCCGCTCTATCTCGCCGGGCCCTCGATCACGGCTTGGGTTCCCGGCCTGCGGCAAATGACCATTCTGCCGTCCGTATTGTTCGACTACAGCCTCACGAAGGATCTCTTTTTTGAGACCGAATTGGGCACAAAATGGATTGCAGTCAGGAATAACAACACGCAAACCACGACAAAGGACCTGTATATGACGATCGGGTTGCGGTCGACCTTCAGCACCGAGGGATCCTATCGATGCGCGGGCCTCCTCGCGCCTTGCGTCGGCATGTTCAACTCTTCGCCAAAGGGTGAAGCTATCGCGAAGCAGGAGCAGTTTTATGCTTTGAGCGACCGGGACGTCAGTCCAGAAAAGCCCGCCGAACCCTCGGCATTCATCCTGGAGAGCGGGCTGCGTTACGTGGGGACGACCGGACACAATGCGTACAACTATTTTGCGGACGATACGACGATAGCGCGCGTCTCTCGCTTGTCCTATAGCGGACTTCGGGCAAACTCGGGGGAACTCTTCTTTCGCGGGGACATTCGCCGAGGCGTGCTGCGAGACGTCTTTATCAAAGGATATGCAGGTGGCGGGTCCATCGGGCACGGCTCGCTCTATGATGAGGACTTCCCGCCTTTATCGGTCTACTCGAAGACCATCAGTCAGGCTTCGGGCAGCTTGCGTTACGGCACGATCGATCTCGGCTACAACCTTTACACCGACCCACGCTTCAGAATCGGCGCCTTCATTGGTTTCCATGGTTGGCGCGAGTCCGTCAGCGCGCGAGGCTGCGCGCAGATCGGAGCCAATCCGGAAATTTGCCAGCCTGCAATCCCCGCTGGCGTTACGCTCGTTAACGAGCGTGATCATTGGAACACGTTCCGGGCGGGCGGCGTGCTCGACGTGAATTTGACCGACCGGCTTTCCTGGAGCGGTGAAGCTGCAATGGTCTCCGTCTCGCAGCATGCCCGCGACACTCACTACTTCACATTCGGAGTTGACCCCGCGAGGGGGCAGGGGGCCGGATTCGAACTCGAGAGTCTCTTGAAGTATCAACTTACAGACAATCTGAGCCTGGGGATCGGCGGGCGTTGGTGGCACTTGAGCACGAACGCGGTCGACATGTTTGGTCAGCTGCTGACCTACCACACGGACCGTGTCGGTGTGTTCGGTCAGGTCAGTTACAAGACTGATTTTTTCGGGGACTTCGCCGGCAATCAAAAATGATCTCGTCTCGGCGAGGCCACGAGCGCTTTTTTTTTGGCGCGCGCTTGTCATCTCTCAGCCTGGGCGCAAAAACGTGATCGATTTCTAAAAGTCGAAAGCGCGCCTTGCGCATAAAGCGCGTCCCCATCGCATGGAAGCACGCGATCGAAAGGGACCTGCTCCAAATAAAAAGCTTAGCGCATGTCCTGGAAAACCGCACCGCACTATTCCGGGACATGCGCTCGAGCCGGCTTTCGCATTTTCCCATCGCGCCTTGAAAGCTTCGGCCTATCGGCGGTCGCCTCGTAGCCGTCGGCGGGGCGGGCGACGCCCAAGATATCGGTCCGCGGGCGGCTCCGCCAACCGGCAAATGCAGGCCTGCTCCAATCAATTTCTTATGTTGACTTCTCGCCAGTTGGACGTGTTGTGGCACCTCCCGCAGGCCGAGCCAAAGGAGCCCATATGCGGGTCGTCCTTGCGATGACAGCTTCCGCACTCGGTCGGCAATTTGAGGCTGACGGGATTGGGCGTGGAGTGGCAGGTTTCACACTTCAGACGAGCATGCGCCCCCGTCAGCGGATAACCGGCCTGCCGGCCGTGATCGAAGCGCCAATGCGCCCACGATCTGGCGTCATGGCACTCGCCGCAGCGGGCGGCGGCGCCGAGTCGGCCTTGGTGATAGCGGTCCTTGTGGCACGACTCGCACGCGGTCGGCAGTTTCAGGGAGCCGCCTGGCTTGGAGTGGCACGCCTCGCATAAGACGCGTGCGTGCTCGCCGACCAATGGAAAATGAGCTTCCCGGGCGTGATCGTAGCGCCAATTGCTCCACGCGATCGGAGTGTGGCAGGAGGCGCACCGCGGGTTGTTTCCCAGTCTGCTGCGGTGCACGACGTCGGCATGGCACTTCTCACATGCGAGCGGAGTGTCCCTATAAAGAGGCGTGCGATGGCACTCCTCGCAGGCCACGGCCGCATGCTTGCCTATCAGGGGGAACTTCGAAAGATTATGGTTGAAACTAATGTCCTTTCCCCAGTCCGTGTCACCGTGACATTGCTCGCACCGCTCGCCAAGCTGGCCTTTATGAGGGTCTTGTTTTTGGTGGCACGACACGCAGTTCGTCGAGAGCTTGTCTTTGTAGAGGTCGCCGGTATGACAGGCGTCGCATTTCGCCTTCTGATGCGCGCCATGTAGGGGAAAATGGGTCTTGTTGTGGTCGAACCGCGCCTCCTTCCATTTTGCTTCATTGTGACAGGTCTCACATTTCTCGCCGTAGCGGCCCCTGTGGGCGTCCTGCAGTCTGTGGCAAGAGACACAGGTCCGAGTCAGGTCCTTATATATCTCGCCGCTGTGACAGGCGTTGCAGGCGACGGTCTTATGCGCGGCTTCGAGCGGGAACTTGGTTTTGCTGTGGTCAAAACTCTTCGTCTCCCGCCATTTGGTTGGGGAGTGGCAGCCGTCACATTTCTCGCCGAGCCTGCCCTTGTGCGGATCGTTCTTCTTGTGGCAGTCGAAGCATTGGAATGACGCTTTGTGGAACGGCTTCCTGGGTTCGTGACAGGACGCGCAAGCGACGGACTTATGCGAATCCACGAGCTTGTAATTCGTGAAATCATGGTCGAAGCGGTCCCGATCCAGCTGCATAATGTCCGCGTCGCGGCCCTTGTGTTCGGTATGGCAGTGCTGGCACTCCTGTGTGAGCGCCTCTGGCTGTCGGCCATGGTAGCCCTTGTGGGCGTTACGGTCTTCCAAGATATTCTTGTGGCAAGCGATGCAAAGCGAGGACTGAGCGCGACCGGCGAAGGCCTCATGACATTTGTTGCATTCTTTTTCGACCTTGGCGTGGCTTTCCGCCAAAGGGCCGGGGGTCACGAGGCGCTCGAGCAAACTTTGCGCGATCGCCGGACGCGCGGCCCCGACGAGGAAGAGAGCTGCAAGCAGCAGAAGAAGACAACGCGCTCTCGCCACGCCTTTTCCTTTTCTCAGTATCTGTGAACGGCCCAAACGTGAAGGAGCGCAGTCACGACGAGAACGAAAAACAGTGGCAGGTGCAGAACATGCCACGCTGCGAACAGGCGCTCGTAAAAGCTCAGCTCCAGCGCTTTCAGAGTCGCAGTGATATAGGTGCTCAGCCTGCGTTCGAGTATGGCCGCACGCTGCTGCTGTTCGTGCAAGGACCAATGCTCTTTCTCTGCGGTGATCCGCACGAGATCGCGCACGCTGGAGCGCATTTCATTCTTGAGGGCAAGCGAGCGCGCCGTGGCGCGCATCGCACACAGCAAGCCGTCATGCGCGCCTGAAGGCCGCGCGGCCAAAGTCTCGTCGTTGAATGCGTCCAGGCGTTGGAAGAATCGGTCGCTCGATCCCAGTTCAACGAGATCGACGTCGAACGCCTTCCGCATCTCTTCGAGATCCTCGCGGATTTCTCTGGCCTCAGCCTTGCGGCCATGAACGCCCATATGAATCTTGCCGTAAATGTAGCGGCCGATCACGCCGCTCAACGCGACGATGAGCATTGCGAAAAAGGCGACATTGCTGTTGAGCGCGCCCAGCCGGAAATTCGCATGATAGATCACCAGCACCGGGCCGAAGATGCCCAGAAACATATGGACGCGAAACCAGATTGGCGTCGATCCCGGCAAACGGGACATGGGGTGGCGCTTACGATACGAGTACACCAGCAGAAGCAACATCATGCTGCCGCCGACGATCCCGAGCCAGTACCCGAGGCCGCTTTTTGGCGTCAGATATTCTTCGTCGCTTTGGAGCCATCCAACAATCAGCGACACAACGGCTGCGAGCGCGACCAAGAGAGGCGCCGCGCGCGCCGCTGAATTTGCGACATAGTGAGCGTATCGTGGAGAGGATTCTGTGGCGACCATGGCTTCTCGAATCTGCTCAAGTTTGACGACGAAACTTTGGCCCAGGCTGTCGCCGATCACAAGCCAAATGAAGAATGAGCGAGTCGCTGCGCGCTTGTCTGCGGCTCTGAAGAAGGAGACGAACGCCTGGGTAATCGTGAAGTCGGAGAGGGTTAAGTTCGTATTTGTCTCCTTAATTTGGCCGCTCTGTGGATGCCCTGTGAGAGTGCGGCGGCCGTTGGGGTTCTGCGTGCGGCAGGTTCCAATTCGTCAAGGCGGCCGCCACACAAGCTTGATGCGATCTGCGACGGCTTATAAAGTCTGGCAGGCAGCATTTTGCAGGTGGCAGGATTCATTTCGTTGAAAGGAGGCCAAAATGGAGATTGATGCGGTTATTGCTTACGGGGCGCTGGTCACCATCCCATGGGCCATTTACCTCCCTCTGCGTGCGCGCACGACCTCCCGCAGCCACGACAAACTCAAGGCGTCGAAGGAGGCCGGCCTCATGGAGCCCGCGTCTCTACATCCAATCATCGATCACTCGCGATGCATCGGTTGTGGCTCTTGCGTGCGCGCCTGTCATGAGGGAGAGATTCTCGGACTCATCGACGGCCGGTCTACACTCGTCGAGCCTTCGCTTTGCATCGGACACGGCGCTTGCAAGGCCGTCTGCCCGGCCGATGCGATCAAGCTCGTGTTCGGCACTGAAACGCGCGGAGTGGACATTCCCAATGTGGCTCCAAACTTCGAGACCAATGTTCCTGGAATTTTTATCGCTGGCGAGCTCGGCGGGATGGGTCTCGTCGCCAATGCGATCGAGCAGGGCCGCCAGGCGATGGACTCGATTGCAAAGTTGAAAAAGAGCGCCGACCCCGAGATGCTCGATGTCGTAATCGTCGGCTGCGGTCCCGGAGGGCTCTCGGCGAGTCTTGCCGCGAAGCAGAAGAACTTGCGAGCCGTCACTCTTGAGCAAGACACCCTCGGCGGAACTGTCGCGCACTTCCCGCGCGGGAAACTGGTTATGACGCAGCCCTTCACGTTGCCGCTGGCAGGGACATTCAAATTCAATGAATTAAGCAAGGAGGAGCTGATCGAGTTCTTTGAGAGCGTCATCCAGTCGAACGGTCTCGAGATCCGCACGGGCGAGCGCGTCGAGCATGTCTCGCGCGAGGGCGACGGCTTCCTCGTGACTTCGACGCAGGGAACCTACAAGACGAGGGCGGTCCTTCTGACGATTGGCCGTCGTGGCACGCCACGCAAGCTCGACGTGCCGGGCGAGGACCATCAAAAGGTCGTTTATCGCATGATCGATCCCCAACAATATCAGGGGCGCCATGTGCTGGTCGTCGGCGGCGGCGACAGCGCGCTCGAAGCCGCCTGCGAGATCGCCGACCAGCCAGGAACCACTGTGACCTTGTCTCACCGCAGCGAGAATTTCAGCCGCGCCAAGGTCAAAAATCGTGATCGCGTCGAGCGGGCTCGACAGGAAGGGCGGGTCGAGGTTTTGTACTCGTCGTCCGTTAAGCGGATCAGCGCCGAGCATGTCGAGATCAAGTACGACGGCGAAGTGAGAACCATCACGAATGACGATGTGATCGTTTGCGTCGGCGGCATTCTTCCGACGCCGTTTCTGAAAAACATGGGCATAGAGGTCGAAACGAAATATGGCTCGACTTAGGTTCCCCCCCTTCGGACTTATCCTTTCGGTGGCGATCGTGCTTCTTCCTGGCGTCTCAGCAACGGAGGAGGCGCCGAGGGCATCGAGCCAAACCGAGGATGCCGTCACTTTGCTCGAGCGAGGTGACGGCGAGACGCTGTTCAAAAGATCGCTGCAATATCGTTCCGGCGTTGGAACGCGGCCGGATTTGCCGCTAGCCTTCCGTTTAATGCGCGCAGCCGCTGAGCGGGGCTACAGGCGTGCGGAATTTGCTCTGGGAAGTATGTATCTCCAGGGGCTCGGAACCCCAGGCGATCTCGAGCAAGCCCGCTTCTGGCTGAAGCGAGCCGCCTCCCGTGGCGAGAAGCGCGCCGAATTCCTTCTGCGGCGAGTGGACGTCGGTCGGGATGGTCTCGCAAACGTCCCGCTTCCGAACTGGCGAAAGCGCCCGGAGGAAAAGCGAAGCGACCCGGCCGTCTCTCGGTCTGCTTCCGCTCTTGAGGCGGCCAGAAATGGACGCGCGGCCATTCTTGACGCGGCGCTTCGCGGGCAAACCGAGCCGCTGAAACAGCTGATCGAGGCGGGAGCCAAAATCGAAGAGGTCGACGACGCGGGACAGACGCCCCTGATGCTGGCGTCCGCGGCCGGGAACAAGCGCGCGCTCGAACTCTTGATTGCCGCCCATGCGAAAGTAGACGCTCAGGACAAGTCGGGTTCGACCGCGTTGATGGCGGCAGCTTCCGCAGATCGGGCGGAGAACGTTGAGACTCTCTTGCAGGCAGGGGCAAATCCGCGCCTTGCCTCGCCGCAGGGAGAGACGGCCTTGATGCGGGCCGCAAAGGGCTGTCACGCGTCTGTTGTCGCGCTGCTTGCGCCGGTTTCCGATCCGAAATCAGCGGACGGGCAGCAGCGAAGCCCGCTCATGCTTGCAGCGAGCCGCTGTCCTGCGCCCGCCATCGAGGCGCTTTTGGCAAATGGCGCCGCGATCGACGCCGTGGATAAGTCCGGACGCAACGCCCTTTGGCATGCCGCAGACGGCGGTGGCATGGACACCTTGGAAGCGCTGCTCGCGAAGGGCGCCAATCAACACCTCGCCGACGCTCAGGGGGTAACCCCTTTCCTTCGCGCCTTAGAGCTCAAGCGCGAAGACGCGGCCCTCGTCATGCTCGAGCGCGGCGCCGATCCCAATGCCGCCACGGCCTCAGGAAACACGCCGCTGATCGTCGCCGCGCAAAACGGCATGACTGAGCTGACGAGGAAGCTGCTGGCGCGCGGCGTTAAGGTCAATGCCCGCAACAAGCAAGGCTATAGCGCGCTGATGGCCGCAGTTGAGAGCGGGCGCCAGGACATTGCTGAAATTCTCCTGAACTCCGGTGCGAATCCCGCGCTTCTCAACAAGAAGCGCGAGGCTGCCGCCGAGATCGCCGGCGCCACTGGCGGCGAAGGACTCGCGCGCGCGTTGAGAGCCGCGAAACATTAGTTGCGGTCGTCCTGCCACTGCGTCGATTTTGTCCTGCCACCGCAGCGATTCCTGCCCTTTTTTCGGCGGGAAATTTCCTTATAAGGCGTTCGTGTTCGACATAATCAGCGGACATAACCGAGCTTACGGAGAGGAAGAGAACAGCGCATGACTGCGACCATCGGATACTTCGCGCTGCTGCTCGCGCTGGCGCTTTCTTTTGCGCAAATGACAGCGCCCTTCGTGTTTTTCAGGCGGCGGGACCCCGTCATTGCGGCATTCGCTGATCAAGCTGCGCTGGGCCAACTCGTCTTCGTTACGACGGCTTTCATGTGCTTGGCGTACGCGTTTGTAACTTCCGATTTTTCGCTTCAAGTTGTCGCTGCTAACTCTCACACAGCCAAGCCGCTTCTCTACAAGGTTTCGGGAGTCTGGGGGAATCACGAAGGCTCTATGCTGCTGTGGATTCTCATCCTCTCGATTTTTGGCGCGGCGGTAGCAATCTACGGCGACAACGTTCCCGATCGTCTGCGCAGCCTCGTGCTCGCCGTGCATGGCGCGATTGGCTTCGGGTTTCTCGTGTTCGTGGTTGCGACGTCCAATCCGTTCGTCACGCTCTCCAACCCGCCCGCGGACGGCGCGGGTCTTAACCCAATCCTGCAGGACCCCGGTCTCGCGATCCATCCACCATTTCTCTATCTGGGCTATGTCGGATTCTCGATGGCCTTCTCTTTCTCGATCGCCGCTCTGATCGAGGGTAAAGTCGATGCGTGTTGGGCGCGTTGGGTTCGGCCGTGGGTTTTGGCGGCATGGTGCTTTCTCACCATTGGCATCACGCTTGGCAGCGCCTGGGCGTATTACACGCTCGGCTGGGGAGGGTGGTGGTTCTGGGATCCGGTCGAGAACGCTTCACTGATGCCGTGGCTCGCTGGCACTGCGCTGTTGCACTCGGCTCTCGTCGTCGAGCGCCGCAATGCGCTCACGAGTTGGACAATCCTGCTTGGAATATTAACCTTCTCCCTGAGCTTGATTGGCACCTTTCTCGTGCGCTCCGGCGTGCTGACGAGCGTCCACGCTTTCGCGCAGGACCCTTCGCGCGGCGTGTTCATCCTGGCTCTGATTGCGATAACCACCGGCGGCGCGCTGGCGCTCTATTCCTTCCGGGCGCCTAGCCTGAAGACCGGAACGCCCTTTTCAACCGTTAGCCGAGAAAGCGGCCTGACGCTCAACAACGCCTTGCTGACGGTGGCGGCGTTCACAGTCTTTCTCGGGACCTTCTATCCGCTCATCATCGATATGATCGGTGGCGACAAGATCTCGGTCGGGCCTCCCTATTACAGCCGCACCTTCGTGCCGCTGATGACGCCGCTGCTTATCGTCATGGCGCTCGGCCCGACGCTCAAATGGAAGCGCGACGATTTGCGCGCGGCGGTCGCCAAGCTCAAATACGCGCAGGCTGCTGCTGTTGTGGCGTTTGCGGCGGTGATCGTCATCGCGGGCGTTAGCTGCGCGCTCGCTGGCGTGTTCATGGCCATCGCCGCTTGGCTGATCGTCGGCTCGCTGCTCCTGCTGGTGCAGCGCATGCGCATCGGATCTGCGTCGCTAGAGACGTCGCTGCGACTGTTGAGAACGACGCCTCGATCCTTCTACGGCCTTGTCATCGCCCATGCCGGCATGGGCTTGCTCGTTGTCGGGATCACGGGCATGTCGGTCTGGGCGACGGAGAAGATAGAAGTCTTGCGGCCGGGGCAATCCCTGTCGCTTTCGGGCTACGAGTTGAAGCTCCGATCCGTCAAAAATGTTGCTGGCCCGAATTACGAGGCTGAACGCGCCACATTTGATGTGACGACCCGCGGCAGTTATGTCACGCGCCTGATCTCGGAGCGCCGGTACTTTCCCGTCCGTCAACAGCTCACGACCTCGGCGGGCATAAGAACGAATATCGTATCCAATCTTTACGTCGCGCTTGGAGACGGGGATAGCGCAAGCGGCTGGACCGTGCGCTTTTACTACCATCCCTGCGCCCCGCTTATCTGGATCGGGCCGCTGTTTATGGCGTTCGGCGGCTTCGTCTCTCTGTCCGACCGGCGTCTGCGCGTGGGCGCGCCGCAGCTGGCGCCGGCGCGCGCCGCGCTCCCCGCGGTCGCCTAATCCTGATGTCGCGCTTCCTGCCCTTGGCGTTGTTTGTGGCGCTTTTGGTCGTGCTCAGTTTCGCGCTGACCAATAATCCCGGAAAAATGCCATCGATGCTAATCGACAAAGCGCTTCCCGGTTTCACGCTTACCGCCGTCGACGGCGAGCGCGAGCTTACGAGCGGCGAAATCGCAGGCCAGGTCGCGCTCGTCAATGTTTTCGCCTCCTGGTGTCCGGTCTGCCGTCAAGAGCATTCGGTTCTGGACGAACTCGCCGAAAAAGGCGTCAGAATCTACGGCATCGATTGGAAGGACACGAGGCAGGCCGCGCAACGCTGGTTAGGGTCGCGACATAGTCCTTATGTTCAAACCGGATTTGATGAGAGCGGCCGCGTTGGTCTCGATCTCGGCGTCACCGGTGTGCCCGAGACCTTTCTGGTCGATCGCAGTGGCCGGGTGCGATACCGTCACGCTGGAGCGATGACAGAAGAGGCTTGGCGAGAGGTTTTTGAGCCCTTGATCCGATCCTTCCGGAGTGAGCCATGAATTCAAATTCGCTGCTGAAAGTGCGTGTCGCCGCAGTGGCGGCTTCGCTGGTGATCTTCGCGCCAGGGTCGCGCGCCGTGACGCCCGATGAAATGCTGAAGGATCCACGTCTTGAAGAGCGCGCGCGGGATTTGAGCCAAGGGCTACGATGCGTCGTTTGCCAGAACCAGAGCATCGACGATTCCAATGCGCCGCTCGCGCATGATCTTCGTGTGTTGTTGCGGGAGCGTCTCGTTGCTGGCGACAGTGACAAGGCCGCTGTCGACTACATCGTCGCGCGCTACGGAAATTTCGTTTTGCTGAAGCCGCCGATGCAACCCAACACGGTTGCGTTATGGTGCGCGCCGGCGCTCGTCGGGCTTCTCGCGCTATTCGGGTTCTCTCGCTACTTGGGCCGAAGCCGCGCGGCGCCCTCCGGGCCGTCGCCGACCTTGACGGTTGACGAAGAGACACGCGCCGACGCGCTTCTTGAAGGGAAACAAATCCAATGATTCTGTGGATCGTCTTGACTGCGATGTCGTCCGTCGCCGCGATGCTTGTGGCGATCCCGTTCATTCGACGCGTGGAGCGAGAGCGCGCGGAACAAGTGTTCGAGTTTGCTGTCTATCGCGACCAGCTCAAGGAGGTGGACGGTGAGGTAGCTCAAGGCCTGATTGACGCGCCGCAAGCGGACGCGGCCAAGCAGGAGATTAAGCGGCGCGTGCTGGCTTCCGCGCGCGACGTGGATGCGATGGCGCCTGGGCTTTCCAGCGGCGAGCGGACCTTCGCAGCTATTGGCGTTGCTGCGGTCGTCGTCCTTGGCTCGATCGGTCTCTTTGCGCTCACGGCGAAAATGGAGCCATCGGCGGAGGCGCAGGCCGTTGCCGAGGAGCCGACGGACGCAGTGGAGTCCAGCAAGACGGCGAGCGCCGCGGCGGGAGCGATGGGGACCTCGCCGTCGGTGGCGCCGCTCAATCGTCCTTCAGCGGGCGCGACCGCAGCGCGAGCCGAAGCGCCGGTCCGCGAAGCTGCGAAAGAAAAGTCGCTGCCTCCTGTGGACGAGATGATCCAGCGGATCGTCAAACGTCTCGAGGCTAATCCGAAGGACGTCGGTGGTTGGCGCATGCTCGGCTGGTCCTATGCGGGGGTCGAGCGTTTCTCTGAGGCCGCGGAAGCCTATGCGAAGGCGATCGCACTGACGCCCAACGTCGCCAGTCTGCATAGCGCGCGGGCCGATGCGCTGATCCAAGCCGCAAAGGGAAATGTCACGCCCGAAGCGAAATCCCTTATTTCGGAAGCGCTCAACATCGATCCCAAGGATGTGCGGGGCCGCTACCTGAGTGGCTTGATCAAGGAGCAGGAGGGCGACAAGACCGCCGCGGTTGCTGAGTGGTCGCAGCTTGTCGCGGAGGGCGATCCAAATGACCCCTTCATTCAGGAGCTCAAACGGAAAGTTCCTGGCGCCGAGACTCAATCGCCTCCAGAAAGAGGGCCAACGGCTCAGGATGTGAAAAACGCGGAAGCGATGACCCCTGCCGGGCGCGATGAAATGATAAAGACCATGGTGAATGCGCTGGCGACACGCCTGGAAAAGTCGCCGCATGACTCTGAAGGCTGGATCAAGCTCCTAAAGTCTCGCGTTGTGCTCAAAGAGAACGAGGAGGCTAAGCACGCCTTGGAGCGGGCATTGGCGGAGTTCGGCAGCGAGTCGCCTGATCGTGATCGTATCGTCGCGACGGCGCGGGAACTCGGTCTGAAGGAATGATTCTGCTGACGGGATAACGTCCACTTCAATCCGCTCCTACCGCTCACCCTAACGATAAGGCCTCTCACGACTCGACGTGAGAAGGAGTGATCCATGCGCAACCTCGGACTCATATTTTTGGTTTGGTCATCCACGGCCGCAGCGGGGCAAACCTTATCAGAGGATTTGCGATCTCAGTTCTATAACAAATGCTTGCGTGACGCCTTCGCATACAATCAAATCGACAAGCACGGCGGCGGCTCTTCGTATAGCTGCTACGGTGAGACAGCAAAAGCTTGGTTTGATTCGCTGTCTGGTGACAAAACGGTGCATGACAAGAACGGAACATTCGTCGCGCGATATTATGGAGAAACGGGTTACTGTGCTCACCAGACCGAAGACACGTCCGGTAAGCCGGCCTCTGCCTATGTATGCGAGATAGTGACGGACACTCCCTGAACTTTTTGGGAATAGTCACGGGACGGATCTCGAGCGCTCGATGACTGTCCGGCTAAACCCAAGGCTCGAAACGGGTAGGGATGCCGGCGCCGGATCTGCCGTTCTCAAGAAGACGCTTCTCGACGAATCTAGCGCCCTAGCTTGGTGGTATCGTAGTTGGTATGTGCTCGGAGCCCGGAGGGAAGGCTCAATAATTTCGATGTGGATTCAATCCGGTTGATCATCGAGTGGGAGTAGGGGGGCGAATTTTCGGATACTGCGGGATACCGCAGCGTAGCACGATACAAAAAATTTCCGTTGTCCTGTCGATTTTCTCCTGGCTCATCCATCGAGAGGGTGACGGCATGATCAGGCGGCGATGGCGCCGCCGACCGTCGAAGGAGTCAGAGGGATGCGCTACCTGTTTATCGTCAAGTCGAACCAGCTTGCCGAGCCAACGCCGGCGCTGATGGAAGCCATGCACAAATTGGCGCAGCGGGAGATCCAGGCGGGCCGGATGCTCGACGATGGCGGGCTTTTCCCCCAAGCCACGGGCGCACAGGTAACGGTCGGCAAGGGAGAGCTGAAAGTGATCGACGGCCCCTTCATCGAGGCCAAGGAGGTGATTGGCGGGTTCGCGATTTTCGATCTGCCGGGGCCGGATGAAGCTCTCGCCGCCGCGCGGGAGTTCATGCAACTTCACAAGGACCATATGCCCGGCTGGGAAGGTATTTGCGAAATCCGCGGCATTGCTGGCTCGATGACCAAGGGCGCCTGACATTGGCGGCTGGCGGGACGCAGAGCGATATCCATCGTACGATCTTGGCCACATGGCGGATCGAACAACCCAGGCTGATCGCCAGCCTGAGCAGGATGCTGCGCGACTTGCCGCTGGCCGAGGAACTGACGCAGGACACTCTCGTCGCGGCGCTGGAGCGGTGGCCGGAGGCCGGCGTTCCGGATCGTCCGGGAGCTTGGCTGATGGCCACTGCGAAGCGCCGCGCCCAGGAGCATTTACGCCGCACGCCGATGCTGACCCGTAGACATGCGATGATCGCGGTGTCGCTGGAGGCCGAGCAGAACGCCATGCCCGATATCGACTTCGCCTTGGACGACGACATCGGTGACGAGATGCTGCGGCTGATCTTCACCGCCTGCCATCCGCTGTTGCCAAGTCCGTCGCGCGCCCTTCTGGCGTTGCGCATGATCTGCGGCCTCACCACCGGTGAAATCGCCCGCGCCTTTCTGCTAACGGAGGCGGCGGTCGCGCAGCGTATCGTCAGGGCCAAGCGGCTGCTGTCGGAGTCGGGTCTCGCCTATGAAACGCCGTGTGCGGATGAGCGGGCCAAACGGCTGCCCGCCGTAATGGAAGTCATCTACCTGATCTTCAACGAGGGTTACACGGCTGCGCGGGGTGACCACTGGCTGCGGCCGGAACTCTGCGACGAAGCGCGCCGCCTCGGTCGCATCCTTGTTTCCCTGACGCCTGAAGAACCCGAAGTCCATGGCCTGGTCGCCCTTATGGAACTGAACGCGTCGCGCAATGGCGCGCGCACCAGCCCCGAAGGCGACCCCATCCTTCTCATGGAGCAGGATCGCCGTCGCTGGGATCTCGTGCAGATACGACGGGGCCTGAATGCCCTTGCCCAAGCGCAAGCGCTAGGCGGTGGCTTCGGCTTCTATGGTCTGCAGGCCGCCATCGCCGCCTGCCACGCGCGTGCGGGCGCTCCGGAAGACACGGATTGGGCAAGCATCGCCGAGATTTACGCGCAATTGTCTGCGCTGACTCATTCACCCGTTGTCGAGCTCAATCGCGCAGTCGCGGTGGCGATGGTCGCCGGGCCGGCCGCGGGCCTCGAGATCGTGGATCGTCTCACCGAGGCCCCGGAGCTGAGAAATTATCATCTGGCGCCAAGCGTGCGCGGCGACCTTCTGGAACGTCTCGGTCGCATGGAAGAAGCCCATCGGGCATTTGTCTTCGCCGCGACCCTCGCCACCAATGACCGCGAGCGAGGTCTGCTGGAGACCCGGGCCAGGCGCTGCGCGCGCTGATGTCTTTGACGAACGCTTGGCTGCTCGATCTTGCCAAGGCTGACGGTGCTTTTGGCCGTGATTTGGGTTCGGGCGTCAGCCTTGGGCTTTGAGGCGGAGCGCGATTTCGATTGCGGTCCAATAGATCGTCTCCAATAGCTTTTCGTCATAAGGGAGCCAAGGCCTTGCGGCTCGATCTGGATCTTTCGGCAGCTCGACCGCGATGGGGTCTCCGTCGCGCGTGACCCGTCCCGTCGAAAGGTGAATGGCGTAGGCGCCCACGCAGAGGTGTCGGGCCTCAAATCGAACACCGTCGAGCCCGCGGAGCATGCGCTGGAGAGCTTCCTTGCGCATCTGCGCCATCGCTCCGAGCGGCGTCTCGGCCAAGCGCCGTAGACGTGCGTCTGAGCCTCTGTCGGCTTCGGCTTCCGTCACGGCGAATCCGCTTGCGCTGACCAGGAGATCGACAGCACGCAAGATCTCGGACAGGGTGGCGGAAGGAACGGCGCTCAAACGGCTCGGCTTGTTTTCGCCTAACGCTCTAACAGAGATGGTTTGCGTGGTCGTCTCCCCGCCGCAGCCAGGATAGACGGGGTCGGCGAGATTCAAGGTCGCGGTCCATGCGCCGAAGGACCGGGTCAGACAACTATCGCCGACAAGCCAGCGCTCCCGCCGCGCGAGACCCAGAAAGGGCGTGACCGCAACCACATGCCCGGCGAACATCGCCGTCCTCGTATCCGAAAGCTCCTCGCGCGGCGCGACATAGTGCTCGCGAAAGACCTGCTTGAAGGGCTGCTTGATCTTCAAGGCGGCGAGGCGATCGCGCCATGTGTCGCGTTCCGCCGCACTCGCGTGGCGCGGATGCCAAAGGGTGACACGGCATCTCGTCGTCGGAGAGACGGTCGCGCCGGCCACGTCCCAAAGCGCCGAGCGGCCGTCTTCGCGCTTGCATAGCGCCGCAACGCTGCTCCCGTCAGGGTCCAGGATCAGCCAAACCAATGACGCAGTCAGATCTCGCGCGTACGGATGCTCGGCAAGCCTGACGCGCCAATCCTCATAGTCGAGCTCCACGCCGAGCGCCAAGCCGGCTTCCATGCTTCGCGCGAGCGTGGTCAGCTGCGATTTCGATATGGGTTGATCCAGCGGCAGGCGCAGCGCGATCTCCGGTCTTCCGGCGAGGCCGCGTTCGGCGCCGTGCAGATTGCGCCGCAGACGCTTGACGACGCCGGCATGGCGGGTTGTGCGGATGACCTCCCGCAGCGTCGCCACCGTCTCCGGAGTCGGAAAAGCTTCAACCGCGTGTCCGAGCGCTATCGCCACGGATTGCGACGGCGCCGTCCTTGCGGCCGTCGGCGCAAGCGCCACCTTGTGAAACAGCTCATCCAACACGGGCGGCAGCCAGGCTTCGTCCCGGGCGAGCGCGACGCGGGCAAGCCGCGCGATCACGGCAGACTCCGCGAGCGTGAAGGCTTTATCCGACGCATAGGGCAGCTCGAACGCGTGGATCTTGCGCAGGCGCTCTGCAGCCCGTTTCAAGCCGACCTCGGCAAAGACGGCGTAGGCAGAGCAATCCGACAGGCTTTGGCGATCGTCTGCCATCGCCTCGTCGGACGTCCCAAGATCCGGGTAGGCGATATCGGCGAGCAATATGTTTGCGGGCAGATCGAGGAGGGCTGCTGAGCGTAGCTCGTCGACGAGGAGCGGCGAATGGGCCAGGTCGGCCGCAAGCCGATCGAGAACGCGCGCTTCGCATGCCGGATCGACCAGTCGAGCCAGCGCGACCGCGAGATGCGGCATGACGTGATGGTCCCAGGCCGCGAGGAAGCGCTCTGCGGGCGCGCCAAGCTCGTAGGAGGACAGCTCGATGCAGCGCCTTAGGGCGAAGCACGCCTTTTGCCATGGATAGGTCGCGGCGCGATCGGCCGCTCGGTCCGGATCCCTTTCCGCCGTGCGCGCGAGGAGATCGAGATAATCCCCGCACGCCGATGCGCGAAACATCGGAGCCATCTTGTCGCCGAGCTGGAGGACGGCGCGCGCCGCATCCGCGGCGGGGCTGTCCACGGGACGATGATCTTGCCAACGTTCGGTCGCATGGGCGGCCGCCCAAAGGTCGCCCAGCGCCAAAGGATCAATCCAGCTCACGTCGACAGCTTCGCCATCGCAAGGCGAACGGCTCGACGCCGTGCCGGCCATTCTGTTGATGAGCTTGATCGTCTCCGGCCGAATATCCAAGATCGACTTGGAAACCATAGCGCCCTCAAATCCTGCCGCCTCGCGTAGAATTGAATATAGCCGACCGGTCCTCTTCTCGCATCTTGAGACCGTCGGAAGACATTTGAGGCGTCGTCAAACGAGCTCCAGCTCATACCGGCCCAGAGCAGTCGGGGAATTGCGGAGGACGAAGGAGGTGAACACCGTCGCACAGCATTATGACACGCTGCTCGCCAGGCGCTACACCTGGATGTTCGGAATGCCATTCCAGGAAAAGGTGGATGAGCAGAGAAGAGCAAACGCGCGCCTTCCTACGGCGGGCCCTTCTTTGCGAAAGCGCCCGGAGACGTCAGCACGATTTTCCAGCTCAAGGCTGGCGACATCGATGATGCTATGCAGCGCGCCCTTTCGGCCGGGGCCGTGATCCGCGATGAAATCCAGACTGACATGACCGGCCGTCGCGTAGCCTCAATCTTCGATCCCTTCGGCCACATCTGGGCGCTGGTGCAGCGGAAGGCAAAGGAAGTGTCACTGGCCGCGGGAATGTGCGAGGCCCGCGCGAGGTCCCGGCCGGTGGGGCCGCTGGCCGTGGCGTCCGAAGGCGTTCAGGCGCTTCACGACGCCATAGGTGGCGCGGAAGCCCGCGACGGCGGCCTGTGCGACGAAGATCACGGCGACTGTGCTCGTCGACGTCATCGCGCCCGAATATCCCGTCGCGGATAGCCCCTTATGTGTCTTCTGCGCGGGGGATGTCGCGGCGCGCCAGATAGGCGTCTCCCCAATCGCGCATCAGCAGGAAGAGAGGACCAAGCGTCCGGCCAAATTCGGTAAGCGAATAGTCCACACGCGGCGGCGCCTGGGCATAGACCTTGCGCTCAATCACCCCGTCGCTTTCGAGTTCTCGAAGTTGCTGGGTCAACATGCGTTGGGTGACGCCGGGCAATCGCCGACTCAATTCGCCGAATCGTAAGGTGTCCCCCAGCAGGTGGTAGATAAGGACGCCCTTCCACTTGCCACCGATCACTTCGAGCGCGGCTTCCACCGAGCAGCCGGGGTTTGCGTCATAGCGCGAATGCCGCATAGAACCTCAATAGTATTGTTTTTGTGGGTATAGGATAAAAAAGTGCATACTTGCTATATTGTCTGAAAGCAAGGCAGTTCCCGTGTCGTTAAATCCACGAGGAGCCGGCAATGCTGAATTTCGGAATCATGGGCACAGGGCGCATGGCGGTGCGCCTGGCGGATCTGGCGGCAAAGGGCGGGCATGACGTCAAGTTGGGTTCGCGCAACCCCGACCGGGCCGTTCGCATCGCCGGGAAGCTGGGGCGCAATATCAGGGGCGGTTCTTATGAGGAGGCCGCGAGCCGCGACGTCGTCATGCCCTCGGTGTTCATGCGCGACGGGGCCTTCGATGATCTCAAGCCTTTCGCCGCGACCGTCGCGGGCAAGATCGTCGTCGACATCCTGAACCCTTTCAACGACGCCTACGACGACTTCATCCTGCCCTGGGACACCAGCGCCGCGGAAGAACTGCAAAAGATCTGGCCTCAGGCCCGGATCGTCAGCGCCTTCAAGTGGCCGTTCTGGGAAGCCTTCGAGAACGCCGAGTTCGAAGGCGGCCCGATGGACATCGTCTACACAGGCAATGATGTAGAGGCGAAAGAGATCATGCTGGAACTGTTCAAGGCTTCACCGTGGCGCTTTCTCGATGGCGGCGGCCTGGCGCAGGCGCGCTTTACCGAAAGGATGACGCTATTCTGCGCGCAACTCGGCGCGCGCTATGGCTTGTTGCCGCGCGTGGGCTGGCGGTTGCTCGGCAAACCGTGGACAGTCGGCGAACGCGACGCCTATAGCGCCACCGTCGAACGGTGGGATCGCCCATGAAGCCCTTGAGACGACCCCAGATAAATAATTCCAACGTCGGTAGCTTATCGCCGGTCCGCCAAGCCAGCGCCACTTCATAAGGCGCCGGGCAGCCATCGCCTGTCAGCTCCCGAAACACGACTCCTACACGTGTTTCGCTGAACAGGCGCGGAACCAGGGCAACGCCGAGGCCTGCCGCGACGAGCCCGATGATGGTTTCCATTTGCACCGCGCGCTGCGCCACCCGCGGCGTGAAGCCAGCCTCTGCGCAGGCGCGGAGTATCGTCGAATGAAGGCCGGGACCCTCATGCTGTGGAAAAAGAATCCACGGCTCATTCGCAAGCGCGGCCAAGGCAAGCGGATCGTCCGGGGCGTCCGCCAGCGACCAGTGGCAAGGGATGGCCCGCGTCAGAAGCCGGTTCTTTCGTCACCGGCGCGGTCATCCCGGTCAACGGCGGATGGCGCATCGGCTGAGACCCATACGACGCTTGTGGACCTGCAGCGACGCCTTCGGCGCGCCGGCAGAGCGCGTCGTTAAATGAGCCGGAAGCTGGCCGACATGGCGGCAATCACACTTGAGGGGGCGCTGATTGTGTTCGCGGCGGAGCTACGCGCCAACCCCTTGCGAATTTCTCTGGTAAGCGGCCGCAGGTGCGCCAACGATTTCCCTGAAACGCTTGGTGAAATGACCCTGATCGGCAAAACCCGCCTCCAGCGACACCTCAGCAACAGGCAATCCCTGCCGCAGAAGCTTCTTGCCAAATTCGACCCGAAATTGACTTTGCAAAGCCTGCATGGGGATCCCGATGTGCCGCCGAAATTCGCGCATGAGATGGTAAGGACCGATCTCCAGCGCAGCAGAAATATCGGTTATGGAAAGTTCCTTCTGATAATTCGCTTCTATCAAGGCATAGGCGCCGCGAACAAAGACGGCGGTCGGCCGGATCGGAAGCGCGGATGATGTCGTGCGCGCCACCACCTTCCTGGTCACCAACAGCTTCATGACCGGCAAGGTGATCGTATGCGACGGCGGGCCCCGGTTTGCCGGATGAGACTACGTGCGCCTCTCGGTTCAAAGGCCCACAGTTGTGCAACTCTATCTGTTCAGCATGAGTGAACGCTACTCTGGCGCGCCCCCAATAGCTTTGGACATTACGATCGTGCGCTCTTCACCGTAGAACTCTTCTCGAACAATATTGAATCCCAACATCGCATAGAAAGATTGTGCAGTAATTGAAGACTGCACATTCAACGAGCGGACGGATTGCGCATGGGCAGCGTTCTCGACCGCGATCATGAGCTTTGTCGCGACGCCCCCGCGCTGATAGTCTGGGTGGACGAAGACAGACTTGACGGTGTTGCCGCTGAGACCTGCGATTCCAACGACCCGTCCGTCGACGATCGCGACAAAGGCATGCCAGGCATCGAGGTTTGAGGCGACATTTTCCGGCAATGTCAAAACCAAGCGATCGATCACGGACGCCGGATAATCCTTGGCGTTGGTTTCACGTAACGCGTGAAAAACGATTTCGCAGACGGCTCGCGAATCATCAGCCGTGGCGCGCCTGATCGTGATTTGCTTCCTCGGCATTGCCGTCTCCTTCCTCGTTAAAGCTGGGAGACAGGCACAAAAAACCCGCCTCTAGGCCAACGACTTTGTGGCTACACGGACTGGGAGAGATGCTGATGGAAATCATCGCGATCCGGATCTAGCTCTATGCTCCCGAAAAGCCGCAGCCAATGTACGCAGCGCGGCGCGCGATTTGAGATCGGTGAGCGTCGAGTGCAGCACGATCTCGGACGACGGCAGGCGCGGCAACCTGAGACGCTCGCCGATTTCGATAGCGCCGGGCGGAGCAAGGCGACAGGAAAAGATGGCCACGGCCAATCCGGCGGAGACGGCTGCCGCCACTGCCGAGGAACCGCCGCCGAGGAATACTTCCGTCCAGGCGATGCCCGCCTCGTCGAGGGCGCGGGTCGCGATATCACGCACGCCGCAGGAGGGTGACAGGGCTGCCAGCCGCAGAGGCTCGCCTTGCCGATGCTCGAAATTCGGCGAAGCGAACCATCCGAAATGCTCGGGGCTCAGAACCTCGCCGTCGCGTCGGTCGTCCTCGCGACGAATGATGCAGGCGTCGAGTTCTCCGCGATCGAAGGCGTCGAGCAGCGTGCGCGAATTTTCGAGACGGACCTCGATGCGCAGGCCCGGATCGTGCGCGTTGAGTTGCGCCAGAAGTGCGGGGAGCTCCGGCCCCGCGACATGCGCAGCGATGCCGAGCACGAAACGGCGAGGGGTCGCGGAGGCGAGGGCCGACAGCGCGGCGTCATGCGCAGCAAGAAAGTCGCGAGCCCGGTCGAGAAACACGGCGCCGTGTGCGGAGAGCCGGACGTGGCGCGGCGTGCGCTCGATCAGCCGCTGGCCGATCCGCTCTTCCAGGCGCCGCAGTTTGACGCTGATCGCTCCTTGCGTGGCGCCAAGGGCCTCCGCCGCGCGCGTGAAGCTCTGAAGGTCGGCGATGGCCACGAAAGCCCGAACCGACTCGACATCGAGGGACGCCATTTCAATCATCCAAATTTGTTGTCTTTGAAATAGTCAGCCATATCGTTTTTATATCGTCAAGTTTCGCCTACGATCAGCTGCGTCAACAACGGTCGCTCGCAAAATTGCCCTGCCGCCCCGGCCTTGGTCGCCCCGGGTGAACGGCCGCTCGCGGGGCGCCGCGTGAGCTCGACGCTGAAAGGCCTGATCATGCCCGGTGCTTCTTTGCGGCAAGGCAACCTTGCCTTGGCCGCCGCCTGCCTCTCGTCTCTGATGTTCGGACTCGAAATATCCAGCGTCCCGGCGATCCTGCCGACGCTGGAGAAAGTCCTTCACGCCAATTTTCAGCACCTCCAATGGACGATGAACGCCTACACCATCGCGGTGGCGACGGTTCTGATGGCGGTCGGAACTCTGGCCGATCGATACGGCCGCAAGCTCCTGTTCATTCTGACCATCATCGCCTTCGGAGCGACCTCGCTGCTGTGCGGTCTCGCGCCTGACATGCCAGCTCTCATTGTCGGACGCGCGCTTCAGGGGAGCAGCGGCGGCGCCATGCTGATCTGCCAAATCGCAGTCCTTTCGAAGCAGTTCAGTGAGCCGAAGGACCGGGCTCGGGCTTTCGGATGGTGGGGCGTCATATCTGGCCTTGGCCTGGGCTTCGGTCCGGTGATCGGAGGCGGGATCGCCGCGCTGATGGGCTGGGCCTGGGTGTTTCTCATTCACGCCTTCGTCGCGGTTTTGACGGCGCTTCTCGCTTGGGTCGGCGTCCGGGAATCGAAAGATCCCGAGGCCCGGCGTCTGGATCTCGCCGGCATCGTGACTCTGTCCCTGGCCGTCTTTTCCATCGCCTACGTCATCACTCAGGGCAGCGAGCTCGGTTTCACCAGCCCCATTGCGTTGGCGATCGTCGCGACAGCCGCTCTGAGCCTCATCGCCTTCATCATTGTCGAGCAGATCACGCCGCACCCGATGTTCGATTTCTCGGTGTTCCGGGTCCGGTCCTTTTCAGGAGCCTTGTTCGGCTCGATGGGCATGAACTTCAGCTTCTGGCCATTCATGATCTATCTGCCGATCTGGTTTCAGGCGGGGCTCGGGCTCGATGGGCCGATGGCCGGCTTGGCGCTTCTCGCCTACACCCTGCCGACGCTGGTCGTCCCGCCTTTTGCCGAACGCCTTTCGCTGCGCCTTGGAGCCGGGACCGTCATTCCGGCGGGACTGTTCGTGATCGGTCTCGGCTTCTTCGTCATGAAGGTCGGGGCAGGTGGTGGCCCGGCAGCTCTGCCGACGACTTTGCTCGGCGCGTTGCTGGCTAGTCTCGGCCTCGGGGCGACCAATACGCCGGTCACCAACACCACGACCGGATCGGTGTCGAGCGACCGGGCCGGCATGGCCTCTGGCATCGATATGAGCGCCCGGATGATCTCGCTCGCCGTCAACATCGCGCTGATGGGCTTTGTCTTGGTCGATGGCGTTCTGTCTCGCTTGAGCGTGGCGTCAGGATCGTTCGACGTCACGCAACTCCGGCGCTTCGCCGAACAGATCGCCGCCGGAAATGTCGCCGCCTTCGATCATACCATCCCGGGATTCTCAAAGGTGCTCGGCCTCGACGCGATGGCCGGCGGCTTCGGAGACGTGATGCTCTACGGGGCCATCGGCGTCTGGGTGCTGGCCGCGCTCAGCTTCTTCACCTTCGGGCGGAAGAGACGTGTCGAAGATGCAGCATGAGGTCGGAGTCCGGCAGCCGGCTCCGTTACGCGTTTCGCGCTATGCCGAGGTCGGCGCCGTCGAGCGGCGCGCCACCTCGACGAACAGACTTCCGGCCCGCGAGAGCGGCCGCAGCGGCGAGGCGACGAGCCCGAACTCGCGATGCAAGGGCAGGGCGAGCTTGGAAACCCGAAAGCCACGCCGTTGTTCCGGCAGGGTGGATTCCGGCACAAGGCTAACACCCGCACCCTCCCGAACCAGGGCAATTGCGCTCGCCCAATCGCGCACCTCGATCTCAATATGCTGGAGTCTCAGTCCGGCCGCGTCGGCGAGCGAGCGCGCATTGGCGTGACACCCGCCTGTTGCGAGAACAAAGGGTGCGGCCGCGAGTTCGGCCAAGGAGACCGAATTACGCCGCGACAAGGGATGCGCCGCCGGCAGGATCGGAACCCATGCATCCTGTCCGAGCGGAACGGCATGTCTGGCCGGAGACGGATTGAGAACGACGCCGAGGTCGATCGATCCCGCCGCGAGCCACGCCTCCACTTCCATGTCGTCGGTTTCGAGCGGCACGAGGTCGACGCCGGGATGCAGCGCGCGAAAACGCCGAAGCAAGGGCGGGAGGACGCTTGCAAAGACGCTCGGAAACCCTGCGAGACGGAGGGCGCCGGTTTCTGCGCCGATCAGCGCCATCGCCTCTTTCTCGATTGCCTTCAGGTGCGACAGCGCCATGCGCGCGTGGTCGAGGGCGCGCTCCCCGAAGGCGGTCAATTCAACGCCCCGCGGCTGCCGGACAAGCAGCTTCACCCCGAGGTTTTCCTCGAGCGTGGCAAGGGCCTGGCTCATTCCCGATTGGGTGACGCCGAGCTTGTCGGCGGCGGCGGTGAAGCTGCCGGCCTCGGCGACGGCGATAAGGCTCTGGAGCTGTGTCAGATTCATAGTAGGCAAGCTTATATCAGAAAAATATTCCAGTAAGTTTTATTATGTCGAGAGGCCTGTCAATGTGGTGGCCATCCACCCCTAGCGAGGCCCGACGATGAAGCTCTATTTCGCCCCCGACACTTGCTCGCTCTCACCGCACATCGTGCTGCAGGAGCTCGGGCTGTCCTACGACCTCGTGCGCGTGAACAACCGCACGAAGCGCACGTCGGAAGATGGGGATTTTCTCGCCGTCAACCCGAAGGGCTATGTCGCGGCGCTCGAGCTCGACACCGGTGAGGTGCTGACCGAAGGACCGGCCATCGTTCAGTATCTGGCCGATTTGAAACCGGAGGCGGGATTGGCTCCGGCCGCCGGCGCGATTGAGCGGGTTCGGCTGCAGGAATGGCTCAACTTCATCACCAGTGAAATCCATGCCGGGTCCAGCCCGCTGTTCAACGGGGCCTTGCCCGAGGCTGTCCAGGCGATCTTCCGAGAACGGCTGTTCCGGCGCTTCGACTTCATCGAAACGAGCCTCGCGTCCCAGGACTATCTGCTGGGGGGCCGCTTCACGGTCGCTGACGCCTATCTCTTTACTGTGCTCGGCTGGATGGAGGGCTTCTCGATTGATCTCGACCGTTGGCCGGCGAGCGCGCGCTACAGGCAGCGCATCGGCGCGCGGGCGTCCGTGCAGGCGGCCCTGGCGCGTGAGGCAAAGATTCCTCCCGTCAAATGACGGACAAGTTCCGCTTCAACCCCGCGTTCGAACGAGTGGGGCTCGGGCCTTGCTAGGCGCGGGCGAGAGGAATTCCGCCTGCAAGGCGTCAATGGCGAGCGCCATGAGCGCGCGCAGGGCAGGAACATCCTCGGAAGTCGCCCAGCGAGTCGAAAAGCTGGTCGTCATCGGGCGGCGTCCGAACGCTCCCAGGCCACGATCGACACCGGGAATTGGAAATTGATGCCGTCGCGCGTGCGCCAGGCTCCGACGCCGATGCGATTTTGTCCCGAGGCAATGTCGGCGTCGAACATCGCCACGAGCGCCGGCATGTCGGATAAATCCGCGAGCGTGGATAGCTCGGCCTCCAGCCGATAACCGTCAACGACCACCTCGCGCAGTCCCGCCGCCCGGCCGACCTCGCGGAGCTGCTCCAGGGTGAGCGCGCTCGTATGGGACGGATCGCGCAATCGCTCCATGGCGTCATAGGCCGCTTGGGTCTCCGGCGAGGGCGTCGCGTCGATGACGACGATGCGGCCCTCGGAACGGCAGACGCGGACCATCTCCGCGAGCGTGGCGGCGGGATCAGGCATATGATGGAAGCTGTAGCGCGTCGTCACCCGATCGAAGCTGCCGCTTTCGAAGGGCAGGGCGATTGCGTCGCCGACGCGCCAGGCCATGTTCTCCAGCCCCGCCGCGGCCTGCCGCGCGTGCGCCTGCTCGATCATGGCGGGCGTGATGTCGACGCCGGTCACGCTGCGCGAAAGGGGCGCCTGTGCGCAGGCGAGGATGCCGGGACCGCAGGCGACATCGAGGACATCCGAATCCGGTGTCAGGGCGCAGGCTCGGAGCGTGCGCGCCATCGCGTCCGCTTCTGCGTGGATGGGCAGCTCAGAGAAGGGCTTAGCCCAACGGGTGAACTGGTCGACGATGAGCTGGCTGTGCCTGGCGACGGTCATATCATCCTCCTCTAGGGAAGGGGACGATAGCCTTCGCCGCTTTGGACGACTAACGTTCTACGGCCATAGTTGAGCGGATAGCGGCCATGCAGGCATTGAACGACGCCGAAACCCAAAACGCCATACGCGCCCACGGCCTCGATCGCCCGGCCGGAGTCGGATTCGCGTTTCTGGGCGCCGCCTGCAATGTCCTCTATGATTGGCACGCACACGACTACCATCAGCTGATGTATGCTGCGGGCGGACCCGCACAAATCGAGACGGATCGCGGTCGCCATATCCTTCCGCAAGGCCGGGCTGTCTGGATACCGGCGAGAACGCTGCACCGCTCCCTGGTCGCGGATAGCGGCGGCGCCTCGCTGTATTTTTCACCTGACGCCGTCGAGGATCACTCAAGCCATGTGCGGATCGTGGTCGCGAGCCCATTGATGCGGGAGATGATCCTATTCGCGACCCGCTGGCCGCTCGGCGCCAGCGAGACCGATCCGCTCGCCGACAACTTCCTGCGCGCATTGGCGCTTCTGTGCGGCGAGTGGCTACAACGCGAGCTTCCGCTGTTCCTGCCGAGCGCGACGAGCCCCTCTCTCCGTCGCGCCATGGACTACGCCTTGGGCGATCTTGCCGCCGCGACGCTGACCGAAGCCCTGCGTCACGCGGCGCTGTCCGAACGCACCTTCCGTCGCCTGTTCGCACGGGAGACGGGACTGACGTGGCAAAACTGGCTCTGCCAAGCGCGGATTCAGATGGCGATGGGGCTGTTGATCCAGGGTCAAAGAATAACCGGCGTTGCGGCCGACGTCGGATATGCGTCCCTCAGCGCCTTCGCAAAGGCGTTCGCGCAGATCGCCGGCGAAGCGCCGGCTCAATTCCGGCAGCGCCACGCCTCAAAGGCGAGCTGACAATTCGCGAGGCCTGACGGCGGCTGTCGCAGCTGGCGTCCAGACACTGATGCGAACATGGAAGCCGCCAAGGACAGGCTGCGACATTTAGCGCGCCCGCCTCGTCCGCAGTTCGCGCGCACAGCCCGTCTTCGTCTCGCCATCCTTCTCGGGGGTCAGCCTCCTGGCTGTGGCGTGGGCTGGCTTTGATCCCTCAGGGCTTGCCGCAACCAGATCACGGCCGGGTCCGCCGCACTGCGGGGATGCCAAGCAAGGCCTGCTTCAAAGCCTTCGATGCTGATCGGAGGCGTAAACATCCTGTGGCGCTCTGCGCTGTCTAGCCCTCACTCGATGCGAGATTTCGGCTCGGCTTCAGCAACTTCTAACGCGAGCACGATCATGGAAGATCTTGAGACGAGCAGGCACGTGGTGTTGTCGGGTTGTTCCGGCGGCGGGAAATCCACGCTCTTGGCGGAACTGGGCCGGAGAGGCTTTCTGATCGTGCCGGAGCCCGGTCGCAGGATCGTCGCCGAAGAACTGCGCGGTGACGGAAGGGCGCTCCCTTGGATCGATCTTCCGGCGTTTGCGAGGCAAGCAATCGAGGTGGCGCGGAGCGACCGCCGGTCTCTCGGCTGCGCGGACGGGTGGGTTTTCTTCGATCGCGGACTCGTTGATGCTGCAGTAGCGCTTCAACGCTCGACGGATCAACGAGCGGCTAGCATTCTGGAACAAGATGCGCGCTACCATCGTCAGGTTTTCCTGACGCCGCCGTGGCCAGAAATATTTGCCGTGGACACCGAGCGCCGGCACACCTTCACCGACGCAGTCGCCGAATATGATCGGCTGCTCCTTGCCTATCACGAGCTTGGATACGACACGATCCTGTTGCCGAAGATCGGCGTCGGAGAGCGAGCGGACTTCGTGCTGCGCCACCTTCACTGAATATTGGCGCGAAGGTGAGAAGCTCCGCCGCATTTCCAGAAACCAACCGAATCTGACTTAAATCTCGTCCAGCGAACGGAACATGACCAGCGCGTCGAAATATCCGAGAAGGGGTGATTGAAGGCTTGCGGCAGGCGACCCACGACCTCGAAACCGAACGATCGCCATAACGCCACGGCCCGGCGATGCAGGCTGTCCTACGCATTCGAACTGGGAGAAACCGTAGTGTATTTGCTTCATGATCCGGATAAGCCGCCAGCGCCGCAAATCGAGTTCAATCGTTTTTTGGATGTCGATATTCGCGTAGGCACGATTGTCGCGGCGGATCTTTTTCCTGATGCTCGCAAGCCCGCCTTCAAGCTCAAGATCGATTTTGGTCCTGGCGTTGGCGTCAAGCAATCCAGCGGACAGATCACGCGGCATTACGACATCGCAAGTCTGGTTGGCAGACAGGTCGCGGCAGTCGTGAATTTCCCTCCTCGACAGATCGGGAAGTTCATGTCGGAGGTTCTGACCCTCGGCTTCCCGGATGAGAACGGGGACGTGGTGCTATTCGCGCCCGACCAGAAAGTTCCCAATGGCGCTCGCCTTTTCTGATCACCCGGACTTTGCCAAGATTGAGCCGTTTCGTAAGTCGGAGATGATGGGCCAACCCGGATTGGAAAATTGGCCTGTTCAAAGAGATCGGGGTGTTGCGCTTGGAAGCTGAACGTCCGGTCGCCCTCGTCACAGGCTCAACATCGGGAATCGGCGCAGCGATAGCGCGCCGTCTGGTTCAAGAAGGTTATGCGGTCATTCTGCATTCGCGGGAATCCGTGAATAAGGGAAGCGCATTGGCGTCCGAGCTCGGTCATGCCGCTTATATTCAGGCCGATTTGGCACAGGATGTCGATCGGATAAGACTCGTCCGAGAAGCTGTTGCGCTATGGGGGCGGTTGGATGTTCTCGTCAATAATGCGGGAATCACCCGCGTGATTCCGCACGCCGATCTCGCGGCGGCGACGCCGTGGGTCTGGCATGAATTGCATGAAATCAATGTCGTCGCCCCCTTTCGACTCGTCGCGAACGCGGAGCCGTTCCTGCGTGAAGCCGCCCGGCGCGGGCGGCCGGGATGTGTCGTCAATGTCAGCTCCCATGCGGGCAGCCGGCCGAAGGGAGCCTCGATCCCATACGCCGCGAGCAAGGCGGCGCTGAACCATGTCACCCGCCTCTTGGCCTTGGCCCTGGCGCCCGATATACGGGTGAATGCGGTGGCGGCGGGCCTCGTGGATACACCCCTCACAGCCGACTGGACTGCGGCGCAGCAGCTTTGGCGGGAGCGGTCGCCGATGCGCAGGGCCGCGAGCCCTGATGATATCGCGCAAGCCGTCATGATGCTGGTGTCTTCGGACTACTTGACCGGCGAAATTCTGCTGGCGGATGGTGGACTGAATCTCACCTGATTGCGCTACGCAAGCTAGGCCCGCCGATTCGGAGGCGACCCTCGCAGCGACACGACCACGGAAAGCTCCGGGTGGGCTGTTCCAGGACTGCCAGACCAACATCAATCAGCATCCCGTCCGCGCGGTCGCGCGCCTGGCGATATGATCGATGGCCATGTCGAGAGCGGCCTCCAGCGGGCGGCTCGAACGCGACGTCTTGGCCAGGAGAAGCCCCCCTTGGAGCGCGCTCAATAGCGCTAGAGCCAGGTCATGGGGATTGGCGGAAGCATCGATTTCGCCGCGGTCTCGCATCTTCGCCAGCCCCGCTTCGAGGCGATCGCGCCACAGGGAGAAAGCGTCGGCGAGGCGTTTTCGCGCCGGCTCTGAATCATTGGCGAGCTCGCTCGCGAGAGATCCGAGCGGGCATCCTTTGCCCCTCGTCGCCTTGTTGAGCCGCAGGATACCGTCGCGCCAGGCTTTCAGGGCGGCCAGCGATTCGAGCGCCTCGAGATCGGGGCGCTGGGACTCAAAAATGCGCTCGGTCTGCCGCGCGATCACCTCGAGCACCAACGCGTCCTTGTCCGCGAAGTAATGATAGAGCTGCGACTTGCTCACGCCGCTCTCGGCCATCACGTCGTCCAGGCTCGTTCGCTCCACCCCGCGTTCATAGATCAGGTCAGCGGCGGCGTTGACGATGCGCGCGCGCGTAGCCGCGCCCCGCGCGGTCAAAGGACGGGAGCCAGGATCTCGAATCGAGGACATTTCGAAAGGCTACGCCAACTGGACTTGACAGTCCAGTATCGTCGTGGCACATCATTCTGGACTGGATAGTCCACTTTCAGGAGCCCAAGATGAGCCGCTTGCAAAATGGCCAGCTCTTTCCGTCCCTCGAAGTCCCCGCTGTGGGCGGCGGGGTCATTCCAATTCCGCAATCCCTCCACGGATCATACGGCGTCATCCTGATCTATCGGGGCGCGTGGTGCCCTTATTGCCAGGCGCAGCTTGGGGGCTTCCAGCGCGCAAGCGAGAAATTGGCGGAAGTCGGAATCAAGGTTGCCGCGCTTTCGGTCGATGACGAGGCGACCACGAAAGGAACAATCGAAAAATACAAGCTACGCTTCCCCGTGGGACACAGCGCCGACGCGGACCACGTCGCGCTCGTCACCGGGGCCTACACCAACCCGTCGCCACGATATCTTCAATCGACAGGATTTTTGCTGGATCCCGAGGGTAATGTCCTGAATGCGGTCTATTCCAGCGGGCCAATCGGCAGGCTGGTCGCGGAGGACGTGATCGGAATGGTCGCCTATCTCAACACGAAGGGCGCGTGATTGAGTGTCTCAGACGCATCGAGGTGAGGGGAGGGGCGTCAACGGCGTGCAATGCTACTTTCCTTCTTCAGGGAACGATTATCTCACCTCGCCACGACCCGGTCCGTCAGCAGCGAGAAGACTTCCTTAGCGGCGAACAGACCGTTCAATCCGGCTTCGATATGGACCTTCAGTTGCGGCGTGGCGTTACCGAGCGCCGTCAAGGCCGCGATGGTGGCGATTTCACGCGCCTTAAGATCGAGACCGGGACGGCTGTAGATGTCGCCGAAGGGATATTCGAGCAGGTAGGTGGCGAAATCGGGCGCGACATCGGCCAGCGCGGCGATGACCTTGGCGCCCGCCTCGCCGTCGATTTCAGCGAGGGCGCTGTCCGCGTCGCAGCCAGCTTTCGGCGCCGCTCTGGTGGTGTTGCGTCATAGTTTGTCATCCTCTTCTGCGCGCCGGCATATCCGGCGATTTTGGTGTCGAGGACGAGAAGACAGGCTTGCAGGAATGATGAAGCGGCAGCTCATCTGTCGGGATCCCACGGCGGGTCGGGCAGGAAGCGGTTCACCAGTTCGTCGACCACGACGCGCACCTTCGGGCTCATCTGCCGGGTCTGCGGCCAGAGAGCGTGGATCGGAAAGCCTCGCGTCGGCACCGCCGGCAGCACCCGAGCAAGTCGTCCGCCGCGTAAGTGGTCGGCAATCAGCCAGGTCGAGAGAAGCGCGATGCCTTGGCCGGCGAGGGCCGCGTCGCAGATGGCGTCGCTGTGGTTGAACGAGAGCCGTCCGGAGACGGGCTTCGCCATGGGCGCGCCCTTCCCATCCAGGAACCACCACGGCAAGGACTGTCCGCTCCGGCCGAAGACGATGCAGGCATGAGCGCCCAGATCATCGAGCGAGGTGGGGCGACCGTGCCTGTCGAGATAATCGGGGCTGGCGCAGAGCACCGATTGCTGAACACCCAGTCTTCTGGCGACGAGCATGGAGCTGTCATCGAGATCGCCGATGCGGATCACCAGGTCGATGCCTTCGTCAATCGGATCAATGCGCCGATCGGTCAGCGAGACTTCCTGCGACAGTTCTGGATAGTGCTCGCCAATGTCGAGGAGCACGGGTAGGACCCAGCGTCGACCGAACACCACAGGCAGATCGACCCGTAGGCGCCCACGTGGCTGCAGGCGATGGGCGTTTAGCGCCGCCTCGGCGTTTTCCAGATCGGCCAGGACCCGCACGCAGGTCTCGTAGAAGGATTGGCCTTCGGTCGTCAGTGCGAAGCGACGTGTTGTTCGGTTGAACAATCGAACCCCGAGTCGATCCTCGAGCCGCGCCACGCTCTTGGCGATGCCGGATTTCGAGAGGCCGAGCCTCTCGGCCGCCAGCGTGAATCCGCCCGCGTCGGCGGCCTGGACGAAGGCTGTTATGCCACTGAGGTGTTCGGTGGAAATCATCGCGACCTATTGAAGACTATCAGTCAACTCATATTGCCATATGAGGCGATTTATCGCCACTACAGTCGCCAATAAAATGCTCCGGGTAGGGTCGTCCGGCCCGCATCCCACGGAGCGGCGCCATGCCAGGACCATCACATTCCACCCATAAAGACGAAGGGAGGCGGTCGATCCCACCACCGATCTGGCTTCTGGCGATCGGAGCCGGCGTCGGCGTCGCCAATGTTTATTACATCCAACCGGTGGTCCTGCTGGTACGCGGGACATTCGGCATCGGATCGGAATCGGCGAGCCTCGTCCCGGCGGTGAGCCAAGCCGGCTATGCCCTCGGAATGCTGCTGCTGGCCCCGCTCGGCGATCTCATCGACCGCAAGCGGCTGGTCCTCGCCAAGTCGATCCTGCTCGTGCTTGCCCTGTTGGCGACGACTCTCGCACCGAATTTTTCCGTGCTTCTCGCCGTCAGCCTCGGCGTCGGACTGCTCGGCAGCCTCGGCCAGGACTTCGTGCCCATGGCGGCGCAACTCGCGACGGCCGAAGAGCGGGGGCGCACCATCGGGCTTGTGACCACGGGACTGCTCTGCGGCATCCTGTTGTCGCGCACCTTGGGTGGGGTTGTCGGCGATCTCTTCGGCTGGCGAGCGATCTACGCGTTGGCCGCCACCATGGTGGCGCTGGTCGGCGTTGTGGTCTGGCGCTGGTTGCCGCTCCAGCCGGCGACCGCCAACGGTTCCTACGGCGCTTTGCTCCTGAGCCTCGTCACCTTGGTCGGGCGGTACGCGGTGCTACGCAAGGCTCTTCTGACCCAAGGCTTGCTGGCGGCGACCCTCGGCGCCTTCTGGTCCACACTGGCGTTGATGCTGGCGGAGCCGCCATTCCGCCTCGGTGCGGGTGTGGCCGGCGCCTTCGGATTGGCCGGCGCGGCCGGCGCCTTCGGCGCCCCTCTGTTCGGACGCCTCGCTGACGCCCGCGGGCCTGCCATCGCGATCCACCTCGGCTGTCTGCTGGTCGCTCTAGCCTTCATCCTGATGCTGGCGTCGCCGCATTCGATCGCCGCGCTGATCGCGGGGGCGGTGCTGTTCGATCTCGGCGTCATGGCCGCGCTGGTTTCGCACCAGACCATCGTCACGACGATCGACCCCGCTGCGCGCAGCCGGCTGAACGGCTTACTGATGACCGCCGCCATGATTGGCATGGCGATCGGTGCGCTCGCCGGCGGCTGGGCCTGGAGCCGCTACGGCTGGGTCGGTGTGTGCCTCACAGGCGCCGCCTGCGGCCTCGTCGCGCTGCTGCGCTCTCTCCTTCCGCCATCCATTCCCTTCGCTTCAAAGGAGTACGCCCGATGACCGCCTCTGTCGCACCGTCCACGTCAACCGAGCCCGACGCTCGAACCGCTCCGCTGACGGTGCTGTTCTCGTTCCTATTGCGCGCCGATCCGGCCGCCAACGTGTCCGAACCCGACCCCAATCTCAGTTTCGAAACATGGGGGGACTATTGGCGCAAGGTGCATGGCCCACGTTTCCTCCATCCCGACGAGGCGGACGACCGCAAGACCATCGGTCGCCTGCTGCGTTACGATCAGATTCACCGTGTGGCGTCGGGACCGACAAGCTTGAACCCGCCGCCTTACCGGCCGCCGCTCGACGCGGACGGTCGCCTGTTCGAGACCATCGTCGGTCACGTCGAGCCCTACCGACGTCCGCAGTGGGACGGGGTCGCGTATCTCAACTTCGCGGGGCTCGACGATCTCGGCGCGGTTCTCGGCGCTGAGCGTGTTCGTCGCAAGATCCTTCCCGAGGATCAGGCGATCTTCCGGGATCTCGGACCGGTGCTCGCCCGCCAGTTCATCATCATGCCGAACACGGCTGGTGACGACTCGATCGTCCTGATCAAGACGCACATCCGGCGCGATGATCTCGACCGCGAGACCTTCCAGCGCCGCTGGCTGCACGACCACGCCAAGCTGGTGGTCGGCCAGGCCGATACGCAGCGTCTCGTGAAGCGCTACGTCCAATTGCACAACATCGGTCCCGCCGCGAAGGGCGCGCCATTCTTCCACCCCATAGCCAGCCGGATCGATGGCGTGACGCTCATGGCCTTCGCTTCGATGAAGGATGTCGAGAACTTCCTGCTGTCCGATGCTCATGCCGCCATCGAGGAGGCGGAACGATCCATCGCGATCGCCGGCGCAGGCGAGTATTGGACTGGCCTGACCTTCACCGTTGTCGATCAACTCGCGCCGGAAAAGGCCTCGGCAACGTCATGAGGGGGCCGGCGGCGCCAACCTTCCGTATCTCGTCGCTGAAACCCATGGTCGGATCGTTGGATATTCCTACGCGACCGCCTACCGGCCACGTCCCGCTTACCGCTATACAATCGAGGATTCGGTCTATGTGGCTGACGGGCTGGCAGGGCGTGGAATTGGAACGGCACTCCTGCATGCCCTGGTTTCGCGCTGTGAGACCGGTCCCTGGCGGCAGATGCTTGCCGTCATTGGAAACAGCGGAAATACCGGGTCGATCGACCTGCATAAGAAGCTGGGCTTTCAACATATCGGCGTTCTTCGTTCCGTTGGGTTCAAGCTGGGTCATTGGGTCGATACAGTTATGATGCAGCGTGCTCTTGGTCGCGGCAACATCATGCTTCCTTCCTCAGATGAGTAAGAGAATAAGACGTGATCGCGCGTCGGATTATTGTCGCTCTCGGGCTCATCTAACTATTCTCTTGTGGAATAACCTATTATCTGATTGGTGTATTCGGCGAGACAATGGCTCGCGACCTTGGTTGGACCCGAGGCGTTATTTATGGTGGGTTCTCAGCCTCATTGCTGGTAATGGGCGTGATTTCGCCCGTGGCTGGGCGTTTGGTGGATCGTCACGGCGGATGGTTAGTCTTGAGCATCGGTGCGCTTGTGAACGCCCTCGGCTGCATCGGGCTCGCGTGCACCAGCACCATCGAGCTGTATATCGCGTCCCGGAGGCGCGTCGTCCAATCTCTCAAATCACGCTGCTCGGAGGCTTGGCATCGTCCGTGTTCTGGCCGTTAGGACATCTGCTGTCTGCGCAGTTCGGCTGGCGATACGCACTGTTCTGGTATGCCGCGATTGCGGTCACAACCATACCACTCAACTGCTTCATCTCGGACAAGAGTTATTGGGTCTGGCCCGATCGCGCTCCGATCCGCTCTACCCAACCTCTGGCGTCGACGCGTCGCGATGTCCTTATTTGTGGCATCATTTACGCCTTGGCCACAACCGGCGCGAACTGCCTCAATGCGGGCATGTCTGCACACATGATCCCAGTATTGATTGGTCTGGGTCTCGGTGTGTCAACAGCAGTATGGATCACGACAATGCGCGGCATAGGTCAATCGGCGGCACGACTCTGTGAGATCATGTTCGGACGCAGGGTTGATCCCTTAGAATGGGTTGCCCCGTCGCCAGCGGACAACCAAGCCGAAATCCTACGGAGTAAGAAAATGCTCGATAAATATTCCGCCTATGTTGGTGCAGAACCCTATTTCACACTGGTTCGACAGGCGCTGGGGGAGCTCGTCGACGGCGAGCACTTCTTCGACGTTGTAGCCGGCGATATCTCCTATGAGGTTCGTTACGACCTGGGTTGGCCTCTCGTGGTGAGAGGGCGCGCCGAGCTGATGAACCAATTCCAAGGATATGTCGGCAGCATCCGGCTCCGATCAGCGGACGGCTTGATTGTTAACAAGGCGGACAATGGCCGGGTTGTCGTGATCGAGTACGATGTTCACGGGACGATCCTTGCGACAGGCGCAAGTTACGAAAATCGATTCTGCTCGATTATCGAACTCGAGAATCGTAAAATTGCTCGCTGGAGAGATTACATGGACTCGCACGCCGCCTGGACTGCGTTGACGGCCAAAAAGAACTAATCGCATTGTGATAAGCGCCAAAGCCGAACAGGCGGATGACTACAGCCACGACGTGTCAGATGCCCGTTCTGGACCTGCCGCAGTTTCCGGGAATCGTCATCGGCTGACTAGGCCTCGTGACAATAGTCGCGAGTCCAACGCCTGATTGTCGAGGCTGTCGAGAGCGCCAAGGCAAGCAGATTCACCAGGCTTCCGGAGTGATCCTTGAGACCCGCTGACATAGAAAAGCAGAATCGTTTTTTGCTGCGGCGGCAACACGATTTTCGTAGGGCTGCGGATATCGTCACTGACGCGCTGATGGGTTTCGAGGAAGTCGAAGCCGTCGCGGTGATCGGGTCAGTGGCCAAGCCATTGTGGAAGGAGCTCCCGCGGTTCCGCGAATTCCGTCGCGCCGGCATTACTGTCTGGCATGAATGCAAGGATCTCGATCTGGCGGTATGGATTTCGTCGCAGCATAGGCTCGATGCTCTCCGTCGCGCCCGGGATTCGGCCCTGCGGAGGGGATATGAGAGGGGAGGGGGGCCGAGCATTGCTGATCACCAAGTCGAACTTTTTTTGATTGAACCGGGCAGCGATCGATATCTGGGACGGCTATGCAATTTCAATAAATGCCCGAGAGACAAGATGGCATGCCGCGTGCCGGGCTGCGGCGCCATTCCCTTCAACAGATGCGTCGACGGCTTTGCGCCCAGCGCCGATCTGCTGACTTCCGCCTCGTACGCGAAGCTGTATCAACGAGGCGCTGGACGTTTGCGTTCTGCTCTTGACCTACCGGGAGCGGACGAGGCGACCGGGCGGGACAACCTCGCTTGAACGTATTTCTCCGCCGCTCAGGGACGCGTCCCCGATCACCTTCCTTGCGAGACGAAGGCCAGCTAAGCTCTGGGGCGTCAGTGCAAATACAATGGTCGCGGAGAACCCATGTATAACCTGTACGTCGCGAACAAGAACTACTCGTCCTAGTCGCTACGGCTGTTGTGGCGCTCGTTGAAGAACTCAAGCTTCTCGCGGCCATCGTAGCCATAGACCTCAATAGCGACTCGAGCCCCGTAGCGTTGGAAAAGCTCGGCGGCGGAGGAGACCGGGGCGCGCGCTTCTTTCTCGGGATTTGGCCGATGGGCGCAGGCGTGGATGGAAAGCCAAGAGGGCTGCAAGAAACTGATGCATCTCCTCCAGGACAGGCCCTGCTTGCGGCGCGCTTTGTCAGGAGCATAATGCGTTAACCGCTTGGTGTGTGACGTCGCCTGCAAAGATGATCCCCGTCACTGATGTTCAGCGACTTCGGTCCGCTCACAAAGGGGTTGCCCACCGAATAAAATCGCAACTGGCGATGCGTCTCCCGCGTGATGCCGATCCTCACGCTCTCGCCGATTTCGCCGGGCTCGTCGTCGTCGTGCGCCAACCACAAAGGCCCTTGGCGGCAGAGGTCGAGCCCATCGAGGCGACGATCGATGCGCAACGCCTTGGCAAGCCTTCCCGGTCCGCGCGCCAGATCGCGCAGGCGGTCGACGCCGCGATTTGCGCGCATGATCGCTATACCCTCCAGGGGCTCGAGCGCCCGGATGAGGACGCCCGCTCCGACCCCGGCCGATTCCGCCGAGACATTCAGCATGAACGAGCTGCCATAGGTGAAATAGACGTAAGCATGGCCCCTCTCGAGAAAGAGCGAGCGATTGCGCGGCGTCATTCCCCGGTAGGCGTGCGCCGCAGCGTCGCCGACGACATAGGCCTCCGTCTCGACGATGCGGCCGCTGACACGGCCTTCAGGCAACGCGCGCGCCACGATCTTGCCGATGAGAAAGCGGGCGAGCGCGATGGTGTCGGCGGGGAGCGCCGTACGCGCGAGCGGCAGATAGAGGTCCTCATGGCCTTGAGGGTTCAAGGCATCCGCTCGACCCATTGCGCTCGCGAAGGCCCCGGCTCAAAGGGATCAGCGAAATACTGCGTTTCGCGGGCCACTTTCCCGTCGAGGAACTCCATAACGCTCACGGTGTAGGACGGCCGTCCGTCATAGCTCAAGAGAAATTCGGTGATCCAGAGATCCCGCGAGCCGATCATCCGTCGCACAGTGAAGCGTTTGCGGTTCGGTTGCGCGGCGCGAGACGACTGAATGTTCCGCCGCCCGCGAATGCGCTCGCCCGATTGCGGATATTCGAGCACCGCGTCTTCTCGATAAATATCGTGCTCCGTCTCGAAGTCGTTCGCATCGGAGGCGGCCCAGTGGCGATCCAGAGCCGTTCGGATGTCGTCGTCTGCCATCTGGATCTTCGCTCCTACTCAATCCATCGGTTTCAGATCGCCCAATATCGTCGGCAGCAGCTCGCTCACCGTCGGATGAATGTGCATCGCGCGCTGCATGATGGTGTAGGGCGCCTTGGCGTACATCACATCGAGGATCGCGTGGACAACCTCGTCGCATCCCGTACCGAGCAATGAGGCGCCGAGGAGTTCTCGACTGTCGCCATCGACGAGTATGCGCATGAAGCCTTGCGTCTCGCCCTTTTCGACGGCGCGGGCGACGCGCGTCATCGGCCGCTCGCCGACCAGCACCCGCCGCCCGCTCTGGCGCGCCTGCGCCAAAGTCATGCCAACGCGGCCCAAGGGCGGGTCGATGTAAAGGGCATAGGCGGTCAAACGATCGCTCACTTTGCGCGGATCGTGATCGAGCAAATTCGCGGCGACGATCTCGAAATCATTATAGGCGGTGTGGGTGAAGGCGCCTTTGCCGTTGCAATCCCCGAGAGCCCAGACGCCGGGCGTCGTGGTCTGCAATTGCTCATCCACGATGATGTAGCCGCGCTCGTCGCAGCGCACGCCGGCCTTGTCGAGATCCAGATCGTCGGTGTTTGGCCGGCGGCCGACCGCCAGCAACAGATGCGAGCCTTCGACTTCGGGAGCGCCGTCCGCGCAATCGACCTTTACGGCGATCCCGTCGCCGCGCCTGCCGAGGCTGATGCATTTGGCGTTCAACCTGACATTGACGCCCTCGCGCTCGACGATGTCCTTGATCGCCGCCGACACCTCATCGTCCTCACGGGGAACCAGCCGTGGGGCCATTTCGATGATCGTCACCTCGCTGCCAAAGCGGCGGTACATCTGGCCAAACTCGAGGCCAATATAACTGCCGCCGATAATGATGAGATGGCGCGGCAGGAAATCGACGTCCATCATCGACGAATTGGTCAGGTAGGCCGTCTCGTCTATCCCCGGCATTGCTGGAACGAGCGCCCGGCCGCCGACATTGATGAAGATTCGTGCGGCGTTCAGCCGCTCGGCACCGATCTGCACGGCTTGCGGCGACACGAAGCGCGCGTGGCCGCGGTAGAGCGAAATATTTTCGGCCTTTTCGAGGGCGGAGGTGAGCCTGTTCCGCGATGCGGCCACAATCGCGTCCATGCGCGCTTTGACCCGCCGCATGTCGACGCTGACGTCGCCCTTGATCTCGACGCCATATTCTGCGGAGCGCCGAGCCAGCTGGGCGGCGTAGGCGCTCGCCACCAAGGCCTTGGTCGGGGTGCAGCCGGTGTTTACGCAAGTGCCGCCGACGAGATGGCGCTCGACGATAGCCGCCTTCATGCCGACTTCGGCCAGGCGGAAGGCTAAAGAGGGGCCAGCTTGGCCGGCGCCAATGACGATTGCATCGAAGTCGGGCATGACAGCCTCTCCAGCGGCACAAGGCGTCAAGTGAATATAAGAACCAGTGACAATAGGGCGAGCCGGACGAGAAGCCATTTGGCCGCGTCAACGGCTGCGCTCAGAAATGGGATCGGTTCGTCACAGGAGAACTATGGCGCTCTATTTGCCCTGGATCGCAGCGGCGCCTGCGCGTCTTTGTTCTCGAGCGCGTGATGCGTCAGGGCCTCGAGCTCGACGATGCGTTCCTTCAGAGGTTTCACGAACTGATCGATCTCGTCCTCGGCGTAGCGCGGGGTGATGTGTTGCGAGCAATTCCAATCGTAGGAATCGATCTCGACTATGAGCCCGCGCTCGACCTTCGAGCCATAGTCCGCGTCGATGAGCAAGTCCGCGAGGGCGGGGTGGTCGGCGAGATCGATCGACCGGACGCGGCCCAGCAGTTTCAAGCGCGCGCGTCTTGCATAGTCCATGAAGAAGAGCGCGGCGCGATCGTCCTGCTCGATATTGCCGAGGCTGATATATTGCCGATTGCCGCGGAAATCGGCGAAGCCGAGCCTTTTCTCGTCTAGGACCCTGACGAAGCCGACAGGACCACCGCGGTGCTGCAGATAAGGCCAGCCGGAGGCGCTATTGGTCGCCATATAGAAACTATCGCGCATCGCAATGAACGTCTGCTCGCGCGGCGTGAGCCGGTCTGGCTCGCTCGTCGGCGCGTCGACCCGCGCATAGGCTTGGCGGCTGCCCTGGGCGGCCTGCGCGGCCTTCACCGAAGGCGTGAAGAGCTGATGAAGATAGCGGCTGGTCATGACGACCTCCTTAAAGGGATGGGGCGCTTCGATCAGCGAGATCGTCGCCGCTGGCTCGCGGAGGTCGGCTTTCCACCCGGTCCGATAAGGTCCTCGGCGAGATTGGCCAAAAAGTTCTTGAAGGGCGCGTTCGACGCGAGCCCGCGCGATAGCACGAGGCTGCCGTGCAGCATCGCCACCACGCGTTCGGCGCGCGCCCGCGCGACATCGGGAGACTGCCCGCTCTCCTCGGCGAAACCCGCGAAGGCCAAGATGAGCGTCTCAAACATTTGCTTGATCGCCGCCGCAAAAGGACTGTCCTCGCTGCGCGGCGCCGAAAGCATGTTGAGGAGACAAGCCTCGCGACCGCTCGCGTAAAAGCGATCGAGCTGGCGGACAACCAGACGCAGGCGGTCCGCGGGCTCGCCGTCGGCTCGAAGCGGCGCGAGAATATGCGCCTCGTACCATTCGCCCGCGGCGGTAAGCACCTCAGCCGCCATCTGCCGCTTTCCCCCAGGGAAGCGGTGATAGAGGGCGGCCTTGCTGAGCCCCGTCGCCTCGGACAGGTCGGCGAGCGACGCCCCGGAATAGCCGACCGCTCGGAAGCAGTGGCTCAGACGGTCGATGAGCTCCTCGTCTTCTATCGATAGGGGTCGCGGCATGGGGGCTCTCGACAGGGGAGAGATGGGTTTCCGATCGATCGGTAAAAAATGTTTGACACGGGCGCTCGCGAGTGTCAAACAATATATACCGAACGATCGGTAATTAAAACTCAGAGGAGCTTGCCATGTCAAAGACCGCCATCGTCGTTTTTTCCGATCCCAAGCATGGGGGCGAGGAGGCCTTAGGCCGCCTCTTCAACGCCCTGATCCTGACGCTGGAGCTCAAGGAGAAAAGCCAAGAAGTCGATCTCGTCTTTCAGGGCGCGGGCACGCGCTGGCCGGCCGAGATCGTGAAAGCCGCGCATCCAGCGAACGCGCTTTACAAGGCTGTGGCCGACAAGGTTGCAGGCGTCTGCGCCGGCTGCGCCGACATTTTCGGCGCGCGCGAAGGCGCGGAGGCGAGCGGCCTCAATCTGATCCGCAATCGCGATATTCCCGGAACGTCCGGCGTCATCGATCTCTCGCGCTATCTCGACGAAGGCTACCGGCTCGTCTCCTTCTGAGTAATGAATAGTGGGGCGCTCGGCGCGGAGCGCACCCTTGGGGGTCATCGCGGGAAGCGATGTCTTGTCCCTCGAACGATTTCGTTCGAGGGACAACGCCGGCCGACGGGATCACGCCGCGGTCACGTGGGACATCGGTGGACGCGGAAAGAGAGCTCGATTCCAAAAGGCGGAATTTTAGAGAATGTCACGGAAATGTGCGCGCTCTGCCCGGCGACGACGAATGCGTCGCATACATGATGTATACGTGCGAGAGCAGCCAATCCCAATAGGTGTCTGAGTTCTCGTCGGCGCGCTCGAAGGGGACCCGCCAGACCGCCAGAGATGCATCATTTTCGGCGCCCTGAAGCGCACGATGGGCTCTCCCTCAGAAGCGGAGCCCTAGGCTCAACACGGGGCCGTGCAGAATGGCCTTGATCCCATCTTGCCGGGCGTCGCTCCCCGTTCTCGAATAGTCAATGCTCAGCGCCCGATAGCCAGCGGAAGCCGTGAGCTTCAGCCCGTTGAATTCGAAGTCCTTCGCATAGCCCCCGTAAAACTCCCAGCTGAAGGCGCTGCCAGCCCCGAATCCGCCGATGTCGCCGCGCGCTTCGAAGCGCTGATCCGGCGCGAATTCGTGCCGCGCGCGCAGGCCAATGACCGGGTCGACCCATTGCAGCGCCCCCGACCTCGCGTCGACGCGAGCGCCGAGCTGGTTCAGGCCAAGCAGTCGAGAGGTCTCCGCGCCGGCCGCGTCGAGCTGCAGATCCAGGTCGACGCGCCAGTAGCGCAGGCCCGCATAGGCGTCCAAGCTCGTGACGGAGCTCGCCGCGCCCAGGAACTTCCAGCGCGCGAGCTCATAGCTCACGCCCGCCTCGCCGATCGCCATCGTCTGCTTGATATGACCGTCGGCGCTCGCCGCCACGAGAACGTCCGCGAAAGGCGAGCGCAACTGCAGAGTCGATCCCGAGGCTCGAACCTGCATCCACACGAGATCGCCGTAGACGCCGAAAGGACCGTTGCTCGCTTCGACGCGGCCGGCGAAGTTCAGAGGAAAGGCGCTCGTCTTCGTCAGAAAGTCGATGAAGGAGAGGTTGCTCCCGGCGGTCTCTCCCCGGGCTGTCATGCTTCCGTTGACGCCAAGCGCCCAGAGATAAGGCGCGAGGGAGATCCGCCAATCCCCGAGTTGCGGGGCCTCCAGCCTCGCCAAGTCCGGCGAAGCGAGAAGCGGCGTCGCGCCCGCAGGCGTCTTCTCCGCGGGCACGCTCCAGTCGAGGCGGTAGTTCAGCCCGGCGCGCACGATATTGCCGTCATAGCGCGTCGAAACGTTGGTCGCGTTCGCGAGGAAGATGGGAAGCAGTCCAAGAACGCTTTGCGCCGCCAGCGGACTGATCTCGGCGTTGGTCAGCGTCTTCGAGCCGAGGTCGTAATAGAGATATTCGATCTTGGCGGAGAGCGCCGGCGTCAGCGCATATTCGAGGCCGGCGCCCAAGCTCCAGCCGGCGCGGTTCTCGAAGGCGGAGCCCTTGGCCTCGCCGGCGGCGAAGAACGACGGCCTCAAATTCTGTCCGAAGGAGGCGCTCTCGCTCACCCCGCCGAAGGCGAGGCCGCCAGTCGCATAGACGAGGAGATTGGGCGTCGGAGCGAAGCCCAAACGCCCCCGCACGGTCGACAGATATTCGAGATTGCGATTGAGCTTCGCGCCAGTGACGGCGGCGGCGGAGAGGCCGAAGATATTCGGGTTCGGAACGATATTGCGCAAGCCGCCGCCGCCGCGCACGCCTGCGCCCTCGAGGTCAGCCTCGATGCCGGCGACGAAGCGGTCGTGGAACTGCCAATTGTAGCCGAGGCCGCCGCCGGCCAGGAAGCCGTCGAGATTCGCGCCGGTGAACCCGGAAGCGCTGAGCGCCGAGGCCGGTCCCCAGCCGAGAAGCGATCGGTCGACGAGATTTGCCGAGAGCGCCGTGATGGAAGGCGAAGCAGACCACGTGTAGCCGAAATCCATGCCGAGATAGAGGCCGGTCCAGGTAAAGGCCGGCGCTGAGACGGGCGCGGCTTTGACGGAGGGAAGATCGGCGGCGCGGGCAGGGGGAATCAGCAACTGAAGCGCGGTGGCGCCGAGAAGAATCAGCCCGGGAAAGGGTCTGCGCCGCATAAATGCGTGTCCTTGGATCAGTGACGAGCAAGGCCAAAAGCGTCCCGCAACGGGCTGCGCCTGTCAACGAAGTGGGCGGGGGAGCCGGCGCTGCCCATGACGAATTCCGGTGAGCGCGCCATTTTTGCAACACTTGGTCCGGCTGCAATCAGCGACGCTCCGGAGAGCATTTAGGGAGGCTTCGAGCTCTCGCCTCTCGCGAAGCGTCTCGCCGCTTTGCTCCCATAGCGAAAGCGCGATAAACCCGCGCCATGACGCGCCCGACCTACATGATCACCACCGCCATTCCCTACGCCAATGGCGCGCCGCACATCGGCCACGCCTATGAACGCGTCGCGACCGACGCCTTCGCGCGCTGGAAGCGGCTCGACGGGTTCGACGTGCTCTTCGTCACCGGCATGGACGAGCACGGCCAAAAAATGCAGCGCACGGCTGAGAAGGAGGGGCTCACGCCGCAGCAGCTCGCCGACCGAACCGCCGCGCAGTTCCAGCACATGGGCGAGGTCCTCAATGCGCGGGCCGACGACGTCGTGCGCACGACGCAGCCTCGCCACAAGGCGGACGTGCTCGAGATCTGGCGGCGCATGGAGGCCAATGGCGACATCTATCTCTCCAAATACGCCGGCTGGTATTCGGTGCGCGACGAGGCCTATTTCGACGAGGGCGAGCTCGTCGAACGCGAGGGCAAGAAATTCGCCCCGTCCGGCGCGCCGGTCGAGTGGGTCGAGGAGGAGAGCTGGTTCTTTCGGCTCTCTGCCTATGGAGAGCGACTGCTCGCCCATTATGAGGCCCATCCGGGCTTCGTGACCCCGGAACACTACAAGAACGAAGTCGTCGCTTTCGTGAAGCGCGGGCTCGAGGATCTGTCGATCTCGCGCACGACCTTCGACTGGGGCATTCCGATCCCGCCGAGCCCGCAGACGAACGCGCATCACGTCTGCTACGTCTGGGTCGACGCGCTCACGAACTACATCACCGCGACCGGCTGGCTGACGGGGCAGGGGGATCGGCAAAAATTCTGGCCGGCCGACGCCCATGTCATCGGCAAGGACATCACGCGGTTCCACGCGATCTTCTGGCCGGCCTTCCTGATGTCGGCCGGGGCGCCCCTGCCCAAGAAGATCGTCGTGCACGGCCACCTCTTCTCGCGCGGCGAGAAAATGTCGAAATCGGTCGGAAATGTCGTCGATCCGATTGATCTGGCGCAGCGCTATGGCGTCGATCCGCTGCGCTATTTCTTCCTGCGCGAGATCTCCTTCGGCCAGGACGGCAACTACTCGCACGAAGCGATCGTCAACCGGATCAACGCCGATCTCGCCAATGACCTCGGCAATCTGGCTCAGCGCTCGCTCTCGATGATCGCCAAGAATTGCGGCGCCGCCGTCCCCAAGAAGGACAGCCTGCTGGAGCAAGACAGGGCGATCCTGGCTGACGCCGCCGCAGCGCTCGAGAAAGCGCGCGGCGCCATGGACTCCTATCGGCCCGATCTGGCGCTCGCCGAGATCTTTCGCGTCGTCGCGGAGGCGAACCGCTATTTCGCGGGAGAGGAGCCTTGGGCGAAGAAAAAGACGGATCCGGCTCGGATGGCGACGGTCCTCTATGTCACCGCCGAGACGCTGCGGCGGTTGGCGATCCCATTGCAAGCCTTCATCCCGGCGGCCGCGGGCGCGCTTTTGGAGCAGCTAGCGGTTCCGCCCGGAGCCCGTAATTTCGCAAGCGCAGGCGATGCGGATTCGCTGACGGAGGGCGCCCCCTTACCCCCGCCGGCGCCAGTGTTTCCACGTTTTGTCGAGCCCGCCGAGCCGGAAGGGCAGGGGTGAGCCAGTCGGCGCTTCCCGTCTATTTTCTATATTTGGTCCTATCACTGATCGTCATTCTTCGCAGCCGGCGTCCGACGCCGATCGCGCGACGTCGCCCCGTTCACACCGCGTTAAGCCGCGGGCTGGGATGCTGCGGGAGCATCCTCTCGGCGGACAAAGAGGATGCAGCGACACGGATAAGTTCAGCGTCGCCGCCTTTCGGAAAGGAATGATCCATGGACAAGAAAACCGTCGGCCTCGTCGGGGCCATGTCAGTTTTGGCGCCCCTTGCGGCTGTAGCCCCCATAGACAAGACCCTCGCTGAGGTCATGTCGCCGCAGTCCTACATGGAGCTCCTGCGACCGATTCCCAACGCCGCAACACTCTTGCAAGAGGAGAGGACCGCGACTTCCGAGGAAGGGCCTCAGCCAAGAATTCAGACGGCGCAATATTACCAATACCCTGACGGCCCCTATTACCACCATCATCATCACCACCATCACCACCACCATCACCAATACCGCGGCTGGGATGGCTACCCCTATTACCACCATCACCACCATCATCATCACCACCACCACAATTATTATTGGGGTCCCTATTGAGACGCTCGGCCGGGAGCGCTCCCGGCTCAGCTGTCCGAGACTGCGCCGGTCGTTGAAGGGGCGATCGGCGCTGTCGAACACCACGTTCATCGACAAAAGCCTTGCGAGTCAGCGCGGAATCTATCGCGCCTCGCTTGAATATATCGGTTGAACGTAGCGGAAAGCCGCGACGCCTGCCTGCCGAAACGCCGCAGTTCTACAATGACTTGCGGCATCAGTAGCTTGATTCAAAGGAGGTCGCCGTAGGTTGCAAGACTCTTAACCAGCTCTAGTGACGTTAACGGCGCTTAAGAACAAAAAATTGCCGAGTCTTAGCTTGCGTTGCGCGATTTCTTGAGATAAAAGATATCGAATATGTGTTTCGCCGCGTCGTCCTGCGTTGCAGGGGCGCATATTCGGAAAATGCGTAGCAAAGTTTTGCCTGCGCATGTATTTGAGAGGGGCAGATGATAAACATTTCTCGTTCTCTGGTTACAACAGCTCTGGCTGCCGCGGTCATGTGGCTTGGAAGCGTGCCGGCGCAAGCGGGCTTTGTTTTCCAAACCCTCGATAATCCCGCGGATCCGACCTTCAACCAGCTGCTCGGCATCAATAATTCCGGTCTCATCGCCGGCTATTTCGGCAGCGGCGCCGCCGGTCATCCGAACCAGGGCTATACTCTTACGCCTCCGGCGTCTTTCACGAGCGTCAATTTCCCGGGCTCCACACAGACGCAGGTGACGGGCCTCAACAACACCGGAACCTTGGTGGGCTTCTACGCGCCGACCAACTTGGGCACGGGCGATGTCAATCATGGGTTCTATGAGCAGTCCGGAGTCTTCCATACGGTCGACAATCCGCTCACAAACTCCACACCTGCGGTCAATCAGCTGCTGGGCGTCAACAATTCCAATGTGGCGGTCGGCTTCTACAATGACAACGCCGGCAACAGCCATGGCTACACCTACAACATCGGCGCTAATTCCTTCACCGCCGTCAACGATCCTCTCGGCGTTTCGACGATTGCCGCGGGGATCAACAACGCGGGAGATATCGTTGGCTTGTATACCGACGGGGGCGGAGTGACCCATGGCTTCCTCGATGTCGGAGGAAGCTTCACGACGCTCGACGCGCCGGGAGCCGACAACACGCAGCTGCTGGGCGTCAACAACAAGGGTTGGATCGTCGGAGTGGAAACGGCCGGCGGCAACTCCCATGGCGTGATTTATAACGAGAACACGCATAGCTGGACCGTGCTCGACGCGCCGTCCGGCATAAACAACACGGTCTTCAACGGCCTCAATGACTTGGGGCAGATCGTTGGCTTCTACACGGACGCCAACGGCAATACGAACGGCCTCTTGGTCAGCAGCGCTCCGGCGCCCGAGACGGGCAAGGGCGTGCTGGGTCTGGCTCTGCTGATCCTCGCTTACGCTGCGCGCAGCCGATTGGTTCGCGCTGGTGGCGGCTCCCCCTGCGACGCGGCCCTTTGAGGATCTGCGACGTCGCGCGGATTCGGGTCGCACTACGGACGTGAACCAGGAAGCTCGGATTATCAGCGTGTTGCGCAAATGCTTATTTGCGCAACACGCTTTCTTCGCAATGGGGAAGCGAAGGGTCACGGTCAAGAGAACGCAGGAAGGCCTATCCGTGGGGCGTGCGCTTCAGCGACTCTCGGGAAGTTTGCGCGCCGCTCCGTGAATGCGGCGATAGGTGCCGTCGAAGACCGTGTTCGTCGACGACAGCCACTGCGAGTCGGCGCCGAGCGTGCCGCGGCTCGCATGTATGCGCCGTGACTGCAGCTCTCGCTCCGCCGCCTCATCGGCGTCCATCGGCTCGAGCTCGAACTCGCTCTCCGCCGGGATCGGCAGGAATTGCGCGATCGGCTGTCCGAGCCGGAAAATATGCGTTTGGCCCTCGGCCGGCGATTTGAACACCATGAAATACAGCATGGGCCACCATCGGCGGATCAGCGCGGGGACCGCGATCGGAGCCGTTCCGGTCTTGTCCGTGTAGAAGCTCGGGTGCGTCTCGACCTTGATCGCGAATCCTTCCTCGGGCTTGAGGTCCAGCAGGATCTGATAGGTGTAGTAAGCGTCGCCGAAGTTCCTGAAGGGCGGCCAATTTCGGTCGGGCGCCGGGGAGAGGCCGAAATCCCCGTCGAGAATGAGCTTCCCGGCCTGCGTGGTGACTCGCAGCTCATTCTCATAAGGGTAGAAGACCTCGACGCCGTATTTCGCGGCTTCCGTAAACGGGATGCAGTGCCATGCCTGCTCATGGGAGCCGTCGGCGCGCGGCTCGGGTTCTCCTGCCCAGCCGGGAATCTCGAGCTTGGTGGGCCGCGGGCGCAGGTCGTCTCCGCCCAGTCTGAACTTGATCTTGTGCATGAGCGTCCCTCTCGACGAGAAATTCGGCCATGGGGGCCGGCGGCCATCGGGACATAACTGCGTCCGTCCCGCAGGAATAGTCAAAGACCTTCGGGTTGGCGTATGGCGCGACTCGGTGATCATGCGCCAAAGCGTCACGCCGCGCGACGAGCTCGAACGCAATCGCGAGGCTGGCGTTGCCCGATTCATCGAAAAGCGCCGAGGCGAGGGGAGAGGGGCGAGGAGGCAGATTTCTCAACATGAGGATGAACTCAAAACGATTTTACCTTCCGATAGATACATTTCACTCTTCATATATTGCTTGAAGACCTTTCGACGCCCCTTCGCGCGGAGCGGAGCCCACGCCGAGATCGAAGTCATCTTCAGCGGCGGTTGATTGTCGGGCTCCGAAGCCCAAGTTGATTGTCGAGCAAAGATGGAGGCGTCCCTATGTCCCTGAACGAAACTCTCGATCAACGACAACTCGAGCAGAAAGCCGCCAGCGCCATTCACGATCAATGGGGGTTCTATCTCACCGAAGGGATCATCCTTCTCGTGCTCGGCCTGCTGGCGATTCTCATCCCGCCGGTCGCCACCCTCAGCGCGACCATCGTCATCGGGGCGGTTTTTTTCGCCAGTGGCGTCGCCGGCCTTATCTCGACCTTCTCCGGACATCGCGCGCCCGGCTTCTGGTGGTCGTTGATCTCGGCCGTGCTGGGCATCGTCGTGGGCCTGATGCTGCTCGTGCAGCCGATCGCTGGCGCCGTTTCGCTCACGCTCGTGCTAATCGCCTTCTTCATCGCCGAAGGCGTCTTCTCGATCTTCTTCGGCGTGGATCACCGGCGGCACGTCTCGACCTGGGGCTGGATGGTCGCGAGCGGCGTCGTCGATCTCGTGCTTGCCGTCATCCTCTTGGCGGGACTTCCCGGCGACGCCGCCTGGGCGCTGGGATTGCTCGTCGGCATCAACCTGATTTTTGGCGGAGCCGCACTCGCGGCGATCGCGCTACGCCTGCGGACATCGGCGTCGCTCCCGCCGGCTTGAACTGACGCGCTCCAAATCAAAAACTTGGGAGTATGTCCTGATCGGAAGGCCGCTTCGCGCTTTCCCGTGACATGCTCGAGAGCCGTTCGTCGCCGTGACGCCGCGCGCGGCCGCGACGGATTCTATGCAATATGGTAACGTGAAGCTGCTAAGGCTAAGCGTCGCGAGCGAGGATCGCGACGATTCCGGCGGCTGACGCCGCGCTCGCCGGGAAGGACCTGAGGAGGCGGTGATGCGGGGGCTGGTCTCGACACTTCCTGCCTGGGCGGGCTCCCGCGCCCAAATGGCCGCCGTTATCGGCGCGCTCGGCGCGGCCGCCGTCGCGCTCGGCGCTTCGGCGACCGGCTCCTCCACTCCCTTTGACGGCAAATGGATTATCGACGCGACGGCCACGGGGGCTCTTTGCCCCGTTCGCAGCAAGCGGCTCGGCGCGCTGGTGACCAGCGGCAGATTCACGAAGATCGTGGGGCTTCCTTCGCCCCAGACGTCGGGCTTCGTCGATTCGTCCGGCGCCGTGACGATCGAGATCAAGACGCTCGGCGTCACCGCCCACGTCAAGGGCAATCTCGTCGGGAAAACCGGGCAGGGCGAGTGGTCGTCGAATAGCTTTCTATGCCCAGGGGGCGGCTGGCGCGCGGCGGCGGCCGCAGGAGAGCGGCCGCATGGCCCCGTAAGACCCGCCAAGCCCGCCAGGCCGGCGCCGGCGTCCGCGAGCCCGATTTCCTCTCCTATTTATTGAGCATGAACAGCCGTTCCTTTCCCCGACGTCTCGGCGTAAAAGGCCGCCATGCTCGTCGATACGCACTGCCATCTCGATTTTCCTGATTTCGCGCCGGAACGTGACGCTGTCGTCGCGCGCGCCCGCGCCGCCGGCGTCGGGCGCGTCGTCACCATCTCGACGCATGTGACTAAATTCGCCGAAATCGCCGCGATCGCCGAAGCCTATGACGACGTCTTCTGCACGGTCGGCACGCATCCCAATCATGCGCTGGACGAGCCGGAGGCCAGCCCCGAGACGCTCGTCGCCCTGGCTCGCCACGAAAAATGCATCGCCTTTGGCGAGGCCGGGCTCGACTATCATTACAATCAGGCGCCGAAAGAGACCGCCCAACGGGTTCTCCGCAACCACATCGCCGCGGCGCGCGAGGCGCAGCTGCCGCTCGTGATCCATACGCGCGACGCCGACGAGGACATGGCCAGGATTCTGCGTGAGGAGATGGGGCAGGGGGCGTTTCCCGCCCTGCTCCATTGTTTCACCGCCTCGCGCGCCCTGGCCGAGACGGCAGTCGAGCTCGGGGTTTATCTTTCGTTCTCTGGGGTGCTGACCTTCAAGAACGCGCAGAGCCTGCGCGACATCGCCGCGGACATGCCGCTCGAGCGCCTCCTCGTCGAGACCGACGCGCCCTTTCTCGCGCCGACGCCGCATCGCGGCAAGCGCAACGAGCCAGCCTTTGTGAAAGAGACCGCGCGCGTGCTCGCCGAGTCGAAGGGCGTCTCGGAAGCGGAGATCGCTCGGGCGACGACCGCCAATGCGTTGCGGCTCTTCTCTAAAATGCCGCCGCTTTCGTGCGCCGAGGCCGCCGCTTGACCCTCGAGGTCGCCATTCTCGGCTGCGGCTCGTCTGGCGGCGTGCCGCGGGTTGGCCAGGGTTGGGGCAAATGCGACCCGCATAATCCCAAGAACCGCCGGCGACGCTGCTCGATCCTGGTGACGCGTCGGGCAGGGGCGGAACAGACCGTGATCCTGGTCGACACCTCGCCGGATCTGCGCGAGCAATTGCTCGACGCGGGCGTCAAGCGCGTCGACGCGGTGCTCTACACCCATCTCCACGCCGACCACACACATGGGATCGACGATCTGCGGACTCTCGTGATCCAGAACGGACGGCGCATCCCAGCCTTCATGGACGAGACGACCCGTCGCGGCCTGACGTTGCGCTTCGACTATGTCTTCGCGACGCCGCCCGGAAGCAACTATCCGCCGATGATGGACGCGCGCTCCCTCGCGGCGGGAACGCCCGTGACGATCGAAGGTCCGGGCGGTCCGATCGTCGCGACGCCGTTTCGTCTCGAGCATGGCGACATGGATTCGCTCGGCTTTCGCTTCGAGGCGGAGGGCAAGGCCTTCGCTTACACGCCCGACATGAACGCGATACCCTCGGAAAGCGTCGAATTTCTCGCGGGGCTCGATCTATGGATCATCGACGCTCTGCGGCATCAACGGCACGGCACGCATTTTAGCGTGTCGCAGGCCTTCGATTGGATTGGGCGCATGCAACCCCGGCGCGCCTTGCTGACCGATCTCGCCACCGAGCTCGATTATTCGACCCTCTCCGCGGCCTGTCCGCCAGCGACCGAGCCCGCCTATGACGGGTTGCGGCTAGAGCTGGATTAAGGCGCTGGCGCTCAAAGCCCCAGCGCCGCATAGGCCAGCGCAGCGAGGATTACCCCGTTGAGCAGCGCTCCGATCGCTCTCAAGCGGTAGACTCGTTGTCCAGTGATGGAGCCGATCAGGCCGATAAGCGCCAGGAGCGCCAGCATCGTCACGAAACCGGGAAGAAAGGTCTCTATAGCGCGGCTTCTCGCCGCGAATCCCGCGACGAAGAGGCCCGCCGCGAAGGCCGATGGCCCGAAGGCGCAAAGAGGCACCAGGGGAAAACGAACGGGCCTCACCCGCGGTCCCGTTTCTTGCGTCACAATCTTCTCCGATCGGGGCAGGCGTGGCCCGAATCTCCCGCCCGAGGCCAGCCCTCGCCGTTTGAGTTCCTATCAGCGCAATCGCGGGCATTTTTTTGACCGCGCGGCGGCCGATCGACGACCCGTCCCGCGACGCTGGCGAGCTTTTTGACAATGGCGAGAGGCAGCCGGTCGGGGAGCCGTCGGAACAACGCATCCTTAGCCAAGGCGCGTGATCGGCGCAGGCGCCGCGCGATGCGCGTGCTAGCCTCGAGTTCGGAATTCCGGAAAGGCCGATCGCAAGCCGCGGAAAAGACGTGGCGTCTAGTTAGGTTCCATAATACCGATTATGCGAATCTAATGGCCGCGCCAAACCTTGTCGCCCCCGAACGGACACGCTCCGGCTGGCCCGCCCCTCGACCGCAGATTTCCTCGATTTCCTCGCGTCTCTCCCTATTGTCGCCCTAACTGAGCGAGCGGACCCACCCAAAACGTCGAACCAACCGAAGGAATGTCTCATGGCCGACGAACCTCGCTATTCGCCGCCGCGCGTCTGGGAATGGAAGCGCGCCAGCGGCGGACGATTCGCCGCGATCAACCGACCCGTTTCGGGCGCGACGCATGAGGCGGCGCTGCCCGTCGGCAAGCACCCGTTGCAGCTTTACTCGATGGGCACTCCCAATGGGGTCAAGGTGACGATCCTGCTCGAGGAGCTGCTTCAAGCCGGTTTCACGGGCGCCGAATACGACGCCTGGCTCATTCGTATCGACGAGGGAGATCAGTTTTCGAGCGGGTTCGTCGCCGTCAATCCCAATTCGAAGATCCCGGCCATGGTGGATCGCAGCGGCGGAACCCCGATCCGCATCTTCGAATCGGGCGCGATTCTGATTTATCTCGCCGAAAAATTCGGCGCCTTTCTGCCCACGGACCCTGCCCTGCGCGCCGAGTGCCTGTCCTGGCTGTTCTGGCAGGTCGGCAGCGCGCCCTTCCTCGGCGGCGGCTTCGGCCATTTTTACGCCTATGCCCCAGACAAGATCGAATATGCGATCGACCGCTACGCCATGGAGGTGAAACGTCAGCTCGACGTGCTCGACAAGCGCTTGGGCGAGACGGAATTCGTGGCCGGCGACGCCTATACGATCGCCGATATCGCCCTGTGGCCCTGGTATGGGGCTCTCGTCGAGGGCAGGCTGTACGAAGCCGGAGAGTTTTTGGGCGTCCAGGACTATGCGAATGTGCGGCGATGGGCGCAGGCGGTGGGGAACCGTCCGGCCGTGAAGCGCGGCCGAAGGGTCAATCGGACAGGCGGCGATCCGGGCGAAGACTTGCGGGAACGCCACGACGCGTCAGATTTCGGGGTCGACTGAGAGGGATCGGAGCGAGAAGGCGCCGGAGCCCGCCTGGCCTCGCGAGTTGCGCGAGATGCTTCCCAATTCTGCCAATGGGAGGTTGAGTAGACCTTGCGCCGTCCTTGACTGGCCCCACAAGGGAGCCGCCGCGAGTTCTTCTCTGAACGACGATTGTGCTGGAGGCGCGAAAACCGACAGAGTGGCGCTTTTTACGTTCCCTCTTCAGCACTCGCCGTCGACGCCCTGCCCGCGAAACGCGCTCGCCTCGGCCAAGAGGGAAATTACGTACTTTATTTCTTCTAAAATTCGCTGGCCAGCCCGCCTCGATTTCTGCTAAAAGAGTTCGCGCGCGGGACTATATGGCATTGAGCTGGAAAATTCCCTCTCTCCCTCTGACGACGCGCAGTCGCCGGAGGTGGGCGTTTGGGTGATGACCAAGTGGCATAGCGGTCTTGCCGATGTGGCGAAGACGAGACAGGTTGACATGAGCAAAGGTAAGGATTTCCGCGGTCCTCGCAAGCGCGGGTTCGACGATGACGGTCCGTTCGGTTACGACGCCCCCAGGACCCCCAGGCCGCCCCGTCCGGCTTTTGGCGGGGGAGGTTTTCAGGAGGGGCCCCCCATGGCTTCGGACGCGCCCGCCGTCGACGCGGTGGTGAAGTGGTTCAAGTCCGACAAGGGCTTTGGCTTTGTCGAGCTTGCGAACGGAACCGGCGACGCTTTCCTTCACATCGGCGCGGTGCAGGCGGCCGGTTACGAAAGCCTGCCTCCGGGAGCGAAGCTCAAGGTGCAGGTTTCGAGCTCGCTCAAGGGCCAGCAGGTGTCTCGGATTCTCGAGGCGGATCTGGCGGGCGCCTCCGAACGCGCGCCCCCGCCCCGCTCCTCTTTCGACGGCCCCCGGCCGCCGCGCCGGGCTGCCCCCGATCCCTCGACGGCGGTCACGGTCGCCGGCAAAGTCAAATGGTTCGACGAGTCGAAAGGCTTCGGCTTTGTCCAATCCAATGACGGCGGCAAGGACGTGTTCGTTCATATCTCGATCCTTGCTCCTTCGGGCGTGAGCCGACTCGTCGAAGGCCAGCCGGTCACGATGCAGGTCGTGGACACGCAAAAGGGCCGCGAGGCGCTGTCGATCTCGACGCAATGAGCTGACACTTCTTCGTTATTCAACGCCGCGACGCCCTGCCCGGCCTCGCGGCGTTTTCCTTTTGCCCAGAGACTGCGATGACGATCCACCGTCTCATCGAGATTATGGCGGCGCTGCGTACGCCGCAGACCGGCTGTCCCTGGGATTTGGAGCAGACCTCGCGCTCCATCGCCCCTTACGCGATCGAGGAAGCCTATGAGGTCGTCGACGCGATCGAGCGCGACGATCTTTGCGACCTCAAGGACGAGCTCGGCGATCTTTTGCTCCAGGTCGTCTTTCACGCCCGCATGGCCGAGGAGGCCGGACATTTCGCCTTTGACGACGTCGTCGGAGCGATCTGCGAGAAGCTTACGCGACGCCATCCGCATGTCTTCGCGCAGGGCCGCGCGGCAGACTCTGCGGCCGTGTCTCTCCAATGGGACGCCATCAAAGCGGGCGAAAAAGCCGCCCGCGACGCGCGGCGCGGGGCGGCGGCTCCCCCTTCCCTGCTTGAGGGCGTGCCGACGCCCCTGCCCGCGCTGACGCGCGCCGTGAAGCTGCAGGAGAAGGCCGGCAAGGTCGGCTTCGACTGGGCCGACGCGCGTCTCGTGCTCGAAAAGATCCGCGAGGAGGCGGCGGAGGTCGAGGCGGAGCTCGCGGCGCCGGGCGCAGAGGCCTCGCCCGAGCTCGAGGACGAGATCGGCGACCTCCTGTTCGCCGTGGCCAATCTCGCCCGCCACGCCAAGGTCGATCCTGAGCAGGCGCTGCGCGGCGCCAACGCCAAGTTCGAGCGCCGCTTCCGCCACATCGAGCGCCGTCTCTCTGAAGCCGGCCGCACGCCGAAAGAAGCGACGCTCGACGAGATGGAGGCGCTGTGGGTTGAGGCGAAGGGACGCGAGCGCGGCGCTGATTCGCGGAAGCCGGGCTGAAGGCGATCGCTCGAGCATGTCACGGAAAAGTGCGAAGCGGTTTTCCGATCATGACATGCTCCAACTTTTTAACTTGGCGCGATTCCTTATCGCTCGAACGATTCCGTTCGAGCGGGAAACGCGCTAGGTTCTTCGGTTACTCAATCCCCAGCAGGCGCAATCCGAGGCCCCTGCCAGCCGCCCGCATGTCCGCGTCGAGCGTCGCGAGCGGCAGCGCGCGCCGCGCCGCGAGCTCGACATAGGCCGCATCATAAAGCGTGAGCCCGAAGCGCTCGGCTAGCTCCACCGTTTCGCCCCAAGCATTGGCGTCGGTATGGGCATCGACGACAACATCGAGCAGGCTCAGATCGGCGAGCGCCGCGCGGCGAAATCCTTCCTCGATTCGTCCGCGACGCAGCGCAGCCGTGAGACAATTAGCAACCTCGAGCCGCCAGAGCGAGGGCACGACGGCGCCCCACTCCGCGACCTCGTCGAAGACGCGCTCGATGGCCTTCGTCGTTTCATCGCCGAAGATCCAGGCGAGCGTCGCGGAGCTGTCGAGCACGAGGCTCAAGATCGGCCTTCGTCGCGAAGAGGCTTCCACTCTAGCCAGTCGAAGGGTCCGAGCTTTCTCGCTCTGGCGCGTTGGCGAATGCGCTGCAGGGCGGCGCGCGCTTCTGCGCCGCCGCGCACCTCCTTCAGGGGCGCGAGGCGCGCCACCGGTTTTCCGTGGCGGGTGATAATCACTTCCTCGCCCTGCTCCACGAGATCGAGCAGATAACCCAGTCTGTTCTTGGCCTCGAAGGCGCCGATTTCGCGCATGGCGCGCTCCATCCTGATCTAATTAAGCTAGCCTAATCCAGCTTAGTCAGGCCGTCCAGCACGCTGCGCGCAGTTTTGAAAAAGCCGAGGACCGGGCGTGTGGGAATTTAACCCCATAGATATGGTTAAAATACCACACTTTTGCGGTTTATTAATCATACTATTGCAGGCTATTGATATCTATTGATCTTCAAATCCGCTCGACCTCTTCCTTGGCGCGCTTCAACAGCTCGCGCAGCTTCTCAGCGCGTGCGGGCGAAAGCCCCCCGCCCCGCATCTTCTCGAACAGCGCGGCGCGGAGTTCGGCGATCGCCTCGCCGAGCGCCGACTCGCCGATGGGCGCGGCTGCCTCTTCGAGCTGCGCCTTGATCCTTTCGAGCTCGGCTCGGTTCTCTTCGAGATAGGCGCGCCCCGCCGGCGCGATCGAGAAACGGCGGCGCGGCCCGAAAGACTGCGAGGTGACGAGTCCGGCTTCAAGCAGCGCCTGCAGGATCGGATAGATGGAGCCGGGGCTCGGGCTGTAGGCCCCCTGGAAGCGCGCTTTTAGCGCCTTGATGATCTCATAGCCGTGGCGCGGCGCCTCATCGATGAGGCCGAGCGTGAGGAGGCGCAGGGCGCCCTGGTCGAAAAGCCTCGCCCCTCTGGCGCGCGCGAAAGGGCCGCCGCGCCCGAAAAGCCGCCGAAAGGGCGGGCGGCAGCTTTCCTGAATTTCGTCTTCGCCCCCCGGGGGGCCAAAAGGCGGACGCATGGGACAAGACTCGGCGTGGAGGCCTTGAAGCTCATAGCACGGCCGGGCCGTGGAGATGGAAAGGGCTGAGGGTTAGGGATAACGCAATCCGCCACGCGGCTCAGGCCTTGGCCCGGCCCAACGCGACGTTCGAGCGGCGCGGATTCCCTCTCCCCGCTTGCGGGGAGAGGGGCAAGGGCGCAGGCGAAGGCGCCGCAGGCTAGTCCTCCTTCTTCTCCTGGCGCTCGGCCTGGAAGCGCTCATAGGCCTCGCGGTCGCGTCTCTCTCGCTCGCGGCGCGCAAATTCCTCGAAGGCTTCCGCCTCCTCGTCGAGCGCCTTCAGCGTGTCGCGGCGCTTGGCGTCGAGCGCGCTATTGCCTGTCGAATGGCGGAAAGCCCGATGGCCGCCGCAGCCCCGCTCCCATCGGACATGTCGCCAGGCCAGAAAGCCCAAAGCCAGCAGGCCGAGCGGCGGGCATATGAAAAAGACCGCGCCGACGAGCAGCAGCTTCAGCGGCAGCGGCGGGCCAAACCCCCGCCCGCGCCAGGAAGCGGCGGGATCGGAACGGAAAGCGGCATGCGCACAGTGTGACATGATGAGCCTCATGGGTTCGTCCGATTACATTACGATATATCGGACGTGAAGCATCTAAGAAACGATATATCGTTTGCAAGGGCGAGGCAGCGCTTTCCACGCTGGGGTCCACAGCGCGCCTCTTCGGCGTCAGCACGCTCTCCTTCAGCCGTGTTTCATCTGCGCGAGGGTCGTCTGCGGCACGCCGGCGAAATTATTGGCCAGCAGATAGCGCGGGCTAGACTGAACGCACTGATCCAGCTGAATTTCCTCGAAGCGGCCATTGTCCCAGGTCTGAACGATTTCGAGCTCCTCGTCGCCGATATTGCGAATGGCGTGGCCGAAACCCATGGGAATACAGGCCACATCGCCGGGACCAAATTCTGCGACTTTTCCTCGGCCGCCCGATCCAAAGAGCGCCACCTGTCCCCTGCCCCGCGCGAAATACATCCATTCATTGGCGTTGGGGTGCCAGTGCAATTTGTGGAGGGCGCGCGGCTTGATCGTCATGACGCCGCCCGACATGGTTTTCGACGTGGGGAACTCGGCCGAGGTCGCCAGACGAAACGTCCCGGCGTCGAAGTCGCGCGCGGCCTTGGGGTCGCGAAGCAGACGGAATTTATGGGTGGATTCTTTGGGCCAAGGCGCCTCGAGCGCATCTTCCGGCTGCAGGATCTCTCCCGCCTGCATGAAGGTCTCGCCTTTGGGAAAGGCGTCGAACAGATCTTTGGGAAGCCCGAACTCCTGCCCCAGCATCTCCTTGGGCGTCAGATTGATCCAGTCCGTGATGGAAAAGGCCGCCGCATCCGGCGAGAAGCCTCCGTCGTCGAATGCGAGGATGATATTGCAGGGTTTGTCGCCGATGGTCTGAATTGAGTGGCCATGGCCCTTGGCGAAATACCAGAGATCTCCGGGCTCGAAATTGTTGATCTCGCTCGCGCCGGAGGGATCGATCACGACGGTCTGACAGCGTCCCTCCAAAACGATCGCCCATTCGGCGGCGGTCGCGTGCCAATGGAGCTCGCGCGAGCCGCCGGGGTTGAGAAGCGCGTGAACGCCGGCGACGCCCTTGGCTAACGGAAACTCCCGCGACGAGACTTCCTTCGCCCAGCCGCCCGTCGCGACGCGCGGCTTGGCGCTGTCCAGCGGGAAGCGGAACTCCGGCGCGGCGGCCGCGTCCTTCGGATCATGGAAGGCCGCTGTGTCGCCCGGCGGCAAAGGCCGGGCCGCGCGGCCATAGCCGCCGTCTCCCGCCGCCGCCATATATTTGTCTGTCGCCTCGGCGAGGCTCGAGAAGGTCAAGAACCCGCTCGCTCCGGCTGCGACCGTCTGCAAGACCCGGCGTCGATTTTCCAGCATGATCGACCCTCCGCCTTATCGCCTCAGCCGCGCTTCATTTGCGCGATGGTGGGGTCAGGCACGCCAGCGAAATTGTTGCGCAGCAAATGGCGCGGGCTCGACTGCACCCATTTGTCGAGATCGATCTCTTCGAATTTGCCATTGTCCCAGGTCTGGACGATCTCCAGATCCTCATCGCCAATATTCTTGATGGTGTGACCGAAGCCCATGGGAATATAGGCGACGTCGCCGGGGGTGAATTCCGCGACCTTTCCGCGTCCGCCCGATCCGAACACGGCCACCTGGCCCCTGCCCTTCAGATAATAGTGCCACTCATTGGCGTTCACGTTCCAATGCAGCTTGCGCATGCCTCCGGGCTTGAGCGTCATGAGCCCCCCGGACATGGTCTTCTGCGCCGGAAATTCGTCGACGGTCGCCAGGCGGAATGTCCCGCCTTCGAAATCGCGCGCCGCTTTCGGGTCGCGCAGCAAACGGAATTTATGCGTTGATTCTTTCGGCCAGGGCGCGTCGAGCGCGTCCTCCGCGCGCAGCACCGAGCCCTCCTGGATATAGGTCTCGCCCTTGGGAAAAGCGTCGAAGAGATCCTTGGGCAGCCCGAATTCGAGCGCCAGCAAATCCTTGGGCGTCACGTCGATCCAGTCGGTGATCGAGAAGGTGCCGTGTTCCGAAAAGGCGCCATTGTCGAAAGACAGAATGAAGTGACACGGCTTATCGCCGATCGTCTGGATCGAATGGCCATGGCCCTTGGCGAAATACCAGAGATCGCCCGGCTCGAAATTATTGATCTCGCTCGCCCCGGTCGGGTCGATCACCACCGTCTGGCATCGGCCTTCGATCACGAAGGCCCATTCGGCGGCGATGGCGTGCCAATGCAGCTCGCGCGAGGCGCCGGGATTGAGATACATGTGAACGCCGGCAATTCCCTTGCTGATCGGGAATTGATGAACCGTAGCCTCCTTGGCCCAGCCGCCGGTGGTGACTTTCGGCCGATTGCCGTCCAGTGAAAATTTAAAGTCGGGCATCGCGCCGACGTCTTTGGGATCATGAAAAGCGACCGTCTCTCCCGGGGGCAATTGCGTCGCCTGACGGCCGAACCCGCCGTCTCCGGCTTTGGCCATGTATTTGTCGGTCGCCTCGGCGACGCTCGTGAAAGTGACGAGACCCGATGCGAACGCCGCGCTTCCGAGAAAATTGCGCCTGCTCGTGAACATTTTCATTTCCCCCATTCTTGCCGCCCCTTCGACGGGACGTTCTCCTTGTGCGGTTGATTATGCCGGGGCCCTCGCAAATCGGAATGCGCGATGATACAATATTAGCCATCGACATTTCCGATGGCCGTGGGCGGTGAAGCTCGATCCAACTCTTCTGCTCACCTTCGTCACGATCACGGAAGCCAAGAGCTTCTCGGAGGCGGGCCGCCGGCTCGGCCTCTCGCAGTCGAGTGTCAGCGAGCATGTCAAAAAGCTCGAGCACCTCGCAGGCCGGCAACTGCTTCTGCGCGATACGCATTCCCACGCTCTGACGGAGGATGGTCAGGCGATGCTCGAATTCGCGCGTTCGATCCTCGAGACGAACGCGCGCGCCACGCGGCATTTCTCGCAATCGGTCAGACGACGACGCTTTCGGCTCGGCGCCAGCGAGGATCTCGCGATCGGGTGGCTCGGCGAGGCTGTGAGAGGCTTCATGCAGACGCATCCCGAAGTGGATCTCGACTTCACAATCGCGCTGAGCCGCACCTTGATCGAGCAATTCGACAACGGCGAGCTCGATCTGGTTGTCTGCAAGCGCTGGCCCGACGGCGACCGCGGCGAATTGATATTTAAAGACCAGGTCGTGTGGACCGCCGCGACGGAAGCGACCGTTTTCCGCAACGATCAGGCGCAGCTCGTGTTGTATCCCCCGCCTGGCGTCACGCGCTTCATGGCCTTGACCGCGCTGGAGCGAGCGGGCGCGCCCTGGCGCATCGCCTGCACCAGCGCCGACCTCAGCGGCTTGACGATGGCCACTGGCATCGGCCTCGGCATGATGGCGCATTCGAGCACGCTCATCCCTCCCGGGCTAAAGGCCTGTAGCCCCGACCCGCGCCTCCCCGAGATCGGCGCGATCGAGTTCGTCATGCTGGAGAAGAAGACGAGCGACCCAAAATTGCGCGCCGAAATGTCGCGCGCCATTCGCGCCAGGGTCGGCGAGAACGACAAGCGCAGGCGAGCTTGAGCGCGTTCCGCAAAAGTTGACAGGTCCGAAAGCGCCGCCTCGCACTTTTCCGTGTGCTTAGGAGCGCGGCCTACCCTGCCAGCCCCAGCTTCTCGGCGAGCCCGATGCGTTGCAGCTTGCCGGTCGCGCCCTTCGGGATTTCGCGCAGGAAGAGAATTTTGCGCGGGACCTTGAAGGCCGCGAGGCGCTCCGCGAGAAAGGCGCGCAGATCCCCCTCGGTCACGCTCGCGCCCTCGCGCAGAACGACGGCGGCGGCGACGTCCTCGCCGAGCCGCTCATGCGGCATGGCGAAGGCGACGACCTGCTGGACCGCCGGATGGTCCATCAGCGCCTCATCGACTTCGCGCGGCGAAATCTTCTCGCCGCCGCGGTTGATGATCTCCTTGAGGCGTCCCGTCAGGCGCACATAGCCGTCGGCATCCTTCACGCCCTGGTCGCCGGTGCGAAACCAGCCGTTGGCGAAGGCCTCGGCGTTAGCTTTCGGATTGTTCTCATAGCCGCCGAAGACGTTCTCGCCGCGGATCACAATCTCGCCTACGACGCCCGGTGCCAAAATCCCTCCCGCCATGTCCATGATCTCGATCTCGGGGCCGGCGGCGGGGCCGACCGAGCCCGGCTTCCGCACGCCATGCAGAGGGTTGCAAGCCATCTGATGCGCGGCTTCGGTCATGCCATAGGCTTCGACAACGGGAGCGTGGAAGGTCGCCTCGAGCTCCGCGATGACCTGCGGCGGCAGCGAAGCGGAGGAGGAGCGGATGAAGCGCAGCGGGTGTTGCGCGATGACCTCCCGCTGCTTCGCGACGCGCGTCAAAATCGCCTGGTGCATCGTCGGAACGGCCGTGTACCAAGTCGGCTCGGCCTCCTCCATCCACGCGAAGAATTTCAGCGCGTTGAAGCCCGGCGCGCAGAAGATCGATCCCCCGCGCGAGAGCGGCGCGAGCAGCCCCGCGACGAGCCCGTGAATGTGGAAGAGCGGCATGACGTTCAGCGCTCGGTCTGCAGGCGAGAGCTCCAGCGTGCGCGCGACGTTCTGCGCCGACGCCGCGAGACTGCGCTGCGAGAGCGGCACGATCTTCGGCCGCGACGTCGTCCCTGACGTGTGCAGGATCAGCGCGATGTCCTCAGGCGCGGCGAAGCCCGGAGCGTCGGCCCGCGCGCGCGACGCTCCCGAAAGGGCGAAATCCCCGGCCCCGCCGGCGCGTGGAGTCAATGTCAGAACAAGAAGGCCGAGCTTCCTCGCCGCCTCGATCGCCGGCGAGAGGCTGCCCGCCTCGACGACAAGGGCCTTCGCCCTCAGGTCCTGCATGTAGAACTCAAACTCGTCGAGCTTATAGGCGGGGTTGAGCGGCGCGGCGGTCGCGCCCTGCGCGATCGCGATGAAGGCCGCCGCCATCTCCGGGCCGTTCGGGAGCACGATCGCGACGCGGTCGCCGCGGCCGACGCCCAATCCATTGAGCGTCACGACCGTCTCCTCGACGAGCGTGCGCAGCCTCCCGAAGGAGAGCGGCGGCGCGCCGGGCGCGCGCAAGGCCGCCGCTTCGTCAGGCGCGAGGGCGAGGAGACTTTGGAGGGTGCTGTTGGCGGACATTCAGGTTCCCGGTGATTAAGAGCTCAGACGGGCGCGACGGCGAGCCTGCCCTTTTCGCGTGCGAGCGTCGCCGCGAGCAGCTTCGTCAACGCATAGACAGCGCGCAGATGCGGCGTCGCGACGCCCACGATCTCGCCGAGCTCGATGACCGCGCCGAGCAGCGCCTCGATTTCTATAGCGCGCCCGCTCTCCACGTCCTGCAGCATCGAGGTCTTATGCGCGCCGACCGCCTCCGCGCCGGCGATGCGTTTCTCCAGGGAGATCCGGAAGCGGATGGAAAGCGCCTCGCCCACCTGCTGCGCCTCGCGCATCATCTCGGCGGCGAGCGCCCGCGTCGGGGCAAAATGGCAGATGTCTTCCAGCGTCGCATGCGTGAGCGCGCTGATCGGATTGAAGCTCAGATTGCCCCAGAGTTTCAGCCAGATCTCCGCGCGCAGGTCGGAGGCGACCGGCGCCTTGAAGCCCGCGCGGGCGAAAGCTTCCGAGACGGCCAAAATGCGCTCGGTCCTCGCGCCGTCGATCTCCGCGAGCGTGAAACGATCGCCTTCAATGAGACGGATGACGCCTGGCCGCTCGACCTCCGCAGACGGATAGACGACGCTGGCGATGATCCGGTCGATCGGCAAATGAGCGGCGATGACCCCGCCGGGATCGACGCTCTCGAGCCGCCGGCCTTCATGGACGCCGCCATGCTTGCAGAAATACCACCAGGGAACGCCGTTTTGCGCGGTCAGGACCAGCGTGTTCTCGCCGAGGATCGGCGCGAGCTCGGACGCCACGGCCGCGAGCTGATGCGCTTTGACGGCCAGCACGAGAAGGTCTTGTGGGCCGAGCTCGGCGATCCGGTCGCTTGCTGGAATGTTGACGGTGAAGGTCTCGCCGCCGCCGACGAGCGTTAGGCCTCGGCTCTGGATCGCCGCGAGCTGCGCCCCGCGCGCAACGACGCTTATGTCTTCGCCCGCGCGCGCAAGCCTCGCCGCCAGAAGGCCGCCGATCGCCCCCGCCCCGATCACGCAGATCTTCATCGCCTTCTTCCGCCTTCTCGAAGCCTTTTGCGTAAAGACCAGCCTGATCGAGTTCAAATGTCGGCTGCGCTCTCCGAGGAGCGACGGACATGACGACAGATTATCTTGGGGCGGATTTTGCGCTATCCCGAGGTTAAAGTGACAGCGCGCTCGACAGCTTGTTCTCTGCCGGCGCGCACGGCCACGAAACCCTCCTTCAGTGCAACCCTCCGCTGAATAGCGCGCTCAGCTCGCCTTCGAGCGCTTTGCGGGCGGTTTGCGCGCCCATTTTTTTGCGAGCGCGGCCACGTCGCTCGCGAGAGCCTCAAAGCCGACCACCTTGGGATCAAAGTCCTCGCCAATCCACTCTTTGATCTCGGCATGGCGAGGGTCCTTCGGATCATCACGGGCTTCGAGAATCTCGCCATAGCCCCAAGGGCCGCCGCAATCTTCCGGCGGGCAGCGCCCACTTGCCGCGAGAAGCCGTGGGTAGAGAACGCCGGCTTCGGCGTCGACGAGGCGCTCGATCTTGACGGTGTGCTCCCAGCCGTCGCCGAAATCGTAGAGGTATCGTAGCGTCTTGACGCGTCCGTCTTCGAGAAGGTCTTCGAGCTTGGCCTTGCGCGCGTCGAGCGGGCCATCGGGCCAATCTGGATCTTGGAGGCCCCATCTGAGGCTTCCGGCGCGGATTTCATAGAGATGGCTGTCGGTCCAGCCCATCGCCGCCTGGATCGTCAGATGCAGGCGGTCGAGCTTCAGGCCAAGAGGAACCTCGACGAAACGCAGGACTTTCGGCTCGACGCCATCGAGGGTGATTTTGAGGCGCAGGATAGCAACGGCGGTCATCGCGCAAGTTTACGGGCTTCTGGCTCAGCTGGCCAGCGGCAAGGCGGCATGGCGGCGGGGTCGCCGCGGTTCCCATCCGTTTCGCTTTAGGTTAAGAGCGAAAACTACTGGAATGCGCGCGGCCGACCACAAAGGGGTGGTTCTTATGTTTCGATGGAAGTCGGCCGATAAGAGCGCGGCCTCCGCAGCGCTTTTGTGCTCTCTTCTGCTGCTCTCTGCCTGCGTCACCAGCGGACCGGAGGCGCCGCCGGCCCCGGTCGTCGTTTCAGCGCCGGCGTCGATCTCTCCCGACGCTCTGGTCGGGAGCTGGGGTCTCGCGGCCTATCACCGCGACAGCGACCGCCCCCGCACCGAGAGCGAGGCGAAGCGCCAGTGCAACAACCCTTATGTCATCAAGCGCGGACCGAACGGCGGCGTCATCATGCATCTCGCCGACGTGCCCGAGCCGCAAGAGCTCGTTCTCAAGGGCGGTCCTGGCGGCGCCAATTTTGTCGGCCTGCCGGGAGCGCCCGGCGCTCCTGAGGATCGCGAGGTCTTCGCGGTCTCGGCGAGGTCCTTCAGCGTGAGATGGGTCAATCCGGACAACGCCAATCGCTACGGCGTGATGATCTACGTGCGCTGCGCTTGAGAGCGAAGGCGCCGGACGTCTCTTCGAGACGCGCCTGTCCAATGAGGTCGAGATGAGACAAACGGAATCCACGCCCCAGGGCTCGATCCTACGGCGCCTGCTCTTCCTCGCCTGCGCCTGCCTGCTCGTGCTGCCGGCCGTAGCGCCGACGCTGAGCGCCAAGGCCGCCGAAGAGGAAATGCAGATCGACGATCAGCCGGGATATGTGCCGGACGCGGCCGAGGAGCAATTGACCGGCCCGCTCGAACGGCAGGTAGTTTTCTTCCGCACGAACGAACCGCCGGGATCGATCGTCGTCCACACCGACGAGCGCTTCCTCTACCTTGTGATGGAGAATAATCGCGCGATGCGCTACGGCATCGGCGTCGGCCGCGACGGCTTCCAATGGGGCGGACAGCACAAGATCTCCCGCAAGCAGGAATGGCCCGACTGGCGACCGCCGCCGGAGATGATCGAGCGCCAGCCCTATCTGCCGCGTTTCATGGCCGGCGGGCCGGGCAATCCGATGGGGGCTCGAGCGCTTTACATCGGCCAGACGATCTATCGAATCCATGGCACGAACCAACCGCAGACGATCGGCCACGCCGTGTCGTCGGGATGTTTCCGCCTCGTGAACAGCGACATCATCGATCTCTATGAGCGCGTGCCGGTCGGCACACGCATCGTCGTCAAGCAGGCGCCCAAGCTCTAGCGCCCTCAAACGCATATCGCCAAGCGAGGTCATCATGCGGTTGTTCGCCATCGGAACGTCGTTTCTTGTCCTGACGGCTCTCTCCTTCGCCTTTCCGGCGGCGGCGCGCGCGACGACGCTGAAGAGCGTGCAGGACCGCGGCGAGCTCGTCTGCGGCGTCAGCACCGGCATCCCCGGCTTCTCGATCGTCGACGAAAAGGGCTCCTGGTCGGGCTTCGACGTCGACTTCTGCCGCGCCGTCGCCGCGGCGGTGCTCGCGGATCCGGCCAAAGTGCGTTTCGTCCCGCTCGACGCGGACGAGCGATTTGATGCGCTCAAGACGAAAAAAATCGACCTGCTGGCGCGCAACTCGACCTGGACCATAACCAGCGAAGCCGATCACGACGTGGCCTTCGTCGGCGTCAATTATTACGACGGCCAGGGATTTCTCGTGCCCAAACGGCGCAAGATCACCTCGGCTCTGGAGCTCGGCGGCAGCAAGGTCTGCCTCAAGAACGGCACGGAAAGCGAGGCGAACCTCGCGGATTTCTTCGAAGCCAATCGGATGAAATTCGAGGCGGTAAGGTTCGAAACCTTGCCGGAAATGCTGAAGGCTTACGAGACCGGCGGTTGCGACGTCGTGACCTCCGACGTGTCGCAGCTCTACGCCGGGCGGCTCGAGCTTTCGAAGAAAGCGGAGCATGCGATCCTGGCTGACGTCATCTCCAAAGAGCCCTTGGGGCCGGCGGTGCGCCAGGACGACATGCAGTGGTTTGAAATCGTGAAATGGGTGAATTACGCGATGTTGAACGCCGAGGAGCTCGGGATTTCCTCGGCCAATATCGCAGATGCGAAACAGTCGAAAAAGCCGTCCGTCCGCCGCTTTGTCGGCGCCGAGGGCGACTCCGCCAAGGAGCTGGGCCTCTCTCCCGACTGGGCGGTGAACGTCGTCAAGGCGGTCGGAAATTATGGCGAGTCGCTGGACCGCAACGTCGGGGCCAAATCGCCGCTCGGCATCACGCGCGGCCTCAACCATCTCTGGACCATGGGCGGCATTCAATACGCGCCGCCGATCCGGTAAGGGTCGAGATACTCCCGCGCTAAACTGTCCTGCCCCGCCGCGGCGCGCGCCCAGGCGGCGCGCCTTGCGGGAACTTGCGATCGAGTTCGCCCGCCCGGCTTGGGGGCACGCGCAGCTGCAGGCGCTGCGCGCCATCGGGCAGCGTCCGGCGCGACAGCACCTCGGCATGCGCATAGGCCCAGGCGAGTCCGGCGCCATCCTCTGCGGCCACCGTGACCTCGCGCGTTTCTCGCGCTTCGCCCAGCAGCGCCGCGATTCGCTCGAGCAGCGGCTCGATCCCCTCGCCCGTAAGCGCCGAGACCAGCGCCACGGGTTTCTCATTCGCCCGCGCCGCGAGCCGCAGCGCCGCCTCGCGCTCCGAATCGAGCGCGTCGATCTTGTTCCACACCTCGATCGTAGGCTTGGCGCTCTCGCCGGATAGGCCAAGCTCCGTCAGAATTTGCTCGACGTCGCGCGCCTGCGCCTCGAAATCCTCGCCGCTCGCGTCGCGCACGTGCAAGAGCAGGTCCGCCTGCGTCACCTCCTCGAGCGTCGCGCGGAAGGCAGAGATCAGCAGCGTCGGCAGGTCGGAGATGAAGCCCACCGTATCGGAGAGCAGCGCGACGGCGCCATGCGGCAGGCGGATGCGCCGCACCGTCGGATCGAGCGTCGCGAAGAGGAGATCCTCGGCGAAGACCCCGGCCCCGCACAGCCTGTTGAAGAGCGTCGATTTGCCGGCGTTGGTGTAGCCGACGAGCGCGACCACGGGGAACGGGACGTCGCGGCGCGTCTTGCGATGCAGGCCGCGCGTGCGCTTCACCTTGTCGAGCTCCTGCTCGATCTTGCGCATGCGCTCTTCGATGAGACGCCGGTCGGTCTCGATCTGCGTCTCGCCGGGACCGCCGAGGAAGCCGAAGCCGCCGCGCTGGCGCTCCAGATGGGTCCAACTGCGTACGAGCCGCGACTTTTGATAGCCGAGATGGGCGAGCTCGACTTGCAGCGCGCCCTCCCGCGTGCGTGCGCGCCGCCCGAAAATCTCGAGAATGAGACCGGTGCGGTCGATGACCTTGCAGCCCCAGGCCTTTTCCAAGTTCCGCTGCTGCACCGGCGAGAGCGCGCAATCCATGGAGACGAGCGCAATCTCCTCCTCGCGGACGAACTCGCCGATCTCCTCGACCTTGCCCTTGCCGAGATAGGTCGCAGGCCGCATGTCGGCCAACGGAACGAGAATCGCCCGCCGCACGTCGAGATCGATCGCGAGCGCCAGGCCCGCAGCCTCCTCGAGTCGCGCCGCGGGCTCGCGCCCGACACCGTCTTTCGGACCCCGCGGCGGATAAGGGCCGACGACGAGCGCGGAAGTCCTCTCGCCTCGCTGTGGCTTCGGCGAGACGGCGTGTGAGTTGGAAGCGTTGTCCTTCAAACGGGCGGGAACTCTCCTGGATCACTTGGCGCCTGGCGGAACGCGGGGAACGCCGTGATCAATGGTTCAAATAATGGTCACGCCGAGGTCTCCCGGCTAGAGCGCTCAGCGAGAAACTTGCAGAACGCCCCCGCAAAGCGGAGCTAGCGCGTCTTTTCGTTGATCTCCCCTTCCTCGGAAGGTTCGAACATATGAATGGGGTGGCCCGGCATGATTGTCGAGATCGCGTGCTTGTAGACGAGCTGAGAGTGACCGTCGCGTCTAAGCAGCAGACAAAAATTGTCGAACCAAGTGATGATCCCCTGGAGCTTGACGCCGTTGACCAGGAAGATCGTGAGCGGGACCTTGTTTTTTCTAACAAAATTCAAAAACGTGTCCTGCAGGTTTTGCGCGCGTTCCGACATTCGCCGTCCTGTTCTTGTTCATTGGGCGGCGTCGAGCGCCGCCTCGAGGTCGTCACCCCCGATCGTAGTCTGATATTAGAGCGCGACTTGCTGCAACGCGCAAGACATAACAAGAGGCCACAGCGTCGCATTGAGCAGAAATTCACCGGTTGCAGGCGGAGAGAGCGCGCTGCGGCACGGATCCTGCCTGTCCGAACGGAGGTGATGGGCCAGAAATCGGGGGCGCGCGCGACAATGGAATGCAGACGACACCCCACCGCTGAACGGAGCGGCCGCCGTGAGTGAGTCCATCCGCGCCATCGTGATCGATCTGGAAGGCGCCGCCCTGCCGATGAGCTTCCTCACCCAGACTCTCGCGCCGCTGGCGCGCGAGAAACTCGGAGCCTTCATCGCCGCCCATGCCGACGAAGAAGAGGTAGAAGCGGCGCTCGAGGAAACCGGGCGGCTGATGGGCGGATTCGATTTGAAACCCGCCGAGGCCGAGGCGCTGCTGCTGCGCTGGATGAAACAGGACCGCAAGGCATCTCCGCTGAAATATCTTCAGGGCCGAGTCTGGCGAGAGGCCCATGAGGCCGGCGCGCTCGAGATCGAGTTCTACGCGGACGCAGCCGAGGCAATCAGAGCTTGGGCCGCCGCGGGTCTTCGGCTGTTCGTCTATTCGTCCCAGTCTGAAGAGGCTCAAAGAATGCTCCTGGCTCACACGCCCTATGGCGATCTGACGCCGCTCTTCGAGGGCTTCCTCGACACGACGTTCGGGCAGAAGATCGAGCCCGGCTCCTATCGCGATCTCGTCGAGCGTTTGGCGCTGCCCGCGGGCGCGATCCTGCTGCTTTCCGGCAATGAGGAGGAACTGGACGCCGCCCGATCCGAGGGCCTTGCGACCGCCCGCCTCATGCGCGACGGCGCGGAGAAAAGCGGCCATCCCGCGAGCCCGGATTTCACCTCTTTGCAATTTTAGAGGGCGCCCATGGCGAGCTTCACACTGGAGACCCGCGAGGGCGCGCGAAGCGAGGTCAAGGCGAAGGACGGCGTGACGCTGATGAAGCTGATTCGCCGCTCCGGAGCCGAAGAGCTCGTCGCGCAATGCGGCGGCTCCTGCGCCTGCGCCACGTGCCATGTCTATGTGTCCCCGCGCGAGGGCGTGACGCTCCCGCCGATGCGCCCCGACGAAAGCCGGATGCTGGCGACCGCCGGCGAGCGGCGGATGACGTCGCGACTCGCCTGCCAGATCAAATTCGACGCGGCGCTCGACGGGATGCATGTCACGATCGCGCCCGAGAACCTCGATGATATCTGAGCCGGCCGCATTCCGCCGTCGCATCGCGCTCTAGTTCCGCCGCGGTTTTCTTCATGCAGCAACGAAAGCTCGGTCGCTCTGGCCTATCCTGCGCGCCGCTCGCGCTCGGCGCTCATGTCCTCGGTTGGACGGCGGACGAGGCGACGTCGCATAGGCTTCTCGACGCCTTCATCGACCGCGGCTTCTCGCTGATCGACACCGCCGACACTTATTCCACCTGGGTCGAAGGCCATTGCGGCGGCGAGTCGGAGATCATCATCGGCAATTGGCTAAAGGCCTCGGGCAAACGCGAGAAAGCGCTGATCGCGACCAAGGTCGGCGGAGCCATGACCGGTGTCGGCAAGGGGCTATCCAAAGCCCATATCATCCGCTCCGCCGAGGACTCGCTGCGGCGGCTCCGCACCGACAGGATCGATCTCTATCAAGCGCATTTCGACGATACGGGCGTCGCGATGGAGGAAACGCTCGAGGCCTTCGCGAGCCTCGTGCAGAGCGGCAAGGCGCGGGCGATCGGCGCCTCCAATTTCTCCGCGCCACGGCTCGCGCAAGCGCTGGAGACGGCGCGTGCCCAAGGCCTGCCTATCTATTCTTGCCTGCAGCCGCATTACAACCTTGTGACCCGCGGCTTTTACGAGGGCGCATTGCAGGCGCTGTGCGTCGCAGAGGATCTGGGCGTGCTGCCTTTTCGCGCCCTTGAGGCGGGCTTCCTCACCGGCAAATATCGCTCGATCGCTGATACTGTCGGGAAACCGCGCGGCGCCCCCGTCGCCCGAATTCTCGACGATCGCAGCCTCGACATTTTGAGCGAGCTCGACAGCGCCGCGCGAAGGCTTGACGCGACGCCGGCGCAGGTCGCCATCGCCTGGCTCATGGCGCAACCGGGCGTGAGCGCGCCGATCGTCAGCGTGACGAGTCTCGCGCAGCTCGAAGAGATTTTCGGGGCGACGACGCTCGCGCTCGACGCGCGCAGCCTGAGGCGCCTCGATCTGGTGAGCGCCTGACGCGGGCGGCATATGGGCTCGACCCTGGCCTCAATGTTGCGTCTTTTTCGTTCATCGAGCCCGTGGGGGCGAGCGCGAGGGAGATCCCATGCCGATCAAGGAAGAAGACATTCAGGTTGGCAAATGCTACCGATCGAGGGGAGGCGCGGAGAATTCGGAGAAATACACGATCATCAACATCGTGCGCGGGATCGTGACCTATCAGAGCTGGACGACCGACCCCTACCGCCTGTCGCTTCGCACCAACACCGGCATCAAGGCGCTCGCCGAGGTGATTTTCAAGGAGATTCCCTGCCCGGACCGCAGCCCAGAGAAGAAGATCGACTATTTCGATCCTTCCTGAGCGGGCGACAAAAAGCCGCTTCGCGCGGCGCGGCTTAGTGGGCGCCGCTGATTGAAATTCACGCCGGAAACGCGGCATAAGCCTAAAGATGGCTCGAGCGGAGGCAAAATTGGCGCGAATCGGCGAGTTGGATGAGCCGCACCTCCTTTCGCCGGCTCTGGACGAAGCGACGAAGGCTGCGCTCGCGCGGCGCGGCGCACCCTTGCGCGCCGCGGCTGGCGCTTGGATCTTTCGGCAGGGCCTCCCCTGCGAGGCCTATCCGATCGTGGTCTCCGGGCGCATTCGCGTGCAGAAGACCGGCGCGAACGGCCGCGAGATCACCCTTTATCGCGTGGGCCCCGGAGAGACCTGCGTGATCACCACGGCCTGCCTGATGCGCGACGCCGCCTATGACGCCGAGGCCATCGCGGAAACGGACGTGACCGCGAAAGTCCTGCCCAAGGCCGACTTCCGCGAGCTGCTCGCCTCCTCCGCGAGCTTTCGCGACTTCGTCTTCCGCACCTTCAGCGCCCGGCTTGCAAGCCTTCTGGCGCGGATCGAGGAGGTCGCCTTCGAGCGAATCGACCGCCGCTTGGCGCAACGACTTCTCGATGCGGTCGGCGAGGATGGTGCGATCGCCGCGACGCATCGAGAGCTCGCCGTCGAGTTGGGCACGGCGCGGGAAGTGGTCAGCCGCAAGCTCAAGGACTTCGAGCGCAGCGGGTGGATCGAGCTCCATCGCGGCGGCGTTCGACTCCTTCAGCCCGAAGCGCTGCGACGAATCGTCCATGACGAGGCTGCATCGTGATTTTGTCGCCGACGGCGCGGCGCAGGAGACGGAAGGTAACGGGACATCTCGTAGCAACAGGAGTCCCGCGATGACGAAGAATCTCGGAACGATTGATCGCGCGTTGCGCTTCCTTGTCGGGCTTGGACTGATCGGCGCGACGCTCGGCGGCCTTCTCCCGGTCTGGGGATGGATCGGGATCGTGCCGCTGGCGACCGCGGCGATCGGCTGGTGCCCGGCCTATCTGCCTTTCGGGATCAAGACCTGCGAGAAATAAGCGAAGGCTTCCATGATCGGAATTCGCTCCCGCGTCGTGTGAAGTTGCGTCGCTCGGGAGATTGCTGAGCGGAATGCGCCTTGGCGCCATACATCGGACCAAGGACGCGTCGGGTTTCTTCTGAACGGGCGCGTCCTGAACGCCGAGGGTCTGCCCTCCCCTCAACTGATCGCTGATCGCGCTGCCGCTCGTTTCGCAGCGCCTTGACTCTGCGCCCTACTAAAGCCCAATGCAGGCGTTCCAATGCGGATCGCGGCGCGACGCTGCGGTCGCGCCCCTGCAGGGAGATTCTATGCTCGCTTTTGGCGCGGCGCGGCGGCGCCCTTTTCCCCGACGGCTCGGATCCGCGGCCGGGGCCATGCTCTTCGCGAGCGCCTTCGCGATCATGCTCGCCGCCGGCTCCCTGCAGCCGGCGCTGGCCGAGGACTTCAAGGGAAAATTTGGCGATTGGGACCTTCGTTGCGAGACCCCTCCGGGCGCCAGCAAGCAGCAATGCGCTCTGGTCCAGCGGGTCTCGGCCGAGGATGTTCCCGGCCTCAATCTGATCGTGCTGGTCATGAAGCTCAACGAGGGCAAGCAACGGCTCATGCGGATCATCGCGCCGCTCGGCGTGCTGCTGCCGACGGGCCTCGGCCTGATGATCGACGAGACCAAGATCGGCAACACGGGCTTTGCGCGCTGCAACACGCACGGCTGCATCGCGGAGGCGATCCTGGACGATAAGCTCATCGATCAGTTGAAGGCCGGCAAGACCGCCACGTTCATCGTCCACGAGACGCCTGAGAAGGGCGTCGGACTGCCCATCGCGCTCTCGGGCTTCAAGGAAGGTTTCGTCAAGCTGCCATGAGCAAAATGCCTATAATTCTGCGGCGTCGCCCGCTGACGGCATCCATCGCGGCTTGCGCCCTGGCCGCAGCGCTCGGGGCCGCGCAGGCGGAGGATTCGGAGCCGCTCTCGAACCGTATGATGCAGATGTTGGGGCTCGGCGCCGGTCAGCAGGCTCCCGCTTCCGAGACGGCCGCCCCGCCGGCGGCTCCCCCGCAGAGCGCGCCGCCTCCGCCCCCGCAGGCCGAAGAATCGCGACCCCTCACGAAGCGCATGATGCAAATGTTCGGGCTCGGGGGTGATAATGGCGCGCCCGCTTCGACGCCCGCGACCGCGCCCGCCCGGCGGAAGGACGAGCCCGACGAGCCGCGCAAGACGAGCCGCGTGCTTCGCATGCTGGGACTCGTCAAGGGGGCCCAGGACCCCGAGGAGGTTAAGGCCAAGCGGGAAATCGTGGAATGCCCCGACATCGTCGTCGACGGCGCCGGGGCTGAGATGCGCTCGCCTCCCGGCGCCGACGCTTCGAGCGTCGCTTATCAAATTTCGATTACGCGCATGGCGCGCGAATGCGCGCTCGACGCGGAAAGGGAGAACGTCTCGCTCAGAGTCGGACTGCTCGGAGCGGCGATGCTCGGCCCGGCCGGCAAGCCCGGCGGCTATTTCGGCTCGCTGCGGGTCGCTCTGCGGCGAAAGAGCGACAATGAGGTCCTGGGCGAGAAGACTTATCGCGTCGGGGCGACGATCCCCGCCAATCAGTCGCGCGCGGACTTCACCCTGCTCGTCGAGGATTTTACGGCGCCCTTCGTCAACTCCAAGGCCGCGGAAGATTACGAGATCCTAGTCGGCTTCGCGGGTGCGGCCAAGAACGAGGGCGGCGCGAAAAAGCCCCACAAGCACGGCGGATAATCTCGCTCTGCTGCAGGCGGAAGTCGTGAAGGCGCGCGCCTCGGCGCGAAGCCTCGCCATTGACCGAGGCACTATCGAGTCGGCTTTCAGGTCAGGCCACACTCTCGGTTTTTGAATTAGAGAGCGCGCCCCGATGAGGAGCGAATTCCGCAAAACTCGACAGAATTTTGCGGAATTCGCTAGCGCGATTCCTTGCCGCTCGAACGATTTCGCTCGAGCAGGAGACGCTAAGCCCGCAGCGCCTTCAATCCCCTGATTCCCTCGTTCACGAGGGCGTCGCCGCTCGCGGGATGGGCGCGCATAACGGCTTCGGCGATCTTCGTCGCGGCGTCCGCGGCGGCGGCGCGCACCTCAGCGATGGCCTGGGCCTCCGCGAGCGCGATCTTGTCGGCGATCTGCTTGTCGCCCCGGGACGCCCATTCGTCGAGGCGCTTGCGCGATTCGGCGGCGATCATCTCGGCTTCCTTCTTGGCCTGGGCGACGATGGCGGCGGCCTCGGCCTCCGCTTCCGCCTTCTTCTGCTCGAAGGAGGCGAGCAACGCCTCGGCTTCGGTGCGCAGCCGCTGGGCCTCGGCGAGCTCGCCCTTCACCTTGTCGATGCGCTTGTCGAGCGCGCCGACAAGCATGTGAGGGACGCGCATCTTCAGCAGAATGCCGATGAAGAGGGCGAAGCCGATGGCGACGAAGACTTCGGCCTCGAGATGTTGGAGATCCATGGCGCGGCCTTCCTTCAGCGGGCGGACAGAGAGCGGACGGCGGCGTCGATCGCCGCGGCGTCGATTTCAGCGCCGGTGAGCTTGGCGATGATCGCCGCGGCGGCTTCCCTGGCGACGCCCTCGACATGTTTCATCTTATCCGCCTTCTCAGCAGCGATGCGCTGCTCAGCGGCGGCCAGCGCCTGCGCGAGCTTCTGCTCGGCGGCGGCGCGATGCGCTGCGGCCTCGGCGGCGGCCTTCGCCTGCGCCTCTCTGCCGATGACCTGCGCCTCGTCCTTCTTGGCGGCGAGCGTCGCGTCATTGTGCTTGGCGGCGATCTGCGCCTTGGCTTGGCTCGCCCGCGCCGCGTCGAGATCGGTGTTGATGGTCGTCTCGCGGGTCGTGAGAATGCCGGCGACGCGCGGCAGCGCGATTCGCGACATCAGCAGGTAAAGCAAGCCGAAAATAAGCACGAGCCAGACGAATTGGGGCGCCCAGTTCGTGGCGTCGAAGGGCGGGAAGTGGCCCCCCTCATGCGGGCCGCCGTTTACGACCACGCCCTCGTGGGTCTCGGTGGAGGACTCTTGCGGCGATTCCTGCGCCAAAGCGTCGGAAGTCATGGATGGCGGCTCCAAATAAGAAGGCGCGCGCCAACTTCGTGGCGCGCGCATGAAGGCGTTCCTTGGTCCTACTTCAGATAAAGCAGGATCGCGATCAGAAAGGCGAAGATGCCGAGGCCTTCGGCGAGCGCCGCGCCGATGATCGCATTGGTGAACTGGCCCGCGGCCGCCGATGGGTTGCGCAGCGCGCCATTGACGAAGTTGCCGAAGATGATGCCAACGCCGATCGCCGCCGCGCCGGTGCCGATCGCGGCGAGACCCGCGCCGACGAGTTGCAGTTCAGTAGCCATTTTTATGCTTCCTTCGAGATAGGGCGACCATTTGTTGTTGGATATTTATCAGTGGCCCGGGTGAATTGCGTCGTTGAGATAGACGCAAGTGAGGGTGGCGAAGACAAAGGCCTGCAGGCAGGCCACGAGCAGCTCCAGCGCATAGAGCGCGGTGATCGCCAAGAGCGGAACCGGCGCGAGCACCGCCCAGACGCCGGCGCCGAGCAGCAGCGCGACGAAGCCGCCGAACACCGCGAGCGTGATGTGCCCGGCGAGAATATTGGCGAAGAGACGCACCGAGAGCGAGATCGGCCGCGACAGGAAGGAGATGATCTCGATCGGCACGAGCGCGACGAGCACGGGCTTCGGCACGCCATGCGGCACGAAAAGGCCGAAGAAGTGGAAGCCGTGCCGGTAAATGCCGTAGCCCACGACGATCAGCATCACCAGCATCGCGAAGGAGAAGGTCACGACGATCTGGCTCGTCACCGAGAAGGTGTAGGGTGCGAGGCCGATCAGATTGGCGATGAGCACGAAGGCGAAGAGCGAGAAGACGAAAGGAAAGAAGCGCATGCCTTCTTCGCCGGAGACCTGCCGCACCATGCCGGCGACGAACTCATAGAGCATTTCCGCCGCCGCCTGCATCCTGGTCGGCACGACGCGCTTGCCCGCCGTCGCGAACACCATCAGCGCGACGACGCCCAAGGCGACGATCAACATATAGAGCGAGGCGTTGGTGAAGGAGACCTCGATGTCGCCGATGCGATGCTCGAAAAATCGCACGAGCTCGAACTGCTCGATCGGATTGGGTTTTCCCCCCTCGACAGCCATCTCAAAACCTTTCCGGACGGCGGCCCGCCCGCTGTTCGTCGTAAGCGCGCAAGCGCGCGGATCTCTATTCCTCGCCCCTCGCCTGCTGACGCAAGGCGAGGCGATAGATGTTCCAGAACCCCGCCGCCGCGCCGAGCCCGAGGAAGACAACGAGACCCCAAGGCCTCGCGCCGGTCCAATAGTCGACGAGCCAGCCGATGCCGGCGCCGACGATGACGGCCGCGACGAATTCGGAAAAGACGGTGAGGCCCGCGTTCATCGCTTTCGCGAAACCGCTCGCCTGCGGACTGAGCTCACTCGCCCTTTCCGCCTCGCGCGCGTCGCGTGCTCTCAAGGCCTCGTCGAGCTTCGCCAAGCGCGCTTGGAGTTCGGCCTCTTTCTTTTCCGGATCGTCGCTCATCCCAAGGTTCCCCGCGCCGGCCGCCGCAGAGAAACCTCCCGGCGGGGCTCGTCAGATCCTCGAGGCTGAGGGGTTTGACGCGGATGGCGCCGCAATGCGGCAAACCGTCCAAAACCGCGCGGACCATATTGACGCGACGGATCGAAGTCAAGCCAAAGACACCGGCATTTTCCCCGGCTCCCCGCCGGAAATTCAGGCGTTCTCCTTGAGGCGGCCCCGCCCTGTCGCGGCCCATCCGCTCGCGCAAAAAAGCGCGGCGGCTTCTGCGAGCCGCCGCGCCTCAAATCAGATAGAAGAGAAACTCTCAGGCCCGCTGCTGGCGTTTGCCGAAAGCGACCCAAGCGAGGAGCGCAGCGATTCCCGCGAAGCCGGCGCCAGGCGTCGGGCCGGGCGCCGCGGCCGTCTGCGTGGTGATCGCGGCTAGGAAAGGCTCGCCACCCGCTATTCCCGCGTTCAACCCCTCGAAGGTGATCGTCGTCAGCGTCGAGCTGTCGAACCCGACCGGGAGCACGATCTTCTGCGCGTCGAGACGGACGTCGCCATTAAACTGCGCCGTGCCGAAGATATTTGGCGCAGTATTGATGTAGAGCCCGTTATAGTGGTCGCGGACGTTGTCACCTTCGGTCAGATTGTAAGTGTAGGAGTCTCCGGCCGAGTCGGCGAAAACCAGCGCGCCGTTCTGTCCGGCAAGAACGCCAAAACCCGAATTGATCAAGGTGTAGACCGTGCCGACGTTCGCTTGGTTGACGTTGATCGTGAAGGAAGAATCGCCGGAAGGCGTCTGTATCACGCCGGTGCTGTTCGGGTTTCCGTTCAACGTGGTGAGCTGGAAGCCGATTCCGCTAATCGTGACGGTGCTGCCGCCGAGCGGATAGTTGCTCCCGTTCGTATAGCCCTGGATATCGGCGTTGGTGAGGCCCGAGATGTCCACGCTCGCCGCCGCGGCGGGAGACGCGATGAACGCCGCCACCGCGGCGACGAGAGAGAGTTTGGTTGTCTGCATGATAATCGCCGCTTTCTTTAGTGTTTCAGTGAAACCCACGCAGCCTGCGCGAGACTTGAGGGGACATTCCTCGAACACTGCTTCACAGTCAACGCAGGGGAAGTCGGCGCCAGTGAGAATTTATTGAGAGTGTGGCTTTGGCGCCACAGTCCGCAAAATGCGCGTGAACGCGAAGCGTCTCGCCGCCGCATTGCGCCGCCGCGCCGCCTTGTCGAAGGCGGCGCCTTAACGGCGTCGAAAGGGCTTTGTGCTTCGGCGCGTGCCTCGCGACGAAAAGCGCCCGGCCCCCGCGAGGGACTGGGCGCTCGGTTTTAAGCCGGCTGACGTCGGCGATCAGCGCGCCGCGAGGCCGCGCGCCCGGGCGAGGAGGCCCAGACCCAGCAGCGCAACCATGCCGCCGAGGCCGGCGCCGGGAACCGGGCCGGGAGATGCGAGGGTCTCGACAAAGCTGTTCGAGACGGCAGAGACGGTGCTTCCCCCAAGACCCGGCGTCAACGTGTCCACCACGCCGACCGAGGTGGTGCCGGGCGCGAAGTTAGCCACCGTGGTTCCGGTGTAGACTGGCGGGGGCGCGGTGACGTTGAAGTCGAGAGGTCCGGCGGCGCCGACGTTGGGCGTGAGCGTCGTGAGCACGTGCACGCTACCTTGCGTTTGCACGACGGCGCCCGAGACGCTGTCGAGAACGGCCAGCGGCGACGTCACGGAAACGGTATAGCCGACCGAACCGCCCACCGTCGAAAATGTGGGATTGTCGATGGTGATCGTGTGGAAGTCCTGGGTCCCCACGTGGTTGAAGGTAAACTGGATCAGGTCACCAGCTGTAAAGGCGAAGTGGTCAAACAGCTTGTCCTGCTGCTGAACGCCGGTGACTCCGGCGGGGCCGCCGATTTCCACCAATGTGCTGCTGGAGGTGGCGACAAAGGTGCCGCTGAAGTCTGTTGCTGCGGTGAGGTCGACGACGATAGCGTTCGCCGCCGTGGCGCCGCCGAGCGCGAAAGCGCTCGCCGTCGCCAGCACGTAGAAGTGCTTTTTCATCAGAATCTCCTGTTCAAGCTTTCTAGAAAGCCCTCAAAAAAAAGTCGCGGGCATAAAGGCCCGCCTCCTCCGATGAGGACCGCAGGCGACGCTACCAGTCGATGCCCGCAAATCAATCCGCATTGTACTCATAGATTAAATTTCTATAGACTGTGGCATAAATGCCACACACAAGTACAATTACGTATGAAAGCATCCATATAAGGGAATATACGTAGCATTTTAGAACGATAACACGTGTCGATGAATTCAGGATCGGTACTAATACGTAGAACACAAAAAGCATATGGAGGCCTTTTGCGCTTGGATAGGTGAAAGTACCTATATATTTCCATCGAGCTGCGGAAGCGCTGAGAGGCGTCGATTCAGGCGCGAGAGGCGCGAGCGGGTCGAATCTCATGACGACAACCCGGCCTTGCCGCTTCGCTCGATCAAGGACGAGTGTTTCCGACAGGGGGATGCGCTTCAGCGGCGATCCCTGGCGTTACGGCCATGGCCACCTCCCGCCAGGCTTCGAGCTTTTGTGCGAAGCTCGCCGCCGCATGCGCCGGGCTCGTCGAGGGCAGCCGCTTCATCGCTATTCCGGAAAGGACGTCAGGAAGTGTCGGGCGCGCCAACGCCAAAAAGAGCCGCTCGGCCGTTGCGCCGTTGAAGAAGATCGCCCCGATCTCCGGGTGCGTCTCGAATAGAATCCTGAAATCATTGGGTATGATGCTGCTTTTATCGATCCTCTGATCAAGGCTCCCGGGCCGCTTGGCGCTGGCGCAGACGTCCCAGAGCGCAACGCGCGCGTCGACGAGGCGCTGCAACCGCTCCTCGTAAGGCTCCTCGGGACCGGCCCCGAAAAGCCGGCCCATCAGCTTCCAGAAACTATTCTGCGGCTGCGCATAATATTGGCGCGCCGCGAGCGAGGCTTGCCCTGGAAGCGAGCCGAGAATCAGCACGCGCGCATCCTTGCGCGCGACGGGCGGGAAGCCGAAGGAGCGGGTCATCTTGCCCGGCTGGCGCTCTCGCGCGGTCTCGTCAAGAAGCCGCACGCCGGCTCCGCTCCAGCCATTCGGACGAGGCGCGCTTTAGTCGCCGCTTGCTCACCAGGCCCCACGCCCCTCACCCCCTCCCCGCCCGCTCAAGCCTGGCGAAGATCGAGACGATGAGCGCCTTTTTGTCGAAGTTGAAGACCTCGGTCTCTCGCACGGCGGCCGAAATCTCGTCGAAGGCTTCGGCGTAGCCGATCACGGCAGCCGCGCCTCGTACGGCTCCCGCGCGCACGCGGGCGTCGAGGAAGCCTTGCAGCGCGCGCACGAAACCTTCGAAAGCCTCCTCATTGTCGCGTCCGGTCAGCCGGTCGGCGAGCGCATGCACAATCGGCCAGTCGACCCGCGGCAAAGCGGCAAAGAGCGCATGCAGCGTGGCGTCGAAGGCCGAGCCCTCTCCGTCCAACAGGCGCAGCGCGGCGCGCACCGAGCCCTGCGCCGCCGCCGCCGCACGCAATATCTCGGAATCCGACAGCTCCGCCCAGGGCGCGCCGAGGCTGCGCGTCGCGGCGGAGATCTCGTCGGGCGCGAGCGCCTCCAGCGCCAGCTTGCGGCAACGCGAGCGGATGGTGGGAAGAATGCGCGCCGGGCGGTGCGCCACGAGCAGAAAGATCGCCCGCTCGGGCGGCTCTTCGATGATCTTCAAAAGCGCGTTGGCGCTGGAGCGGTTGAGCTCGTCGGCGGCGTCCACGATCGCGACGCGCCAGCCGCCGACGCCCGAGGCGCTGTGGAAGGCGCGCGTGACCTCGCGGACGTCCTCCACCCTGATCTCGGTGTAGTGCTTCCGGCTTTTTTCGTTCCAGGCTCGGCGCAAGCAGAAGACGTCGGGAAGCGCCTGCGCGGCCATGCGTCGCGCCGCTGGCGCTTCGGGAGGCACGAAGAGGGAGGACGCCTCCTGCACCGCTGCGGCCTTGGGGTCCGGATGGGCTTGCAGGAAGCGCGTGAAGCGCCAGGCGAGCGTCGCTTTGCCGACGCCTTCCGGTCCGCCGAGGATGAAGGCCTGCGCGAGCCGGTCGCGGCGATAGGCGTCGAGAAGCGAGCGCTCCGCCGCCGGATGGCCGAAAAAGCTCAGGTTCTCACGCGGATGCGGCGCGCCGGGAAAGCGATCGCTTTCGGGCGGCCCCGCAGCGTCGCGGCTCATCTCGCCGCGAGCCCGTCGAGGAGCGGCGCATGAAAGCGGCTCGACACAAGCCGCAGGATTTCCGCCGCGACCTCCGCCTTCGGCCGCGTCGAGTCGATGACGCGGCAGCGGATGGGCTCGCGTCTGGCGACGTCGAGGAAGGCTCGCCGCAAACCCTCGTGATAGGCGAGCTCTCGGGCTTCGAAACGGTCCCCCCCGCCGCCCCTGTGGCTTGCGCGCGCGAGACCCTCGGCGGGGGGCAGATCGAGAATGATGGTGAGATCGGGTTGGCGCTCGCCCAAGGCGATCCGCTCGAGCAGCTCGAGCAGGCGCATATCCGCGCCCCCCATCGCGCCCTGATAGGCGCGCGTCGAATCGGTGAAACGGTCGCAGAGCACGAAGGCCCCTTCGCGCAGCGCAGGAAGAATCACTTTATCGACATGGTCGATCCGGGCGGCGGCAAAGAGCAGCGCCTCGCTCAGGGGGCTGAGGTCCTGCGTCTTGCGATCGAGGAGGAGCTCGCGCAGGCGTTCGGCGAAAGGCGTGCCGCCCGGCTCTCGAGTCACGGCGACAGGCAGCCCCGCCCGCTCCAGAGCTTGCGCCAGAAGGCGGATCTGCGTCGACTTTCCGGCGCCTTCGCCGCCTTCAAAGGTGATCAGGCGCCCGGGCGCGTGCGGCCCCAGCGCGTTCATTTCTTCTTGAGGCGATCGAGGCGATCGTGGATCGTCGCGGCCGCAAATTCATAGGCCGCGTCGAAGGCGCGCGTCGGCAACGAGCCCTGCTCCACGCTTTCGGTCGCATAAACCGGCTGCTCGAGGATCACATTGGCGCCGCGCTTGATCTCCACGCGCCCGATCTTCTGTCCGGCCTGGACCGGCGCAACGACCGGCCCCTCATAGACGATGCGCCCGGAAAGCTTGTCCTGGTTCGTGCGCGGCAGCAGCACGCGCAGGTCCATTTTCGTCGCGACGGGAACCGAGCCTTGGGTCCCGCCATAGACTTTCGCCGAGCCGATCGGCTCATCGGCCTTGAACAGGAATTTGTCTTCGAAATTACGAAAGCCCCATTGCAGCAGCTTGCGCGCCTCCTCGGCGCGGTCCTTGGCCGTCTTGGCTCCAAAGCCCGCGAGAATCAGCCGCCGGCCTTCCTCCACTGCGGAGGCGATGATGTTGTAGCCGCTCTTCTCATCGATGTTGCCAGTTTTCAGCCCGTCGACGCCGATGTTCATGTTGAGCAGCGGATTGCGATTGGGCTGCTTGATCTTGTTCCACAAGAACTCCCGCTCGCCGAAGTAGTGATAATATTGAGGGTAATCGTTGATGATGTGCTCGGCCAAGAGGGCCATCTCGCGCGCCGTCACCTGCTGATCGGGCAGGGCCTTCCCCCAGGGATTGCCGAAGCTCGACTTGGTGAGCCCGAGCTCCTTCCCGCGCTTGTTCATGCGCATCACGAAGGCCTCTTCGGACCCGGCATTGCCCTCGGCGAGCGCGATCGCGGCGTCGTTGCCGGAGACGATCACCAGGCCGCGGATGAGATCCTCGACTCGCACATGTGAGTTCACATTGGCGAACATCGCCGATCCATGCGACTTGGCGCCGCCGTCGCGCCAGGCGTGATCGGAGATCGCATATTCGTCGTCGAGCTTGAGGCGGCCCTCGCTCAGCTCATGGAAGATGAGCTCGGCGGTCATGATCTTCACGGTCGAGGCCGGCGCGACGAGATCGTCGGCCCCCTTCTCGTAGAGGACCGCGCCGGAGTTCGCGTCGATCAGGATCGCATGGGCGAAGCCGGTCTGGAAATTTTGCGCGTAGGCGGGGGCGTGAAGCAGGAGCGCCGCGAAAGCGGCGGCGAGGAGGGCTCTCAACTTGCTCATGAGCGTCGATCACGTTGCGGCCGTCGGGGAGCACGGCGCGGAGAACATGCGGCGCCTCGCATAATAATGCAATCGGTTGCAAGGGTTGGCGCCTTGGGAACTTCTTGCCCTCCAGTCCTTCGGCTCGCGGGCAATCGGTTTCAATCCCGCGCAGCCCGGGCGCCGCGCAGCGCGTGGGACGACGGCGCCACGTCCGAGCCTCCCTCACGCGCTGCGAGACGCAACGAGTATCCCGGTTCCGATCATGGCTGAGCCGGCGGCGCGGTTCATCAATCGCACACGTCGTGGAGTCCGAAAAAAGCCGCGCGCCCGGACCCCGGCAATGGCGTAGCCGAAACATACCCCGAGATCGACGCAAAGAATGATGAGAGCCACGGAGTAGACTTCCAGAGCCGTCACATGGCCCAAATCCAGCAACAGCGGCATCACGCCAGCGTGAAAGAATATCGCCTTCGGATTGCCGAGCGAAATGCCGAATCCCATGAGAAAATCCCGGGCGCCGCGCGTCTCTACCGATTCTGAGCTGTCGATAGCTTCGTTTTTCGAGAACCAAAGCTGCAAGCCCAGCCACAATAAATAGGCGGCGCCCACAAGTTTAATCAGCCCGAAGAACCACCCGAGATATTGCGCGACGAAGGCCAAACCGAGCAGGACGAGCATTGCCAAAGGAAGGTCGCCGAGGGCGACCCCTAGAGCGAGGGCCGCAGCGGGCTTCCAACCCCTTGCGATGGCTGTGGTGATGATCGAGACGATTGCGGGACCCGGCGTGGCCGCGGCAAGCGCCAAGGTTCCGGCGTAAATGAAAAGAGATGCGGTCATCACGGCCTCTTCGCTGTCAGTCAGGACTCGGCTCGGTCGAGCGTTTCGGAAGCCCGCCGCAATCGAAGCATGACGTTGCCGCCGCGCTGGAACTCGTAGTCGACGTTTCGCTTTTCGACGTCATATCCGTCACCGCGCATCGCCGCGCACACCGGTTGGAGATGTGGGGACAGCTCGCCCGACAAGGTCAGCAGCGGAAAAATGCGGACCTCCCTCGCGACTCGGAGCAATTCACGGACTGCCGCAATATGTGCAGCGAGGGGCAGCTGTTCCGAGTACAAGAACAGGAGATGAGAGCTCAGGGCGAGATCGAAGCTCCCATCGGAGAAGGGCAACTGCGGCAATGAGGCCGCAACATAGCGGCCGTTCTGTTCGCCTTTCTCGTAGTCGTCGAGAAATCGTCGCATGGTCGTCCGGCGCGCTTCGCCAAGCGAGTCCGGATCGGTGAACCGCTCCCAAAGGTACTGGTCTTTCTGCGCGCGCAGCTGAGACGTTACGGCGTCGAATGTCGCTTGGACCTGCGCTTCGATTTCCGCGGCGGTGTGAACATAGAGCGGGTCTATGGAAATGATGCGGAATCCAGACGCCGCGGCCTCGGCGTTGAAGCTCGCCGGCCCGTCGCCGCACCCCAGCACGCGACCCTGCAGGTCTGCGCTGGAAAGAGCGAACATAGTCCGATACTCGTCGAAATTCCGGCCCCAGGGTATGATGCTGGATAATTTCATCGCGCTCTCCTGTTGGAGGCGCCGCCGCCATATCGCCGGGATGGAAGGAATTTTTAGGGATTTAGAACCCTGCCGGCGTCATCGCAGCGGCATGGGTCGACTCATGGCGACGCGCCGCTCCTATCGGTAGGAGCGCCACCAATAAAACATCGAGGGGTTCGCGACATCGACCATGCCGTCCTCATGCCCGTCGAACGCTTCCCTGTCAACGACGCTTCAAAAAAAGCTATGATTAGTTAGGGGGCGACCGCGAAATCACTCTTTAGCACAGCGGTTCGCCAACGGCTCCCTGCGGGCCTGGGCTCGCAGCCTCAACGAGGCGCCGGTCCGTCGAATAGAGTGATTCCGAAGGAATGCAGGTCAAATGACAAACGAAGGAACTGCCGCTTGACCGCCACGCGAGGAGCATCCCCCATGATCCAGATCCGAGAAATCGACCATCTCGTGCTGCGTGTTGCGAACATTGACGCAATGCTGAAGTTCTATTGCGATGTTCTGGGATGCACAATTGAACGGCGACAGGAAGCGCTCGGCCTGATGCAGTTGAGAGCGGGCCGCTCTCTTCTCGATCTTGTGTCTGTGGATGGGGAACTTGGGCGGGCTGGAGGCGCCGCGCCGGGGAAGGAAGGCCGGAATCTGGATCACTTGTGCTTCCGCGTCGATCCCTTTGATGAGTCCAGCATCCGCCGTCATCTCGAAGCCAAGGGCGTGGAAGCCGGGCCTACCGCCCTTCGCTATGGCGCTGAAGGCACGGGTCCCTCTCTTTACATCACGGACCCGGAGGGAAATGTCGTCGAGCTCAAAGGTCCAGGAGAACGTTAGATCACGCTGCCTTTAGGGAGGATCGCCTGGGCGAACCGGACGGTATCGCCCGCGTCTCACTTGGATTTCAACGCGACCCAACCGCCAAACAAATAAGTTTGATAGAACCGCAAGGGGCGTTCAAACCCCGCCTCGCCTAGGAGGGAAAAAAGTTCCCTCTCCGGGATGAAATCGACGTCTCTGTCGATGTGGCTGCGGTCTTGCGCCAATTCCTCCGCAGACACCCCATGCGCTGCATAGGACAGCAGCCATGCGTTTAATAACTGTGCAAATTCGGGTGAACTCTCGTCTCCAAATAGGTCAGCGATGATGAGCAAGCCGCCAGGCTTTAGATTCGTCGCGATAGCACGGAAATAAGCGAGCTTTTCTTTCTCGCCTTTGATGAAGTGGGACACAAAGATCGAGGATGCGGCCTCAGCCCGCATCGGTGACTGATATTCTTGCAGCCGGCCGTGGAAAAACTCGATGCGGTCCGTCATCTCGCTTTCGCTCGCCCTGCGCCGACAGGCGTTGAGCATTTCAAGCGAAGCATCGACAGCGACGAAGCGCCAAGAAGGAAAACTCTGGCCAAGCGTGGCAATTTCGGCGCCTGTGCCCGCGCCGGCCGAGAGAAAGGTAGAATCTTCAGGCAGCCCCTGGAGCCATGGGACAATCATTTGGTGCAGGGCGTCGTAGCTCGGACAAAACGAGCGAATCCGACGATCGTATTTGGCCGCGAGGCTTTCGCCGAAATGCGCCGCCACGTTAAATTGTCGGGACTGCATGGTCTTCGAAGCTCATTACGCGCAGCCGACACGCGCCCAATCGCGCATGGGTTGAGGCCAAACAGCAGCGACACGCCCTTCCCGGCTCCGCTTCGAGCCGCGGACGACGGCGGCTGGCGGAACATCACCTTAAGGGCGCCGTCCAATTTAGGGGCGCGACTTTGAGCGGTGCCTACCGCTGCGCGAGCTTCGTGTGATGCGACGCTTTGGTCGGCGCGCGGCCGAGCGCGAAGGGGCGCGTCGGCGGCAGGGGCGCGTTCACCGGCACGCCCTCGGCGGCTTGCGCGGCGCCCGGACGGCGAGGCGGCGTCGGCGCCTCGTCTTCTTCCGGCGCGGCTGCCGAAGCCTCGGGTTGGCGGTCGACGACGGAACGCAGGTGGTCTTCCCCCTGCTCTACCGCAGCGACGACGGATTCGCGGGCCCGCTCGGCGAATTGGGTCAGCGGCCCGCCGTGCGGCGGCAGCGAGGCCGGCGATCCGTCCGTGCGGACGGATGCGAGCAGCATCGCCTTGTCGCCGCCGTTAATGTCGGCGCGGCCGATCCATTCGACTTTCACGCGCGCGGTGCCGACCCGATGGAAATCGAGCTCTTCGGCGACGCGCTGCGAGACGTCCATGACGCGATGGCCGTGATAGGGGCCGCGGTCGTTGACGCGGACGATCATCGAATAGCCGTTTTGGGTGTTGGTCAGGCGCGCATAGCTGGGCAAAGGCATGGTCGGATGCGCAGCGGAGGCGGCGTTGCGGTCGAAGACCTCGCCATTCGCGGTGAGGCGGCCATGGAAATCCGAGCCGTACCAGGAGACGAGACCCGTGGCCTTATAAGGCTTCTCGCTCGGATAATAGGTCTTGCCGGCGATCTGATAGGGCTTGCCGAGCTGATAATGGCCGCCGCCTTCGGGCACCTCCTCGCCCTCCGCGATGACGCGCGGGCTGGGGCGCACGCCATAGCGCGGATCAATCTGCGCTTCTCGGACGAAGTCCCGGGCGGGCTGGCCGGCGCAGCCGCAAAGCAGCGTCGAGAAGGCGAGGCAGACAACCAGCTTGGGGCTTGGTTGGAAAGGAGCCGCATCTGCGGCGAAGGACCGCCACCTTACCAAAATCGGGGTCATGCCGTCCCATTCCCATTGCGCACATGTCGCCCCGAGCCCTTCAAGGAGCGTCGCGGGCGTCTCTCCAACGTCCCTCGTTAAGCTGAGGCCAGCGCTTTACCTGGACGTTAATCCTCTAAGGCTTTGGGGAGACATGCCTTCCCAATCCTTAACCGGGACAGGAGGCTCCCAAATTCGGGTGGAATTGGGGCGAGGGCAGCCAATCGGGTGAAACGGCGCCGCCCATCGTCTTGCTTAGCGCGATTCCTTATCGCTCGAACGGAATCGTTCGAGCGATAAGGAATCGCGCCAAATCAAAAGATTGGAGCATGTCCTGACCGGAAAACCGCTTCGCACTATTCCGTGACATGCTCTGGAGGCTCCCAGGCCGGCTCGAAGGATCAGGCTGCTTGTTCGCTCTCCAAGGCGCCGGAACCCGGAGCCTCCTCACGAGCTCGATGCGGGCGCGAGGTCGACAAGCAGCGCGTCGACCTTCTCCGTCCCCCGCCATTCCCCCACTGACAGGCGCAGCGCGACGTGGAAGGCGCCGCCGCGACCCTTGCTCAGCGCGGCGCCGAGCGGCGTGTCGGCCGCGCGGAAGAGCATGGCGTCGACCCCCGCCCCGTCGCCAGCGGTGAAGCGCGCGCGCAAATGGCTGTCGCCGACCGGGGCCACGAAGGCCAGGCGATGCGCCGGAAGGGCGAAGACGGGCTCGCTGTTACCCTGCCCGTATGGGCCGGCCTGCTCAATGAGCCGCAGGCGCTCGAGAGAAGCGCCGCGCGCGGTCACGGCGCCGTCGAGCCAAAGCCCCTCCGCTTGCCGCGCGGTTTCGACGTCGCTCTCCAGAGTCTCATTCATAAAGTCGCGAAAGGCGTCGAGCTTGTCGCGGGCGACCGTCACGCCGGCCGCCATCGCATGGCCGCCGCCTCTTTCGGCGAGCCCCTTCTGGACAGCGCCCCGGACTGCTTTTCCCAGATCGACGCCACTTAAACCTCTACCTGAACCAGAAGCTATTTCTCCTTTAAAATTAAGTGCAAATGAAGGAATCTTAAACCTCTCCTTTAACTTTGCGGCGACGAGGCCGAGCACGCCTGGGTGCCAATCTGCGGCGCCAAGGACGAGGCAGGAGATCCGGTTGGAGCGCGCCAACGCCTCCTCCGCGGCGTCAATCGCCAGTGCGACCGTCGCCTTTTCGAGCGCCTGACGCTCGCCGTTCAGCCGGTCGAGCTCGCGCGCGCCAGCCAGGGCGGCGGCTGGGTCGCGCTCCAAAAGCAGCCTCGCCCCGAGTCCGGCGTCGCCGATCCGCCCCCCGGCGTTGATTCGGGGACCCAAGACAAAGCCCAGGCGCCAGGCGCTCGGTCGCCCATCCATTCGGGCGGCGTCCATCAGCGCCGCGAGGCCTAGGCGTCGGCGTCCCCGCATGACGCCGAGCCCTCCGGCGACCAAGGCTCGATTGAGTCCCGTAAGCGGGGCGACGTCCGCGACGGTCGCCAGCGCCGCGAGATCGAGAGCCTCGAGCAGGTCGGGCGCTTCGCGCGAAGCCCAATGATCGCGCTTGCGCAATTCGCGCGAAACCGCGACGAGCGTCAGAAAGACCAAGCCCGCGGCGCAGAGAGCCCCCTGCCCCGAGAGATCATCCTGCCGGTTCGGATTGACGACGAGCGCATCCGGGAGCGCCTCCGCGGCCTGATGATGGTCGATGACGAGAGTCGAGAGGCCGAGCGCCCGCGCCCGGGCAAGCGGCTCAAAGCTCACCGTGCCGCAGTCCAGGGTGACGAGCAGCGTCGCGCCGCGTTCGGCAAGCGCCTCGATCGCCTCGACGTTGGGGCCGTAGCCCTCGGTGATGCGATCGGGAATGTGAATGAAGGGGGCGGGCGCCCCGGCGGCGACCAGAAATTCGGCGAGAAGCGCCGAGGAGCAGGCGCCGTCGACGTCGTAGTCCCCGAAAATGGCGATCTGCTCGCGGGCTTGGATGGCCTCCGCGAGCCGCAAGGTCGCCGCCTCCATATCGAGCAAGCTGTAAGGCTCGGGCAGCAGATCGCGCAGCTTCGGCGCAAGGTAGCCCGGCGCCGCCTCCACGGAGACGCCGCGCCCCGCGAGCACGCGGGCGAGGAGCGGGTCATAGCCATGGGCCGTGCTGAGCGCTTCGGCGAGCCCCTCGCCTTCGCGCGTGAGCCGCGACGACCAGCGTCGCCCCATCACGGAGGCTTCGACGCCGAGAAAGCTTTCCGAGATCTTAAGAGACGCCACGCCATATGCTCCAGAATCAGACAGGCGGAGCATGGCGAGCGGGAGGCGTCCGGGTCAATGGCGGCGAATGCCTCCTTGTTTAGACAAAGGGGAGGCATTCGCCGCGTAAAGCGCTCAGACCCGCAACGACAATTCGCGGAACTCTCGGTGGTCGGCAAGGACCTCGTAAACTTCGTCCTGCTCCCTCACGACGCCGGGAGCGATGCAACCCGGGATCTCGGAGGACGCCACGAAAGACGCGCATAGTCCCAAAGGGCCAGGCTCCCCATTAACGACTTATTAATAATTGCGTGCGTTCGAAAATTGGTTGCGTGCTGAGTTAGTCGATTCGTGCGGCGCTCTTAAAATCTGCGCCGCGCCCCTTACAAGAGAACGTGGCGCGCTCTTCAAAAGAGCCCGGCGCCGAGCCATGCGCTGCGCTGATTCGTCATGAGGCGTGCAATTTTTACATAAGCTACAGTTTTGTCAAATGATTCTCCCTGAATCGAGCGATGCGGCCGACGACGCCGGCCCTTGAACGCCTTGCCCCTCAGCCCAATCTTATCAAGGGAATTGCGTAGGAATGGGCCCCTTCCCTTTAAACCCGAGCGCCCCGTGCGCATTTACCCGGCTGGGAGGCCGACGACGGTGCGTGCGAGAACAATCGTCTTCATTCATGGCATGGGCGGCTGGGGACCCGAGGACCTCGGCGGCCTCTATCCCTATTGGGGCGATGCGTTGCGCCAAATGGGATCCCCCTTCCGCGTCTTCGAGGCGAAATGCGGCCCGATCAGCTCGCTGCACGATCGCGCCTGCGAGGTTTTCGCCCAGATCAAGGGGACGCGGATCGACTATGGCGAGGCGCATAGCGAGGAAGCCGGCCATGCGCGTTTCTCGCGCGACTTCACGGGGCGCGGCTTCCTGAGCGATTGGTCGGAGGACAATCCCGTCATCCTTATCGGCCACAGCGCCGGCGCGCCGACCGCGCTGCTCTTCCAGAAGCTCCTGGCGCAGGATTTTTGGGGCGTGGGCTCCAACGCCAATTGGATCGAGGGGATCGTCTCCATCGCCGGCGCGCTCAACGGCTCGACGCTGGCCTACAACCTTTGCAATGACGCGACCGGTCGCCTGCAGGCGCGCCCCAGCGCCCTGGTCGGCCAGGCTCTCTCGCTGCTCTCGCGCGTGCTGCATTTCGGCTCGCCGCCGCTCTTCGATCTCCATCTCGACCAGTGGACCGGGATGGGCGAGGGGTCGGATCGCGCGGCTTTCGGTCGATTTGCGGCGAGCGACGACAATCTTCTCCACGACATGACGCTGCACGGCGCGCGCCGCACGCTCGAGCACTGCGAGACCTTCGAGGAAAGCTACTATCTCTCCCTCGTCGCCTGCGCGACGTCGCCGGGGCGGCGCCTGCCCTTCCTCGCGCCGGTCGAACGGCCGGATCTCGCGATGATCGTGAGACAGCCCTATGGCGGCCTTTATATTTGCCATCGTGGGGAGTTTGCGGCGCCGCCGATCGACGGCTGGGGCGAGGGCGATTTGACGATGGAGCAATGGCGGGCCAATGACGGCTGCGTCAATACGATCTCGCAGCGCTATCCCTTCTTGGCCGGACGGCACCCGATTGGCGGCGAGGGCGTGTTTTTAAACGATCGACTCGGACCGGGCGGCTGGTTTTACGAGAATCTCGAAGACGCCACAGGCCGCAAGTTCGACCATCTCGATCCGGTGCATGGCGCGCTGACGCGCACCTCGGCCGCTCAGCGCGAGGCGCATCGGAAGCTTTACACGAAGCTCTATTGGCGTCTGCTTTCGCTGGGGGAGGAGGCGGAGGAGTTCGCCGCTCGAGCGGCTTGCCAATAGTCCACGAAAGCGCGAAGCGGCAAGCTCTAAAAGGCGAGCGCCGCGGCGCGAAGCGTGAGGGCAAGCAGGACGAGGGATGACGCGGCAAAGATCCAAAAGCGCAGCAGGATGATGTTCGTGGTCGCTTGCACGAGACTATGCGCGACGCGCAGCGTCACATAGCTCCAGGAAAGCGCTGTGTTGATGAGATCTCCGGCGCCGAGCATCGCGAGCGTTAACGCCACCGCGTAGAAAAGCGTCGGCTGTTCGAGCAGGTGATTGTAATTATCCGCTTTCCATCGCGTTTGGGCGGGAATCTGGGCGTTGAACGCCTCCTTCGTCTGCTCGGGATCGAGCTTGACGCGGCCTTTGCGAATGGCCGGAATGCGCGTCGCGTAAAGCCATGCCCACATCACGAAGGTCCACAGGACCAGCGCAATGATCGGCGCGAAAAGCGTGCTGTGCTGCATCTATTGGCCCCCTATATCCGATCCGCCAGCGGATGGCGGCTAGCATAAGCGATTGGATCAGCGCGCTCTATCGCGATCACGTAACGGCATGACGATTCCGACCATATCCACGGCGATATGCGCCAGGCCGTTCGCCCACAAATCCCCGGTCGCCGCGTAAAACGCGGTGAACACGCCGCCGCCGAGCAGGCCGATGGTCAGCGACGGCGCCATCCCCCAGAGGGGGATATGGGCGATGGAAAATGCGATGGACACGAGGACGAGCGCGGCCGCGGGCCCGACCCATTCCATCAGCAAATTATAACCAACCCCTCGGTAGAGCGCTTCTTCGAGCGTCGCGACAACCAGGACGGCGGCGACGAGCGTGGAGAGCCGAAGTTGCCGCAACTCGGCAAATCCCTGCTCGAAGCCTGTGGCTCCGAGCCACTCGCGCCCCTTCGCCAGACAAGGGCCGATGAACCAAATGAAGGATGCGGCGAGCGCCAAGGCCAGTAGCGGCGTGCGCCAGGTCGGGAGCGACAAGCCAATGCTGGCCAACGCTTTGTGCAGGGGGCCAAGGCAGAGGAGAATCGCAGCCGCGGTTATCGCCGCCAAAAGGATTTGAGCCCCTATATTCGCAAGGTTTAGCGCGCCTCGCCGCGCCATGCTCCTTGTCGCCGCCGCCACGAGAAGCGGGCCAGAGAGCGCCAGACAGAGCGTTGCGAGAAAAGCGCCTTGCATTTTTGAACATAACCACGTTCGCGACGCCAGCGCAGCTCTCTCGAGAATGCGCCCCGAGCGGGGCTGGGCGGCGCGGCGCTGACGATTGACGTCACTGCGAAAAGGCGACAAGGCTTTCGCGCATGAACGCCCTCTCTTCTCTCGCCTTTCTCGTCGTCGCCGGGGGACGCGGCGTCCGCGCCGGCGCGGGCGCGCCCAAGCAATATCGGCCGCTGCTGGGCAAGAGTCTTCTCTCGCGCACGCTCGAGGCGCTGCATGTCGCTGCGCCCTCGGCTCTTCTGCAGACGGTCATTCACGCGGACGACGGGGAGGCCTTCGACGCTTGCGCCGCCGAGCTTTCCGAGCCGGCGCGCCGCCGTCTGGCCGATCCCGCTAGAGGCGGCGTCTCGCGCCAGGAAAGCGTGAGGAACGGCCTCGAGGCGCTGGCGCGCCTCGAGACTCCGCCCAAGATCGTGCTGATCCACGACGCGGCCCGCCCCTTCGCCGACGCCTCGCTCATCGAGCGGGCGATCGACGCGGCCCGCGACTTCGGCGCGGCGGCGCCGGGCGTGCCGATCGGCGACACGATCAAGGAGGTCGACGCCATGGGCTGCGTCGTCTCGACCCCGGAGCGCGCCCGGCTGCGCGGGGTGCAAACGCCCCAGGCCTTTTCCTTCGAGCTGATCCTCGCCGCGCATCGCGCTTGCGCCGGCTCCAAGGTCGAGTTCACCGACGACGCCATGGTCGCCGAGCACGCGGGCGCGTCGGTGCATATATTCGCGGGCGACCCCAAAAACTTCAAGCTGACGACGCCGGAGGATTTTTTGCGCGCGACGAACGAGCTTCTGGCCGCCCTGCCCGATGTGCGCGTCGGCCAGGGATTCGACGTGCACGCCTTCGCCGAGGGCGCTGAGATCTATCTCGGCGGCGTGGCCATTCCGCACGCGAAGGGGCTCGCGGGTCACTCCGACGCCGACGTGCTCGCGCATGCGATCACCGACGCGATTTTCGGCGCCCTGGCCGAGGGCGACATCGGCGCGCATTTCCCGCCCTCCGATCCGCAATGGAAGGGCGCGGCCTCCGCGATCTTCCTGCAGCACGCCGTCGAGCGCGTGAAGGCGCGCGGCGGCATGATCGCCCATGTGGACGCGACGGTGATCTGCGAGGCGCCGAAAATCGGCCCGCATCGCGACGCGATCCGCGCGAGCCTCGCGAAGATCATGGGCGTTGCGGAAGATCGCGTCGCGCTGAAGGCCACGACGACGGAAAAGCTGGGGTTTACGGGCCGCGGCGAGGGCGTCGCGGCGATGGCGACGGCGACCGTGCGCCTGCCGGGGTGAGGGAGCTCCCCCTCCCCAACCCTCCCCAGCAAGCGGGAGAGGGAGCGGACTCGGCGCTCCCGTCAACAGCGCGGAAGGCCGATCGTTAGGGTCCCCTCTCCCGCGATGGCGGGGGAGGGGACAGGGCCGTTCTCGCTCCTACCCCGACAGCTCCGCCGCCCGGCGCTTGGCGGCCGCAACTGCGCTGGCCATCAGCGGGGCAAGCCCGTCCTGCTGCGCCATGAGCACGGCGAGCGCAGCCGCGGTCGTGCCTCCTGGCGAGGTGACATTCTCGCGCAGCGTCGCCGGCGAAAGCTCCGGTGATCGATGCATGAGCTCCCCCGCCCCGCTCACCGTCGCGCGGGCGAGTTGCGCCGCCAGATCCTCCGGCAGGCCCGCCGCGGCGCCCGCCGCCGCCAGACATTCGGCAAGCAGGAAAACATAAGCCGGCCCCGAGCCCGAGACCGCCGTCACCGCGTCGATCAATTCCTCGCGCTCGACCCAGACGACATCGCCCGCCGCCTCGAGAAGGCGCTGCGCGACCTCGAGCTGCGCCTCGCTGGTCTCGGCGTTGGCGAAGGCGCCGGTGATCCCGCGGCCGATCGCGGCCGGCGTGTTGGGCATGGCCCGCACGAAGGCTTTCGCGGCAAGCCTTGCGGAAAGATCGGCGATCCGCTTGCCGGCGAGGATCGAGACGACGAGCGTTTCCGGCCCGACCAGCGCCGAGAACGTCGGCGCGACGCTTTCGAGCATCTGCGGCTTGATGGCGAGCAGCACTGTACCGGCCGGCGGCTCTCCTGCGGGGGGACTGCAGCAAAGGACGAAGCCCTGAGCGTTGCAAAGCGCCGCGAGCTCGATGCTCGGGTGCGGCTCTATAACCTCGACGGACCCCGGCGCGCCCGCGCGGGCGAGCCCCGAGAGCATCGCCGCGCCCATCTTGCCTGCGCCAAGGAAAACAACCCTTTCCGCCGTCTGCGTCACGCTTCGCCCTTCGTCTCGAAGCTCGCGGCCTCAAGCGCCTCCCGGGCGCTCTTCCCCGCCCAGAGCACGAATTGGAACGCCTGATAGTAGCGCTCGCAGGTCTGCAGCGCGTTGTCGAGATGAGCGGCGCAGAGCGCGCCCGAGGGCTCGGCGCCCCCGACGAGCATGAGCCCATGCCGATGCATCACCACGCCCTCCTTGCGCCAGACGTCGAAATGCCCGACCCAGAGCTGCTCGTTGATCGCCGCGACGAGCGCGCCGACCTCTCCGCGCAGCCGCTCAGGAACCTTCAGATCGAAGGCGCAAGAAAGGTGAAGGGTCTCGATGTCGGAGAGCCAAGTGAAAGCGACGCGATATTCTGTCCAGCGCCCCGTGACCGAGATCGCAATCTCATCCTCCTCCTCCCGGTCGAAGACCCAGTCGTTGCTGGCGGCGAGCTGCTCCACCACGTCGACGGGATGTTGCGAGCGGATCGTGTCCTGTTCGGCTGCGGTGAGCATGTGCCAACCCTTGTTTCTAGGTCTTGGAACGCGACGGCGGAGGAAAGAGGCGCAGTGCGGTCGCTCGATCTACTAACGAGCGGAACGCGACGACATTCGAATCGTCTTCACTGCGACTATAATACTCGGAAAATCTTGATTAGGCGAACTTTCCGAAACCTTGCCCCCGGCCGCTTCCGTCTTTGGAGGAGCCTGCTGGATTCGCCGCTCTAGGTAAAGTCGGCGAGGCTCCGCTCCACAAGCAAGATTTGGGGATAACGGCCCCGGCGGCGTCCGCCCCAAAAGGAAAGGGCGCGGGCCCTTCGGACCGCGCCGCCAATTTTGCGCAGGACAGGGAGCGCGGTCGTGTATTCCGCCGCTCGGAATCGGACGCGCTCGGCAACTTCTCAGGCAGAGCGTGTCGGCCTGAACACGACGACAAAGAATCGCCGCCCAGCTTTGGGAACCGCCTCAGGGCTCCATAATCACCGGCGTCCCGACGCTGACGCGGTTATAGAGGTCTGACACATCCTCGTTGCGCATGCGGATGCAACCATAGGATGCGGCGGAGCCGATGGAGGCGCGCATCTTGTTCGTCGTGCCGTGGATCGCGACCTCGTTGCGCTCGAGCACGATCGCGCGCGCGCCCATGGGATTGTGCGGCGAGCCGCCGGGAATGACGTCGGGGAGGTTTGGATGATCGCGCCTGACGGCCTCCGGCGGCGACCAGTCCGGATGCGCATGCATCGAAGCGACATAGGTAGAGCCGGACCATTCCTTGCCGCGCTTCGGCACGGCGATCGGATAAGACATGGCGGTTCCGTCGCCGTTCACGAGATAAAGACGGCGCTGATGAGCGCTGATCACGATCGTGCCCGGCGCGACCGAGTCGAGGAAGGAGACCCTGGCGCCCGCCTCAGCCTTTTGCGGTGCAGCCGCGCCAAGGCCGACGACCGTCGCCAGCGCCAGCGCGAGATTGAGCGCGCGCAACCGAGCTGCGCGCAAAACGAGCTTCGTCACCATCATCGCCCCGCTCCATCACCCGAAGCCCGCGACGCTGCGGGCTAAACCTTCAAGGTAGGAGACATTCTAACTTCGGCCATGCTTTTGTCGAAATTAAAATGCGATCCCGGTTACCCGGTAACCCTAAGTTTTCGTTTACTGTGGCGCCGTCGCAACACTGCCGTCCGCTCTCCGAGCCTCGCTCCCATCAAGATCGATCTCACGCCATGCAAAAGCCCCCGCCTCGCCTCTTCGATCGCAGGCTTCTGCGCCGAAGGCTCTCTCGCGCCCTCGACAAGCGCGCGCCGGATTTTCTCATCGCGCGCGCCGCCGACGACCTCGAGGATCGTCTGTCTGCGATCAAGCGTCCCTTCCCGCGCGCGCTCGATCTCGGCACGCCGACGCCGCATTTCGCGCGCGCGCTCACGACGCCGAAACGTCCGGCGCCGATGCGCGCCGCGCTCGCGCTGGGACCAGAGGAACAGGGCCTGCGGCTCGTCGTGGACGAAGAGGCCCTGCCTTTCGCGGCCGCCTCGCTCGATCTCGTCGTCTCGGGCCTCGCGTTGCAATGGGTGGACGATCTGCCCGGCGCCTTCGCGCAGATCCGGCGCGCGCTGGCGCCGGACGGGCTGTTCCTCGCTTGCATGATCGGCGGCGTGAGCCTTTTCGAGCTGCGCCAGGCGCTCATCGAAGCCGAGAGCGAGATTTCGGGCGGCGCGAGCCAGCGCGTTTCGCCTTTCGTCGATATGCGCGATCTCGGCTCCCTCCTGCAGCGGGCAGGCTTCGCGCTGCCGGTGACGGATGTGGACAGCTTCACCCTGCGCTACGACTCGATGCTCGCGCTCTGCGCGGAGCTTCATCTGATGGGCGCAGGAAATGTCTTGCGCGCGCGCCGCCCGCTGCCGCGAAGGGCGCTGCTGCGCGCCGCAGAGATCTACGCCCAAAAATTCTCGGATCCCGACGGCCGCGTGCGCGCGACGATCGAGATCGTCTGGCTCTCCGGCTGGGCGCCGCATGAGAGCCAGCAGAAGCCGCTAAAGCCTGGATCGGCGGAGATGCGGCTCGAGGATGCGGTGAAGGCTGCGAGGGAGGGGAAGTAGGCGCGCCGTCCCCGGTCCTCCCCTAGCGCTGCAGGCGCAGCTTGCGCCATTCGTCTGATGGCGGCGAGCCTGGCGAGCGGCGGCCTTTGTTAAGGATGCGCGAAGCGCGCCGCTTTCGGCGGGGACCCCGCGCCCCACGAACTCGCTTTTTTTGCTTAACGTCCGGTCCCCATTTCCAGGAGCACGACATGCAATTCCATCGCGTGCTCTCGCCTGACGGCAGCTCGATTGAGACGCAAGCGCGCATTAACGACGAATGGCGCAAGATCGACGCGCCGTCTTCGGTTTTCTCGCCCGAATGGGAGCTCGCAAAGCGCAGGGAGCGCGGTCTTTCCCCTGCCCTGCCGCTGCTTCCCTTCCAGCCGCTCTCCTTTCGCGACTTCATGCTCTTCGAGCGCCACGCGATCGACGCCGCGCGCGGCTGGGCGAGGCGCTTCGCGCCGCGCGCCTTTCGCCTCGCGCGCGCCTACGAAGCGCTCACGGGCCGTGACTTTCCCGCCTTCAGGCCCGCGTCGCTCTATTACCGCCAGCCGATCTATTACATGGGAAACGCGCTCTCTTTCGTCCCAAGCGGCGCGCCGGTCGCGGCGCCCGCTTATTCCCAAGCGCTCGATTACGAGTTGGAGTTGGGCTTCGTCCTCGGCGCTCCGCTCTTCAATGCCACGCCGCAAGAGGCGGAAGCCGCGATCGGCGCTTTCGTCGTGTTGAACGATTTCTCCGCCCGCGACGTGCAGCGCGACGAGATGCAGAGCGGCTTCGGCCCACAAAAGGCTAAGCATTTTTTGAGCTCCATGTCGCAGACGGCGGTTACGAAGGACGAGATCCTGCCGCGCCTCCCGCGGCTCGAGGCGCATGTCGAGATCAACGGCGAACGCGTCGCCGAGACCAATTTTGCCGGCATGCGCTATTCTCTCGGGGAGGCGCTCGCCTTCGTCTCGCAAAGCGAGCCGCTCTTCGCCGGCGAGCTTTTCGGTAGCGGCACGCCGACCGGCGGCAGCGGCATGGAGATCGGCCGCTGGCTGAAAATCGGAGACCGCCTGCGCCTCGTGATCGAAGGCGTCGGCGAGATCGCGCATGAAATCGTCGAGCGGGATCGGTAAAGTGACGGACCCAGGCGTCGTCGACGTCTCGCATGGCGCTCTTGCGGTTGATGTGCTGCGAGACAAGCTCGCGCGCATCCCGTCTTGGAGCGCAATGACAAGTCGGTTCTCATGGAAAGAGGCCTCATGACCGCCGTCCGCCCCAAGCGCATCGTCGATCTCTCGAAGGAGATCTTCGACAATCCGAACGAACCATTCTTCATGCGCGTGAAGATCAAGCATTATGCGCATGGCAAGGCGCGCTGGCTCGTGCGGCTGCTGGGGCTTCCCTTCCGGCTCTTCCCCAGGGATTTCGCAGGCTGGGCGGACGACACGATCACCAAGATGGGCGTGCATTCGACGACGCATATCGACGCGCCCTGGCATTACGGCCCGACGCTCGCCGACGGGAGCCGTCCCGCCTCGATCGACGAGATGCCGCTCGAGCTTTGCTTCGGCCCCGGCGTCGTGTTCGACATGCGCCACAAGGAGGACGGCGAGGAGATCACCGTCGCCGACATGGAGGCGAGCTTAGCCGCGAGCGGGGCGACGCTCGGGCCGGGCGTCATCGCGCTGATCATGACCGGGCGCGATCGGCTGCAGGGAACGAAAGACTACTGGAAAAGCGGAACCGGCATGAGCGCGCAAGCCACCGAATGGCTGATCGACAAAGGCGTCCTCGTGATGGGCGTCGACCAATGGGGATGGGATCGTCCCTTCCGCAATCAGATCAAGGACGCCAAGGCCAAGAACGACGCGACGATCTTTTGGCAGGGACATCTCGTCGGGCGGCGTAAGCCCTATTGGCAAATGGAACAGCTTCGCGGTCTCGATCAGCTTCCGACCCACGGCTTCGACGTCGCGGTGTTTCCGCTGCGCCTCAAGGCCGCATCCGCCGCGCCGGCGCGCGTCGTGGCTTTCCTTTACGCGTGAAGAGCGAAACGATCCGCGAGCAGATCAATCTCGCAAAGGGCGGCGCGGTCCACGATCCCGCTCTGGAGATTTGAACCTCGCCAAAATATACGAGGCTGTTCATCATGTTCACGATGTATTGGGTCTATGACTACCCGAGCTGGCAGATGGGTCTCTTGTTTGTCGGCGTGCTTGTCACGCTGACCTGGGGCGGCATACTTGTTGCCCGTGCGACCATTCATGCCCGGATCCACAGCGATAGACGCACCAACGATATGGTGGGTTTGGCGCTGACGGGGTACTTCGCGCTCTTCGGCCTCTTGATCGGCCTCATCGCCGTAGCCAGCTATCAGAATTTTTCCAACACGATCGACCTTGTCGACAAGGAAGCCGGCAGCATTGGAGCGCTTTCACGCGATCTCAGCGCCTATCCCCAAGCTATTCGGGGCCAATTGTTGGATCAATTACGAGAATACACCCGCCAAACGATCGAGGACGACTGGCCAGAGCAACGCAAGGGCGTTGTCCCCAATGGCGGCACCGAACGCGTTAACGCGCTCGGGACGACTTTGTTCGCATTCGAGCCAAGCAAGAAGAGCGAGGAAATCATCCATGTGGAGGCTTTGACCCAATTCAATCACCTTCTAGAACTCCGCCGGCAACGGCTGGCGAATGTCACCCTCGGTTTGCCCGCCACGGTGTGGGAAGTGGTCCTTTTTGGCGCTCTGCTGAGCATCGCCTTGATCTGGTTGCTGGACATGGAACTGCATGTCCATCTGATCCTCGGCGGCATCCTCGCGTCGATGCTCGCCGCCGTGATTTTCCTCACCGTCGCCATGGACAACGCCTTTCGTGGAGAGGTGAGCGTCGGCCCGGAGTCCATCGCGCTCGTTTATGACACGTTGCCGAGGGCGGATAGGACGACGAACAACCCCGAGCCGCCTTCGGCCAGATCGCAAGCGACATCGAATAGCGCGCCGACACTCTCGGCGAAGCCAGAGGAAGTCCGGCCCCCCTCCGCAAAGCCCGCCGCTTCCAACGCCTCGTACAGAGCGAGCCGCAACAAACGACATCTCCGCTGAAGCAGATCGCTCGGCGTCGACTGCGGCGGCAATGGCGGGCGATAATGTCCAGAAATTCGTCAGCCTCGTCTCCGGCCGACGGCCTTAAGGGGCCTAGTTTTCTGCTGCGGAGAGAGGCGCGATCCTGCTCGCTGTGACATAATTGCAACACCGTCCGAGAAAATCGGATCTGCACAAATTCCCAGCTTTGCTCCAACCAGAAACCCTTTTAGCTTGAGCGCGAAGCAGATCATCTACAGATCGATTACGCAGAAAGTCAGCCCAATATTTCCACTTTTGAGTGCGCGCGACCGACGCCTTTGAGAAAGGCGCCGTCAGAAGAGCCTCCCCCCAAAGGCTGGCGCATTTTAGCGCGAGGAAAAGCTTCAGAAACGCAGCCATTATATTTATAAAGCACGCAGGAATAGTTCGTTTGGTTTCGATTTTGCATTGTCAACGACGACGCTACGTCATATAAATAAAATAAATAGCGACTGTCCCCTGCTGTCGAGCGGGGTGCACAAGGCGCCGTCAGGGGACGTGAGACCCACGATGTCGAACACCAACTTCAAGCCGACGCCTGCCGCGAGCCCCGGCGGCGCGCGTCGAGCAATGGAGCCCGGAATGAACAAGAGATCTTCGCAACGCCTCCGACGGTTGATCGCGTGCGCGCTGCCGGCGGCGCTCGCCGTCGGCGCCCTCAGCATGGCCGCTGCGCCCGCGCAGGCCCAGTTGGCGGTCGACGGCCCCGGCCTGCCCAGCTCGGTCACGCCGACGCCGGGAGAGAGCTTGTGGAACATCGTAAGCAGCGCCGCGATTCCGACCCCGGTGGGCTTCAACAGCAAAAACTCCCAGCTGCGCGGCTATGTGATGGCCTTCGGCGGCGGCACGGAGTCCGTCTTCTCACTGGGCGAGCTCAATCCGAGCTTCGGCGGCACGAATCTGGCGCCTTACATCTCCGTGAGTGGCGGCAACTATTCGCTCATCGATCCAAATCCGGGCGCCTCGGGCCGGGACGTGTCCAATCTGACGCAGCTGGTGATCGGATGGGCGCCAGCGGCCGCAGGACCAGGAGGCCAATCGACGGCTGTGACGCTTTCCGGGCTGACCAACAGCGCCGGCTCCTATGACATTACCGCTCTCGAGAATCTCCCGTCGGTGCAGGTTTCAGCGGGCGGCGGCGCCTACACGGGCGCGCCGTTGTTCAACTTCGTCAACACGAGCCAGCCGGGCTCGGTGACCAGTCAGATCGTGGAGTTTACGGCCACGGACGGATATGTCGTGACCTACTCCCTGGCGGAGTTGGATCCGGCGTTTGGCGGGAGCTTGAACAATATTCTCGCCTATGCCTCCACCGGCAGCGACTTCCCTGCCGACGCGATCGCGCGAACCCTCTCCCCCAATGACAGCAAGCATGGCCGGTGGGTTTCCAACCTGAACTCGGTGGTGGTGGAGCTCGCGAGCCCCGCGCCCGTCCCCGGAGCGGGAATCCTCAGCCTCGGCTTCTTGATCCTCTTGGGATTGAGCGCCAGGACGGGCGACATCGGCGCCGCGCTGCGCCGCCTGTGGGCGTAATCCGCTCAACTTGAAACAGTGCGCGCTGCGCGGCCTCCGCCGGACGCCTCCGGCGGAGGCTTTTCGATCCGAGGAGAACCCTCTTAAGCTTATCTATACTCTGGTTGACCCATCGAAGGTAAAGGGCGAAATTGATGTTCGAAGTCATTACGCTATTATGGATCGCGATCATCCTGCTCGGCGCAGGTTGAGGGAGCGGAGCAACCGCCGCTATATCAAAGGAGGCGAGACATGTCCGTACTCACTGATTTAGCCATTCAGCTCATCGCGGGCGCGATCGGCGGCAACGCCGCCGGCGGGTTGCTCAAAAACATCGATCTCGGTCCCATCGCCAAGACCATCAGCGGCGCCGTCGGCGGCGGCATCGGGGGCCAATTGTTGCAAGCGGTCATCCCCGCTCTCGCAGGAGCCGCCTCGGCGCCGGGCGGCTTCGACATTGCGGCCGCGGCTGGCCAGGCCGTCGGAGGCGGCGTGACGGGCGCAATCGTCACCGTGATCGTTGGTCTCATCAAGAATTCCCTCATGAAAAAGGCTGCGTGACGACGCCTGCCGGGCGCTCAGAGCAGTGGCGGGAAAATTTTGCGCAATGGTTCTCGAATGTCGCGAAGCCAAACGCTGAAGCCAAACGCTAATGTCGCTTCTCGTCGAGGACCTTCAGTACGCGCGCACACTTGGAGAAGCAACTCAGGGAGCGGAAACATGGGATTGTTGGATGGAATACTCGGCGGCGTCATCGGCGCCGGAGCTTTCGCGGTCGTGCAGCATTACATTGAAAGTCATGGCGGGATTGAGGGCGTCGCCGCCGAGCTTGAACAGACCGGCTATGGACAGCAGGTGAAATCCTGGATCGGCGACGGCTCGAATCTGCCGATAAACGCCGATGACGTGAAAAAAGCCTTGGGATCGGAAAAGCTGAAGAAGATCGCCGCTGCGACGGGCGTCCCGATCGATCAGGCCGCCGAATATCTCGCGGAGCACCTTCCGACGGCGGTCGATAAATCAACGCCGGGCGGGAAACTTCCGCCCGCCGCGTAGCTCGTTCTCGCTCGCACGCAACTTGCAAAACGGGGCGGCCAGATGGCGCGCAAACGTCCCAATTGGCCCGGACTTCTCGCCGATACCGTGAGGATGGGCTTCGAGGCCAATCTCGTCATCGCCATGCGGCTCGCCAAAATCGCATCGGGCGCCGGCGCAAAGGCGGAGAGTCGGCGCATGGTCGAGGAGAAGGTCCGCGCGGCCCAGCAGGCCAGCGTCTCTGCGGCGCGAGCCGTGCTCTCGGGCAAGGCGCATCTGGCGCCGAAGCGCGCCCTGAGCGTCTACGAAAAGCGCGTGCGCAAGAATCTACGCCGCTTGACGAAATGAGAGCGGCGCCAAGACTTGGCTCTCTCGCCCAAGACTTGGCTCTCTCGCCCAAGGGCGCCGCGTCGACGCAAAAAAATCGGCCCGACCGGATCCGGGTCGGGCCGAGGTTACCTAAGGAGGTCTGGTAAGCAGGTAGGGCGCCCGCGCGTCGAATCCAAGGGCGAACGCCTCTCACTCGTCGTTTTCAGCGGTCAGATCCTCGACGGCTATTGAGATGGGAGCCGAACCCCGCTGCTTCTGCAACCGGACTCCCGCGCCCTCCCCGTTCTCGGCAAGGAAAATGACGCCCGCCGCCTCGAGCGTGGCGATAATCTTGGCGCCTGTCTCTGCGCGTCCGCCAAGATCACCCTCTTGGGCTTCGAGACGCGCAACGGTCGGCTCCGAGACGCCTGAAGCTTCGGCCAACGCGCTTTGCGACCACGCGAGCAAAGCCCGCGCCGCCTTGACCTGTCTGACAGAAACCACAGCTTTCTCCTTCCTGCAGTTTGCATCGTCAGCCTATTTAATAGAATTTCTATCATAAATCAGTTGCCCAAGCAAGCGACGCGGCGCAGGTGGACCCTTCGTGACGAAGCGCGCTGCCGCCGCATGCTTGCCCGTCAGAGTCGCGTTTCTAAGTGTGATGCTGTACCTAGCTGGCGCCTGTTCAATTGAGCAGGCCAGCTAAAAGGGGAGAATTTTCGATGGAACGTCGTGAGTTTATGACGAGTCTCTGCGCCTCCGCCGCTGTCTTGTCAGCCGTGCCGGCAATTGCGGAAGAGGCCGCGACGGGCGTGCAGCACATGCATCCGCCGAAATACAAGGCCTTGAGCGAGTCGGCCAGCAAATGCGTCCTCGAAGGTGACAATTGCTTGCGTCACTGTTTCGGCATGCTGTCGATGAACGATGCGAGCATGGCCGACTGCACGAAGGCTTCCTACGACCTCATCGCCGCCTGCCGCGCGCTGGAAACGCTCGCCGCTGTCAATTCGTCCTTCACGCCGGCTTTCGCCAAGACCGTCGCCGACATTTGCCTGGCGTGCAAGAAGGAATGCGACAAGTTCCCGCAATACTCGGAGTGCAAGGCCTGCGGCGACGCCTGCAAGGCTTGCGCGGACGAGTGCCACAAGGTCGCCGCCTGACGGGAGCGCAGCGACGTCGAGTCGCGCGCCCTTCGCTCAACGAGAGCGACGAACGCGCGACTCGCTTTTTCCGCCGCCTTGCTCCACGACTATTACTCCACGATGCCGATGTAAGGCAGATGGCGATATTTCTCCGCGTGGTCGACGCCATAGCCGGCGACGAACACATCCTCGATTTGAAAACCGATGAAATCGATACGCACTTCGACCTCTCTTCGCTGCGGCTTGTCGAGCAGCGCGCAGGTCCAGAGGTCACCGATGTCACGCTCGCGCAATGAGGCGGCGGCAAAAGCAATCGAGCGGCCCGTGTCGACGATGTCGTCAATGAGAAGCACACGCCGTCCTTCGATGCCGCTCGGTAGGTCACCCAAGAGACGCACCTCGCCGCTGCTCGCCGTGGCGAGACCATAGCTGCTCAGCCGCAGGAATTCGATCTCGGGACAGGCGCCGGCGCGGTCCAAGGCGCGAGCGAGGTCGGCGACAAAGAAAGCCGCGCCTTTGAGAAGGCCGACCATGACGAAATCGCCAGGAATCGCTTGCACAATTTCGCCGGCGAGCGCTTCGACGCGCGCGGCGATTTCCGCCTCGCGAAAAAGAACGCGTATGCTCGCCATCCGCACCTCCTCGCTTCGCCGCGGAGACATATGCCCTTCGATCGCCATTGCCGTCCCGTTCCGCCGAGCTAGAGCGCGGTGCGTTTGAGGCCGGCCGCCCCGGAAACACTCCTATGACAGACTTCATCGAAGGTTTGCCGAAAGCCGAGTTGCACCTGCATATAGAAGGGACAATCGAGCCCGAGACCCTGTTTCGGCTGGCGGCCCGCAACGCCGTCGATTTGCGTTACGACAGCGTCGAGTCGCTGCGCGCCGCTTATGATTTCGGCAACCTCCAAGACTTCCTTGACCTTTACTACCAAGGCATGGCGGTCTTGCAAACCGAAGAAGATTTTTATGACGTCACCTGGGCCTATCTAGAAAAAGCTCATGCGCAAAACGTGCTTCACGCCGAGATATTTTTTGATCCGCAGGGCCACACGAGCCGTGGCGTCGCCTTCGAGACCGCATTCGAAGGCGTCTGGCGCGCGCTGGAGGACGGACGTGAGCGATTGGGCGTCAGCTCGCGGCTGATCCCCTGCTTTCTGCGCGATCGCGACGCCGACGAAGCCAAGGCCGCATTGGAGCAGGCGCTACATTATCGCGACCGCCTCATCGCCGTAGGCCTCGACTCGGCGGAACGGGGCAACCCGCCGGTGAAGTTCAAGGAAGTCTTCGATCGCGCGCGCGACGCAGGGTTGCTGACAGTCGCCCATGCGGGCGAGGAAGGTCCCGCAGACTATGTCCGCCAGGCGTTAGACGTGCTGCGCGTCGCCCGCGTCGACCACGGCAACCATGCCGCGGACGACCCCGCTCTCATGGAGCGCCTTGCGCGAGAGCGCGTGCCGCTGACCATGTGCCCGCTCTCGAACCTGCGATTGCAGGTGGTCGCCGATCTCCGGAACCACCCTTTGCGCAGGATGCTGGACAACGGCTTGCTCGTCACGGTCAACTCGGACGACCCGGCCTATTTTGGCGGCTATATCAACGAAAATTACAGAGCCGTTCAGAAGGCGCTGGGGCTCTCGAACGATGAGCTCGCACGCATCGCGCGCAACTCCTTCCACGCGGCGTTTCTGCCAGAGGAAGAGAAACGCGCGCTCACGCGCCGCGTCGACGAACACCAAGCGCATTGGGTCGAGTAGCGGGTTGCCTGGCTGGCGCTCTGCCCGACGCCCCGAAGCCAGAAGAGCGTCGTGTTGCGCCGACGACCGCGCCAACAGCAAATGTCATGGCAAGGCTAGCGTACGATATTGGATTTACGATTCGATGAAACTGATCCCGGTCGCAGCGAGACGCAAAGCGAGAGACGCAGCGCGAGTCAACGCAGAGCTGAGCTAAAAGCTGCGCTTGCACGCCTTATCGTCGCACGTCTCGTGCATGGCCAAGATCACGCCAAGGGCGACGCCTTAACGGTTCTCTCGAAGAAAATTCCCTAGCGGCAACGGCGATAGCGCCGCATACTCTCTCTGTCATGGAAGATGGGTCCGCTAGCATGCCGTCCTGGTTTCTCGAGTCCGGCCGCGATCCGGCAAGCGAGCTTTCTCACACCTATGATCCTTTGTTGGTTCTCGCCTCCGTCATTATCGCCTGCTTGGCGGGCTATGCCGCGCTGAGCGCCGCAGGACGCATCGCCACAACGAAAAAGAGCACAGCCAAATTCTGGTGGCTGCTGAGCGGGGCGCTCACGATGGGCGTCGGCGTTTGGACCATGCATTTCATCGGCATGCTGGCGTTCAGGCTTCCGATCCCAGTCGCCTACGACGTCCGCATCACCTTGTTGTCGACGGTTCCCGCGATCGTGGCGAGCGGCTTTATGCTTTGGCTCATCAGTCGATCTTTGATCGACACATCGAATCTGATGATTGGCGGCGCGCTGATGGGGCTCGGCATTGCCGCGATGCATTACACGGGCATGGCGGCCATGCTGATGGACGCCAGAATGCTTTTCGATCCCTTTCTCCTCGTCCTTTCTGTCTTTGTCGCGGTGGCGCTCGCCATCGTCGCGGCCTATGCCGGCTCATTGGTTACGACCAAAAGCGGAACCGCGCTTCTCAGCTGGCATAAGTTCGGGGGCGCATTGTTCATGGGTTGCGCCGTGGCCGGCATGCACTACACCGGCATGGCCGCGGCGCATATTTTCCCTAGCGACGGCGCTCCAATCGACCTCACCGGGGGCTTGGATCCACAGTACCTCGGCGGCTGGACAGGCACGGCCTCGCTTCTCATCGCGGCGCTAACGATTTTTGTGACCTTGGTCGATAGCCGCTTGGAGGCGGCGGACCAGGCTGTTCATCTCTTGCAGGAAGTCGCCGTGTCGGCCAATCAGGCGGACACAATCGACATAGCCCTTCAATCGGCTATCGGGGAGGTCTGCGCCTTCACCGGCTGGCCTCTGGGCCACGCCTATCTTCGGGACAGCGAGACCCCGAATGGTTTCAGGCTTACTGAAATCTGGCGCGCCAGCGATGACGAGCGCTTTATCGCATTCTCACGCGAGACGGAGCTCTTGCGGATTTCGCCCGGCGTCGGCCTGCTGGGTCAGGTCCTCGCCACCGGCAAGCCTGTTTGGACCATGGATATCGCACAGTCGCCGAATCTCATGCTGGCGAAACTCGCCAAAGGGCTGGGCATCAAGTCGGGATTTGCGTTTCCCGTGCTCGTCGGGAACGAGGTCGGCGCAGTGCTGGCGTTCTTTTCTCTGAGCACGAAAAAGCCCCACTTCGCTTTGCTGCAGGTGATGGCACACGTCGGCGCCCAGATTGGGCGGGTGCTAGAACGCCAGCGAGCCGCCGAAACGATAGAAAAATACAAACGACATCTCGAGGAGCTCGTCCAGGACCGGACCCGGGAGCTGCAGCGCAATAAGTCGTTGCTCGAAGCCATCGTAAAATCCAGTCCGAACGGACTCTTGCTGGTCGACGATGAAGGCCGCATCAAGATGACCAATGCGGCGCTGGACCAGATGTTCGGATATGAAGCGTCGGAGCTTCTTGGGCATCCGCTAAACACGCTCGTCCCGGAACCTGTGCGTGAAAAGCACGCGCTTCTCCAAAAGAGCTTTTTTCGGGATCGTAGATCCCGGGCAATGGGCCAGAGCGGCAATGATTTGCTCGGTCGGCGCAAGAATGGCTCCACTTTTCCCATTGAGGTCGCGCTCGCCTCCTTTACGACCGACGAGGAGCGATTTGTGCAGGCCACCGTCGCCGACGTTACGGAACGCAAAGGAGCCGAAAGCGCGCTGCGCGATTTGAACGCCAATCTGGAACGCAAAGTCCAAGAACGGACTCTCGCTTTAGCCGCCGCCAGCGCGGCCAAGAGCGAATTCCTAGCGAATATGAGCCATGAAATTCGCACCCCAATGAACGGGATGCTCGGACTTGCGCAGCTCCTGGAGGGAGAAGCGCTTTCGCAAGAACAGCTGGCGATGGTGCGCGGGCTGCGCCAGGCCGGCCAGTCGCTGCTCCAGATCCTCAACGACATATTGGACTTTTCGAAGATCGAAGCCGGGCAGTTGCGACTCGATTCCCGGCCGTTCGAGCTTGCGCCGTTGCTGACCCAGATAGCCAATCTCCTGGGGGTGACCGCGCTCAATAAAGGGCTCGCTCTCCATATCGCAGAGCCGCCTGTCTTTGCTGGCGGTCTGATTGGAGATCCGTTGCGGTTAGAGCAGGTTCTGATGAACCTCGTCGGCAACGCCATCAAGTTCACGGAAAACGGCAAAGTCACTTTGCGCGTCGAAGCGCGATCGATCACGTCCTCTCATGTCCGCCTTCGATTCGAGGTGCAAGACACCGGCATCGGATTGACTCCGCAACAAAAGGCAATCCTGTTCACGCCCTTCACCCAGGCTGACGGCGCCATCACGCGTCGTTTCGGCGGCACGGGCCTGGGGCTCTCGATTTGTAAGCGGCTGGTAGAGATGATGCAGGGAGAAATCGGTCTCGACAGCGCGCCGGGCGCTGGCAGCACCTTTTGGTTCGAAGCGTTGTTTGAGCGCTCGGCCGAGACGCAGGCGACAGACTTGGCGCCCGCCGCTGCCTCGCATGGGCACGGCATGCGGCTCTCGGGATTGCGATGCCTCGTCGTCGACGACAGTCGGATGAACCGGGAGGTCGTGGAACGCATGCTCAATCGGGAAGGCGCCCGCGCCGTACTTGCCGGAGACGGTCAACAAGCCTTGCAATATCTAAGCACGCAGAACGAAAATTTCGACGCCGTTCTCATGGACGTGCAGATGCCGGTCATGGACGGATTAGCGGCCACGCGGACCATCCGACAGGAGCTTGGCCTCGCGCATTTGCCAATCATCGTGCTCACCGCCGGGGTTCTGGCCGAGCAGCGTCGCCAAGCGACGGAGGCGGGCGCCACCGCTTTCCTCGCCAAGCCCATCGACCTGGACGAGCTCGTTGCCGTCCTGCTTCGTTGCGCCGCAGATCGCTCGTGCGCGCCCCATCCCGGCTAAATTCGCTTGGTCTGGCGATTGTAGAGCCTGCGATTGTTGATGTTTAGAGCGCGATTTGTGCGAGAAACCTTTTCCATTTTTCGCATCGCGCTCTAGGCCCGCCTATGCCTCATGAGACCCGAGACGCGCGAAAAACTTTGGATAATTCGTGTTGGCGGCGGGGTTCAAGCCCAATTTCTCGAGCGCGGCCTCAATGCGTTCGGGCATCTCATCCTCGATGCAGAAAGTCTCCTGACTCACGCCGTCGATCAAGAGCCGAGAGAACTCCGTTCTGCACCTGCAGAAGGAAAACACGCGGCGCGCCTTCGCGATCTTGACGGTTCGGAACGCGGGATCGGCGCCGATGACGTCGGCAAGAAACGCGTCCATCGGGTAACTCTGGCGACACGGCGCGGCAGGCGCCAGATCCAGAACCGCGAAGAAGAAGTCGATCGTCGACGCGGAGAGGGGAAAGCCCTGCTGCAGAACCACCTCCCAAAGCTCGAGGCCCGTGGCCGCGATCGCCTTGAGGCGCTTCACGTCCAGCAAGCCGTCCCGGATTTTCGCATTATGCGGCGAACGGGCGTTCGCGAGATACAACTCCTCGCTGTGCCGAGACGAAACCTGCGCCGAGGCGCCGATCTTCGCCTCGAGCTCGGCGAGGCTCGCGGCGAAGCAGCGCCACTCCCACCGGGGCGGCGGGCCCTCTCTTTGCACGTTCGCCGAATCCGTCATTGGTTCACCCGTGCACGCACGGGGCCGGTCTCACGATCCCGCGCCCAGCATGGGCGCGCCGAGCGTTTGCGCAATCAGGAAAAAATTGAGCGACAGCACCACACAGGCGGCCGCCGCCGCCAGGAGCTGGGTCAGACGGCTGTTCGCGAAAACTCCCATGATGTCGGCGCGCCCGGTGAAGAGGATCAACGCGATCATCGGCGCCGGCAAAGCGATGCTCAGCACCACCTGGCTCAGCACCAGCGCCTCGGTCGCGCCAGCGCCGAGCGCGACGACGACAAAGGCCGGCGCCATGGTGACGAGCCGACGCAACCAGAGGGGGATCTTGAAGCCGACGAAACCCTGCATGATCATTTGCCCCGCCATCGTTCCCACGGTGGAGCTGGAAAGACCCGAGGCGATCAGCGACAGCAGAAACACGCCGGCCGCGCCAGCGCCCAGCAGCGGCGTCAGCGTGTTATAGGCGGTCTCGATCTCGGCGACCTCGCTGTGGCCAATATGGAATGCGCCGGCCGCCATCACCACCATCGCCACATTCACCAAGCCGGCAATAGCGAGCGCGATCACCACCTCGCGGTTCGAGAAGCGCAGAAGCCGGCGCCGTTCCTGATCGTTGCGCGCCGGCGTGCGCGCCTGCATCAGCCCCGAATGCAAATAAATGGCGTGCGGCATCACGGTCGCGCCGACGACGCCGACGGCGATGAGCAGCGCGCCCGTATCAGCGATCCGCGGCGTCACCGCATGCGACGCCGCTTGAACCCAATCGACGGGAACGGTGAAGAGCTCGACGAGGTAGCAAAGCCCGATCAGCCCGACGAAAGCGCCGATCGCCAGCTCAAGCGGGCGAAACCCCAGCTTTTCGAACATCAATATGCCGTACGAAACGCCGGCCGTCGCCGTCATGCCGACGAGCAGCGGAACATGCAGAAACAGCGATAATCCGATCGCCCCGCCGAGCAGCTCGGCGAGATCGGTGGCCATGGCGGCGATTTCGCTGACGACCCACATCGACCAGACGACCGGAGGCGAAAACTGATCGCGGCAAACCTCCGCCAGGTTTTTCCCGGTCGCAATGCCCAGCTTGGCGGAGAGCGCCTGAAAGAGCATGGCGATGAGATTGGCGAGCAGCACGACCCAGAGAAGCCCGTAACCATATTTCGCGCCGGCTTGGATGTTGGTCGCGAAATTACCCGGATCCATGTAGGCGACCGAAGCCATCACGGCAGGGCCGGCGAAAACGAAGGAGACGCGCAGACCGCCGCTCTTGCCAGAGAGCGCGCGCTGCGCCGCGACAACGGTTTGAGCAGTCAGCGACGGAGGTTTCAAAACGGCTTCGGCGCGCATGGGCGGGTCAATCTCTGTAGCTTCGGCTACAAAAGAAGTAGTGAGCTTGAAATTGTTGGCAAGGCGGATATTCTGCTTCGAGCGAATTATGGCTCGAAGGTTTCCGCTTGAGCGGAAGGCGCGCTGGGCGTCGGCGCGCTAAATATGGGTTTGAGCGCGTGAGCCCGGCCGCGACAAACGCGCGGCGTGGGGACGCCGGGGTTCGTCGGATTAAGATGGCGAAGCAAGTCAAGAAGCATCGGGACCCAGCAGGCGGCGCCGCGCTTGCGCTTCCCGCCGAGCAGGTCCATGCGCGCCGCTTCACCAAGACGAGGGCGGCGCAGTCGGGCGCGCTGCACGAGGACTATGTCGAGCTTATCGCCGACTTGCTGGCGACGGCGGGCGAAGCCCGCCCCACCGACATTTCCCGTCGGCTAGGCGTCTCGCACGCGACCGCCATCAAAACCATCGCTCGATTGAAGCGCGAAGGACTCGCGACTGGCCTGCCCTATCGCGGGATCTTTCTGACCAAGGAAGGCCGTGAGCTGGCCGAACGCATCAAGGCGCGCCACAGGCTCGTCGTCGACATCCTCCTTGCGCTGGGCGTCCCGCGGGAGGCCGCCGAAGCCGACGCCGAAGGCATGGAGCATTTCGTCTCCGAGCCGACTCGAATGGCTTTTCTCGAATTTCTGAAATCGCAGCGCTCTCGTCCAGGCGCTGGCTCTGGAGAGGATCGTAGCGGCGACGTCGCGTGACGAATAGTGCCGGCGCAGCCTTCAACCCGGTCGCGCGCCCTCACCGTTGCGGCGCGACTCGCTCCTGCTCTCCGCTCGACCGGTAAATCCCCTCGATCCGGATGCGCGGAGCAAGAACGCGCAGGGGATAGGCGTGAGTTCCCGCCGCCCGATAGGCTTGCCAACCAAGGCCCGCGCCGAAAGGGGTCTCCAGGTTGATCGCGACGGCCGCAGCCGGCATGGTCAGCGCCAGGACGAAGGCTATGCTGGCCGCGAAGCGGATGGAGGTCATGCTCTTCCTCGAAGGCCAATCTTGCTCGAAGGCCAATCTTGCAGCATTAACTGGCGCGCGCGCCGGGGAGATCAAGTTTAAGTGGAATTATACAACTCATTGTCGAGACTATGCTGTTATCAGCACAATTAATACATAAGGGCTCACCCTAAGTAATACATAAGGGCTCACCCTAAGGCCCGGCCTGGCTTGAAAGGCTCGACGTGCTGACTTAATTGCCCGTGACACCGACGATGGCTTCGGCTGTCGCTAGAGCGCGATGCGAAAAAGTGGAAACCGGTTTTTCGCACAAATCGCGCTCTAAGCTTTTAGAATCGATCACGTTTTCTGCTTTCAGGCGATTCCGCCTGGAAGCCGCGTGATCCAGGAGCGCCCCGACCGCGGATGGACCGGCGGGGCGTTCTTCCTTGCGCGGCGAGGCCGCCAATGTGACTTTGGCGAGCTTGAAGTTCGCTCTAGGTCAATAAATGGCGGAAGGGGCGTCGCATTTGCTCGCTCTTCAAGCGGCTCCTCCCGCTTCAAGGGGCCCCTCCCGCGGCTTGACTCCTATCGTTTCGCGCGTTCGTCCTGATCGGAGGCTGCATGAAGAAGCTATTTTACGCCGGCCGCGTCCTATTGGGCTTGGCCACGGCGGTCGCGCTCTTCGCCCCAGGCGCGAAAGCTGCGAGCAAGGCTCCTGCTTGCGACAGCGATAACGGCGGACTTTCTCTCTCCCCGGGGTTTTGCGCGACGGTGTTCGCCGATAATCTCGGCCACGTCCGCCACATGGTCGTCGCCCCTGACAACACGCTCTACGCCAACAGTTGGAGTGGGCGATATTTTCCGCACGCCCCTCCTCCGCCCGGCGGCTTCCTGCTGGCTTTGAAGGATACGAAGGGCGCCGGCCGCGCAGACGTTGTCTCGAGGTTTGGCGTGACCGTCCAAGAGGGAGGAACCGGAGGCAGCGGGATTGCGCTGTTCAACGGCGCTCTCTACGCCGAAGAAAACGGCAGAATATTAAGATATCGCCTCGAGGAAGGCGCCTTGCCGCCGAAGGCGCCGCCGCAGGTCGTCGTTTCCGGCCTTCCCCTCACCGGCGACCATCCGATGCACCCCTTCGTCATCGACCGAGACGGCTCGCTTTTCGTTGACTTGGGATCGGCGACGAACGCCTGCCAGAGAGCGAACCGCATTCCGCTTTCCCCTGGCTTGACCCCTTGCGTCGAGAAGGAAACCCGCGCCGGCACATGGCGGTTTGACGCCAACAAGACCGATCAGGCTTTTTCGCCCGCCGAGCGCTATGCGAGCGGCAATCGCAACGGCGAGGGTTTCGCGTTTGACGAGCAGGGTCGTCTGTTCGTGACGCAGCATGGTCGCGATCAACTGTTCCAGAACTGGCCGGGTCTCTATACGCCGCAGCAGAGCGCGGAGCTTCCCGCCGAGGAGCTTCTCCTTCTCGAGAAAGGCGCCGACTATGGATGGCCCGAATGCTATTTCGATCAACAGCAAGGCAAGCTCGTGCTCGCGCCGGAATATGGGGGCGACGGCGGCAATAAAGTCGGCGACTGCGCGAACCGAACGCCGCCCGTCGCCGCGTTCCCCGGGCACTGGGCGCCGAATGATTTGTTGATCTACCGCGGGACGGCCTTCCCGGACGGGTATCGCGGCGGAGCCTTCATCGCCTTTCACGGCTCCTGGAACCGCGCCCCGCTGCCGCAGCAGGGCTACAACGTCGTGTTCCAGCCCCTTGCGGACGGGAAGCCGTCGGGCGCCTATGTGGTCTTCGCGGATGGCTTCGCCGGCGCGACCAAGGAGCCGGAAAAGGCGGCCTTCAGGCCAACGGGCTTAGCCGAAGGGCCTGATGGGGCGCTCTATATCGCCGACGACGTGCATGGCCGGATCTGGCGTATCGTCCATGTCGGCGGCGCCGCCGACCGCGTCGCCTCGGCGCCTCCGGTCCGCGCAGCGTCAACCTCCAGCTCCGCCCAGCCGCCGGAGGGCGTCGACCCCGAGGCGGGTCGGGCTCCGCCCTCACTCCCCGTCCCTCCTGGATCGAACGCCGATCTCATAGCTTTGGGAGACCGAGTGTTCCACGGTCAGGCGGCTGAGGGCTCCTGCAGCGGCTGTCACGGCTCCGACGGCGGCGGCACGCCCCAAGGACCGTCTTTGACGAAAGGGCGATGGCTTTGGAGCGACGGAAGCCTTGCGGGAATCGAAGCGACGATCGAGAAGGGCGTGCCCCATCCCAAGATATCTCTGGGCGTGATGCCGCCGCTCGGCGGCGCGCCGCTGACGAAGCGGGATCTCAAGGCGGTGTCGTCCTATGTCTGGGCGATCAGCCGAGCGGGCCAACAAAATCGGGATCAGAGATGATGGGGGTTTGTGGGGGCCTGCAAGCGAAGTAGGCGATCCGTCTGAACGCCGCGTGATCTAACGAAAAAGACGAGCTTCACGCATGTCGAGTTCTCGCTCGATGCGGCGTCGCGCCTCGTCATGCAACTCGCCGACGCGGTAAAGCGCGTTGATGCGCTCGCGCTCGGCCGCGATCAGCAGGCGCTCGACTTCATCGTGAAGCTCCGCAGGATGCGGCGCCGCCTGCGCGGCCTCCCCGTGCTCGTCAATGCGCTTCAATCGGTCCTGGTGCAGGAGACGAATGATGTCGAGCGCATCCGGCGAAGGATCGCGTTGGGTCGCTAGCTCTTCCAACGCGCTGACCGCCGCCCGCACCGCCTCGGCCCGCGCCCGGCGCTCCTCGACTCTCTCGGAGTCGCGTTCCTTACGCCCCGCATGGGCGAGGCCCAGCCTGCGGATGAGCCATGGCAGCATGAGGCCTTGGCCCACGAGGGTTATGAGGATCAACGCAAAAGTGAGAAGCAGAATCAGGTCGCGATAGGGGAACGGCAGCCCGGCGGCGGTCGCGATCGGAATGGAGAGCGCCGCAGCCAGCGAGACCATCCCGCGAACGCCGGTAAAGGCCAAAATGAAGGTCCATTGCCAGGGCGGCGAAGGGTCCCGCCGCCGGATCGCGGGAAACAGCCATCGCGGCAGATAGACGGCGGGAAACACCCAAATGAATCGCGCGAGGATCGTTACCGCCGCGATGACGGCAATCGAGAGGCCGAGCTGTGATAGCTGGAACTCGCCGATGCGGCTCGCGATGGCCCGCGCTTGCAAGCCGGTGATGAGGAAAACCATGCCTTCGATGACGTAGATGAATGACTGCCAGAAAAAAACGCCCTGCAGCCGCGTCGCGGCGCTGATCAGCCTCGGACCGTTCCAACTCGTGTAGAGGCCAGCCGCCACGGTCGCGAGCACGCCCGACCCGCCGAGCTGCGCTGGCGGCCAGAATGCAAAGAAGGGCGTCAAAGTCGATAAGACGATTTCGATCCGCGGCTCGTTCGCCCACCTCCTCAGCCTCAGCATCAGCCAGGCGACGCCGATCCCCCAGGTGATCTCGCCAGCGACAATGCCGGCGAATGCGCCGACGGCCTCGCCGAGGGAGAAGACGCCGACGCTGATGGCGGCAACTGCGAATCGGTAAAGGATCAGCGCAACGGCGTCATTGGCTAGGCCCTCGCCTTCGAGCACCACGAGGATCCGCCGCGGAATTTCCATTTTTCGCGCCACAGCGAGAGGCGCGACGGCGTCCGGAGGCGAAACGATGGCGCCGAGCAGCAGAGCGGCCGCCCAGTCCATGTGGAGAAGCCAATACACCGCGACCGCGACCGCGAAAGTGTTGAACAAGACGCCGCCGACGGACAGAAGCGCGATGGGGCGCAGATTGAAGCGGAACTCGCGCCAGCTCATGTTGAAGGCGGCGCTGTAAAGCACAGGCGGCAGGACGAGCAGCAAAACGACCTCCGGAGCGAGCTCCAAAGGGGGCAGACCGCCCAAGAACGAGAGCAGCAGCCCAATCAACACCAAGAGAATCGCCGACGGAACTTTCAGCCGCTCCGCAAGCATGGTCGCAGCCGCCAAGACGGCAAGCAGCAGGATGAGCATGCGGATGTTTTCGATCATTGAGAGGCCCCACTCCGGCTCGCCTCGGACGAGCGCAAGCCGGTCCGCCAATATATGGCCTCACCGATCCCAGCTATGCGTCGCCAATCCTGCGGCGCGTCGGGGGCGCTTTCTTCGGTTTTTCGAAGCGCGTTGGACTTCAGAAAGGAAAGTCCAGCTGCGCCTTCGCCAGCGCTTGCGGCGTCCCGATGTCCCTGTGATAGCGAGCGATGTCGAGCGCCTGGATGCGCCCCATCAGCAGCGGAATCACTTCCGTTGAAAAGTCTATGCTCTCTCGCCCGAAGCCCGCCATGAGCTCCATGACCTCCGGCTCAACCATGTAGACGGCGGCGTTAGCGAGATTTCCCGGGGGATTGGCGACCTTCTCATGAAAGGCCTGAACCAGTCCGGCCTCATTGACCTCCAATATGCCGCAGGAGCGCGGGTCGTCGGTGCGAAACGCGAGCATCGAGAGAAGGACGCCCGACGGTCGGCGCGCATGGCGCTCGAGAAAATCGCGCATGGGGAAGCTGGTCAAATTATCCGCATGGGCGACGAACAGCGGCTTGTGGCCTGCCCAGTGGCGATTGGCCAGGATCGTTCCGCCCGTGCCGAGCAGAATCTCCTCGTGAACGAGATCAACAGAATCTCGAAAGCGCGAATGCGCGACATGCGCCCTCACTTTTTCAGCAAGATGATGAGTGTTGATGAGAACGCGTTCGGCGCCCGCGGCGAACAGCGCATCAAACCAATAATCCAGGAGCGGGCGCCCCTTCACGTCGACGAGGCACTTGGGAGTGTTATCCGTCAGCGGCCGCAGCCTCGTTCCGAGGCCCGCCGCGAGAAGAAGCGCGCGCATGATCAGGCCTTCTCATTCCAGAGCAAAAATTTCGGCTTCCACATCCGCCAGCGTGAGCGGCGTGTTGCCAACCCGCGTCGTCTGGCAGGCGGAGGCGATCGACCCCAAATAGGCGGCGCGCCAAATGTCCGCGCCAGCGCATAGTGCAAGCGAGGAGCAAGCGAACAAAGAGTCTCCTGCGCCAGCCACATCCTTGGGAGCGGAGTTGAAAGCGGGCAACCGATCCGCAAGCTCTTCTCCCTCTTTCACGCCTCGAACGAACAATCCTTCCGCCCCGAGCGTGACAATGACGTTCTCGGCTCGCGACACGTTTCGGAGCCGCTCTGCGACATAGGCGAGGCCGCTGTCGAAATCGTGAAGAGCGAGACGCGCCTCACGCTCCGTCGGCGTGATCAGCGCCATGTCCTTGAATCGGGAGATGTCGGAAAATTGCGAGGAGGCCTGGCTGTCGGCCGCGACCATGACGTTCCTGCCCCGCGCGAGAGCGCAAATCGCGTCGACCAAGGACTGCGGCAGACAGCCGTAGTTGAAGTCAGACAGGACGAGAAGGTCTGTCCCTTCTATGCCCTGGCGCACCAGGTCCATGATCTGAGCGCAGATGCTCGGTGAAACCGCATGCTGCCTCAGATGGTTGACGCGCAAAAGCGTTTTTCCGTGCGCACGAAAGCGTTGCTTCAAGGTAGTCGGACGCGTGTCGTCGGTGATGAGCTCAGCCTGAACGGCGAAGCTGTCCAATCGCTCCCGCGCAAAGCCGGCGTCTGCGTCGGCGCCAACGACAGAGACGAATTGCACGAAGGCGCCAAGCCCGCGGGCGTGCGCCGCGACAATACCGGCGCCACCAAGAAATTTAGTGCTTTCAATCGGCGTGATGACGATCGTCGGATCTTCCTGAGACATCCCCAGCGGGTCGCACTGGATATATTCATCAACAATGAGATCGCCGATCACCATCACACGCAAGGCGCTGAACTTACGGAGCACTTCCGAAAGCTCAGCGAAGGCGAAGCCGTGACGCGCGGGGTAGTCAGTCGGCTTGCGAATGGTCGAAAGATTTGTCTCGAAATATTCTCTTCGAAGAAGCCCGAGCGAAACGAAACGCATCTCGCCGGAACCGAACACGAGCTTGCCGTTCCATTTATTGACGAGCGTTTCCTCATCGTTGTGACGTTGGGCGTATTCACTTCCCTTGACGACGACATCGGGCTGCAAAGCCTCGATGAACCCGACGGCGTCACGATCGAGACGGACGACGAAGTCCACAGAGGAAAGGGCGCAAACGCCGTCGACGCGCAAGTCGACTGGCATGCTGACGCCTGGATTGCTGTCAGGATAGATCCCCACGACGAGGAAGTCCGCCTGCTCGCGCGCGAATTTCAGCAGCCGAAGATGGCCGGGATGCACAATGTTGAAATTGCCAGAAACGTAGGCGATTCGCGCAGCGGGGCCGGCCGCTTTGCGGATCGACTCGACCGCTTCTCTATAATTTGTGGATTGACTGTTCATGACTCGCTCACGGAGGCCAAGATGAAGAAGACTCGCGCGCCCCTGGTAAACCGCCAAGAGCCTCCCCAAATGTCCTCTTCTTCTCTGACGGCGCAATTTTGCGATCAGAATCGCTACAGCGCATCGAGGCTGGCGCAATTCCTCCTCGCCCGAATGATTCTCTTCGAGCGAGCGCGCTAAAGCGCTTAATTTTGTCCATGCCGCGTCGAAGCCTCCTGCCATCGGGTCGGAAAATTGTCAATGAGAGTCGAATTCTTGCCGCACTCGTATGACTGAGCTAAGAGCCTCGGTTAGCGCCCTGCGCGATACCGAGCAGCGTCGATTGGGGCGGTCTTTTCGGAGGACGGATGCACATACTTGTCACGGGAGCTTGCGGCTTTAAGGGCTCCGTTCTTGTTCCAAAACTTGTTGAGCGAGGGCATCGCGTCCGCGCTTTCGACATCCAATGGTTCGGAAATTTTTTGCGGCCCCACCCGGCCCTCGACGTGGTCAAAGGGGACGTTCGCGACGCAGCGGCGATCGACCTTGCCGATATAGACGCAATCATTCATCTCTCGAGCGTCGCCAATGATCCTTGTGGAGATCTCGATCCGAAGCTGACTTGGGAGATCAGCTGCCTCGCGACGATGCAGCTCGCGGATCGCGCCAAACGGGCCGGCGTCCGTCGCTTCATCTACGCCTCCTCGGGTAGCGTCTATGGCGTCTCGGACGCCGAGCAAGTGACCGAGGATCTCGAGCTTTTTCCTTTGTCCGAATACAACAAGACCAAGATGTGCGCCGAGCGCATTCTGCTTTCCTACAAGGACGACATGGTCGTGCAAATCGTGAGGCCCGCGACGGTCTGCGGCTACTCGCCGCGCATGCGCCTCGACGTGTCGGTCAACATGCTCGCCATGCAGGCGCTCGATCGGGGTGAGATCACGGTTTTTGGAGGAGAACAGACGCGCCCCAACATTCACATCGACGACATCACCGACCTCTACATTTTTCTGCTAGAGCATCCGCAGCATGCGGGAGTATTCAACGCCGGCTTCGAGAATCTCGCGATCCGCGAGATCGCTGAGAAGGTCGCGGCGGCCGTGCCAGCCGAGATCAAGGTGACGCCCTCAAATGACCCGCGTTCTTATCGCATCAATTCGGACCGGCTCCTCGCCACGGGCTTCAGACCGAAGAAAACCGTAAACGACGCCATCAACGAGCTCGTCGGACTGTATCGCCAGGGGGTCCTTAAGAATGAGGACCACTTTTATAATCTTCGATGGATGCAAGCGGGCAAGACCTCATGAGCGTCGACGAGAACCAAGCCGCGCAGGAGCATTTTCGTCGCTACGGAATGCGGCTTGCGCGCGTCATTGAGAGTCTGGATTGCGCTTCGCTTGCCGAGCTGGCGGCGGAGCTCAAAGGATGCTGGCGCGACAGGCGCAGGGTCTTTATCGCCGGCAATGGCGGCAGCGCCGGCAACGCCGTGCATCTTGCCAACGACTTCCTTTATGCAATGTCGAAACGGCCGGGCTCGGGCTTATGCGTGGAAGCGCTGCCGGCCAATCCCGCCGTCCTCACTTGCCTAGCCAACGACGAAGGCTACGACAGCATTTTCTCGCTCCAGCTCGCCGTGCAGGCGCGCGCCGGCGACGTCCTCATCGTCTTTTCGGGATCGGGCAATTCCCCCAATATTCTGAAAGCGCTCACGGAAGCCAAGCGCATTGGCCTGAGAACTTACGCCCTTCTCGGCTTCTCCGGCGGCGCGGCGAAGGCCCTGGCCGACAAGACGATCCATTTCGTCATCGACGACATGCAGATCGCCGAAGACATGCAGCTCATCACGGGCCATATGCTTGTGCAATGGCTCATGAACTTTCGCGACGAAATCTAAAAGCAATGGCGAAAGCTACCCGTTTTCTCGTTCTGGGATCAAACTCCTTTTCGGGCGCGACTTTCTGCGATTTCCTGGCCGAGGCGGGTCACGAGGTTCTCGCGACAAGCCGCTCCGAGGAGGCCCATTCCGCTCTCCTCCCCTACAAATGGGAGCGGCGTGAGGGCGCGGTGCGATTTCGGCGCATCGACATCAATCAGGACCTCGATACGCTGGCGGAGCTCCTGAGTTCGGAGCGGCCGACGCATGTCGTGAATTTCGCCGCGCAGAGCATGGTCGCGGAGAGCTGGGCGCATCCAGACCATTGGATGATGACCAATGTCGTCTCCACGGTGCGCTTGCTCGAGCTTTTGCGCCGCAGCGAGTCCCTGGAGCGTTATGTTCACGTCACGACGCCGGAGGTTTACGGTTCGACCGACGGCTGGGTGCGGGAAAGCAGCCGGTTCAATCCCTCCACCCCCTATGCTGTCTCACGCGCGGCAGGAGACATGGCTCTGGCGGCCTATTTCCAGAACTACGGCTTTCCGGTGCTGTTCACGCGGGCTGCAAATGTTTACGGACCCGGTCAACCCCTCTACCGGATCGTGCCGCGCACGATTCTCGCGGCGCTTTCCGGCCAGAAGCTACGCTTGGACGGCGGCGGCGCGTCCACTCGCGTCTTTGTCCACATGCGCGACGTGTCGGACGCGACCCTCCGCATCGCCCTCGACGGGCGGCTCGGCGAGACCTATCACATTTCGGGCTATGAGCTCGTCTCGATCCGTGCTCTCGTGGAGGCCATTCTTTCCCGCCTCGGCAAATCCTTTGACAATTGTGTGGAGCTGGGGCCGGAGCGGCCGGGCAAAGACACGACCTACATGCTGGACTCCTTCAAGCTGCGCAGCGAGCTTGCCTGGCGGGATCGCATTTCTCTCGCGGAGGGAATTGACGACACGATCCGCTGGGCCGAGCGCTTCGCTTCAGTCTTGTCCGAGCTTCCCCTGCGATATATCCACAAGGCTTGAGGGCTCGGCCCTTCGCCCTCGCGAGGACTAGATGAAGCCATTGTCTCAGACGGCCGGCCATCCGGGCGCCGATGATTTGGAGAAAGTCGCCGCAAGACTCCGCGGGCAAGTCATCGAAATGTCGCATCAAGCCAAGAGCGCGCATCTCGGCTCGTCGCTGTCCTGCTGTGACGTTGTCGCAGCCGCCTATTGGGGCGTGCTGAGGATCGATCCCGCCGACCCGAAAGCCGCTGATCGCGACCGCTTCATTCTCTCCAAGGGTCATGCGGCGACGGCCCTCTACGCCGCTCTTGCGTTCAAGGGCTTCTTCGACTCCGCGTTGCTTGAGACCTATACGCGCGACGGCGCGCTGCTGGCCGAGCATCCGCCCGCCAATCTCCTGCCCGGCGTCGAGGCGGCGACCGGCTCGCTCGGCCACGGGCTGCCGCTGGGCGTCGGCATGGCGCTTGCCGCGAGGCTCTCAGGCCTTGGCTATCGCGTCTTCGCGCTGCTCTCCGACGGAGAGAACAACGAAGGCTCCGTGTGGGAGGCCGCCATGTTCGCCGCCGCGCAGAAGCTGACCCATCTCTGCGTGATCGTGGACTACAACAAGTGGCAAGCGACGGCGCGCTCCAATGAGACGCTGCAACTCGCCCCTTTGCGAGAAAAATGGGAGAGCTTCGGCTGGGACGCGCATGAGATCGACGGCCATGACGTGAACGCTCTCGCGCGCGCGATGGAAAACGTGCCCAACGGCTCGGGGCGGCCTGTCGCGCTCATCGCGCATACGGTCAAGGGCAAGGGCGTCTCCTTCATGGAGGACGACAACAACTGGCACTATCGCGCGCCCACCGCCGATGAAGTCCGGCTCGCGCGCGTGGAGCTCGGCCTCGCATGAGAAACGCCTTCGCAGACGAGTTGACCAGGCTCGGGGACGAGGACCCTCGCCTCGTCATGCTTTCCGGCGACATCGGGAACCGGCTCTTCGATAAGTTCCGCGCCGCGCATGGCGACCGCTTCTTCAATTGCGGGGTCGCCGAGCAGAACATGATGGGGCTTGCTGCCGGATTGGCGCTCTCCGGCTACCGGCCGATCGCCTACACGATCACGCCCTTCGTGACGACGCGTTGCCTCGAGCAGATCCGCACGGATGTCTGCTACCACGAGGCGCCGGTCATCATTGTGGGCGTGGGCTCGGGTCTCTCCTACGCAGGGCTGGGACCGACGCATCATTCCTGCGAGGATATCGCGCTCCTGCGCGCGCTGCCCGGTCTCGCGGTGGTGTGCCCCTGCGACGCCTTCGAGGTTCGAGCCGCCCTTCGCGCCGCGCTTCACGCCGATCATCCGACCTATCTGCGACTGGGCAAAAAGGGCGAGCCGAAAATTCACGGCGAGACGCCGACTGATTTTTCCATCGGTAAGGCGTTGACGATCCGCGAAGGGCGAGATGTCTGCCTGCTCGCAACGGGAACGATCCTGCCGGAGGCGCTCCACGCCGCAGACGCGCTTGCCGCTGCGGGCGTCTCGGCGCAGGTCGTGTCCTTCCATACGGTGAAGCCACTCGACACAGAAAGGCTGCGCGACGCCTTTGCGACCTTCCGTCTGGTCGCCACGATCGAGGAGCACAGCGTAGTCGGCGGCTTCGGTTCGGCCGTCGCCGAATGGGTCGTCGATAGCGTGATCGCGCCGCGCGCCTTCTTGCGCTTCGGGACGCCCGACGCCTTCTTCAAGCTTGCCGGCGAGCAGGAATTCGCTCGCGAGCGTCTGGGACTTACGGGGGAGCAGATCGCTCTCCGCATCAAGGAAAGGCTATCCGCCGCATGAAAACCGAAGCCGCCATCCTCGTCGAGCTGAACAAGCCGCTGGAAGTGGTCTCCTTAGGCCTTCCCGCCCTGCGCGCGGGCCAGGCGCTCGTCGAGATCGCCTATTCGGGCGTCTGCGGCACTCAGGTCAATGAGTGGCTGGGCAAGAAGGGAGAAGACAAATGGCTTCCCCACTGCATGGGTCACGAGGCGACGGGCAGCGTTCTCGAGGTCGGGCCGGGCGTGACGAAGGTCAAGGCCTCCGACAAGGTCGTCCTCTCCTGGCTGAAGGGAAGCGGCGCCGAGGCCGGCGGAGCCGTCTATGACTGGGAGGGACGCCGCGTGAACGCCGGCGGCGTGACGACCTTTCAGCGCCACGCCGTGGTCAGCGAGAACCGTCTCAGCCGGCTCCCGGAGGGGCTGCCGATGGACGTCGCGACAATGCTCGGCTGCGCTGCGCCGACGGGCATGGGCGCCGTGATCAACGTGCTGAGGGTCCGCCCTGGCGACGCCATCGCCGTCTTCGGCACGGGCGGCGTCGGGCTCAATTCGCTTATGGCTGCAGCCTTCTCGGGGGCGACGACGATCATCGGGATTGATCCGAGCCCCTTCCGGCGCACGCTGGCCAAGATGTACGGCGCGACGCACGTCGTCGATCCCGCGGCGGGCGACCCGCTGGAGCAGATCCGCGCCATCGTTCCGCAGGGCGTGGATGTCGCGGTCGAGGCCTCCGGCTTGGCCGAGGTCATGGCCGCGGCGATGCAAGCGACGCGGGCGCAGGGCGGACGCGCCGTCGTCGTCGGCAACGCCCGCGCCGGCGCGACCGTGTCCGTGGACGCCGCGATCTTCAACCAGGGAAAGTCGCTGCTCGGCACCTGGGGCGGCGACAGCGAGCCCGATCGGGACTTTCCGCGCTTCGGCCGCCTTTTGGGCGCGGGCCGCTTCCCCGTGCGCGACCTGCTGTCCAAGCCCTATAAGCTCAGCGAGGCGACCGACGCCCTCCAGGCGCTCGCCGACGGCGTGACGGGACGGCCGCTCCTCGACATGTCCTTGGCGTGACCCGCCGCATGCGGATCGGCGTCGACTTCGACAATACGCTGGCTTGCTACGACGGCGTGTTCCATCGCGCCGCGCTGGAGCGCGGGCTCATTCCACAGGATTTGCCTGCCGGCAAGAATGACGTCCGCGATTATCTCAACGGCTCGGGGCGCGGCGAGGAATTCACCGAGCTCCAGGGCTATGTCTATGGCGCGCGGATGGATCTTGCCGCGCTCTATCCCGGCGTTCTCGATTTCCTCGAGGCCGCGCGCGAGCAGGAACACGCGCTCTTTGTCGTGAGCCACAAGACGCGCCGCCCGCTGCGCGGCGCGCCTTACGACCTTCACGCCGCCGCCCGCGCCTTTCTCGAGGGGCAATGCGGCCGCTATCTCGCGCCGGACAGCGTATTCTTCGAGGAGACGAAGGAGTTAAAGATCGCGCGCATCGCCGCGCTCGATCTCGACGTCTTCATCGACGACCTGCCGGAAATTCTGACCATGCCCGGCTTTCCGACGCGCACGGCGCCCATTCTCTTCGACCCGGACGGACGATTTGCGGAAGGGGTTGCGACGGCGCCTCGCGTGACGCGCCACGGCAGCTGGTCCGCTCTCGCGGCGGCGCTGCTCACGCACCCCGCCCCGCGCCAATGACGCGCTCGACGGATCCGCTCGGCCTCGCCGCGAGCCTCGCGCAAAGCGCCGGCCTGGCGCCGGCGCGACGTGTTGAGCCGCTGCCGGGCGGCCGCAACAATCGGGTGTTTCGCGTTGAATTGGCGGATGGCGCAAGCGCGGCGCTCAAAATCTATTTCCGCCATCCCGACGATCCACGCGATCGGCTCGGCGCTGAATGGGACTTTCTCGAACATGCGCGCACCCGCGCGCCGGGCTGGACGACGGCGCCGCTCGCGCGCGACGCCGCGACCGGCGCCGCGCTGCATGGCTTCATCGAGGGGAAAAGGTTCACGCCCGAGCAGATCGATGCGGCGGCGGTCGAGAAGGCCGCGAATTTCATCCAGAAAGTGGCGTCTCCCGGCGTGGCGGGGAGACTGCGCATCGCATCGGAAGCCTGCTTTTCCATAAGCGAGCATGTCGCCGCGGTCGACCGGCGCGTCCGGCGCCTCGAGGCGATCGATCCGCAAGCGCCGCAGACGCGAGAGGCGGCGTCTTTCGTGAATGAGTCTCTGCGTCCCGCCTGGGAGCGCGTGAGGGACGAGATTTCGAAGAACTGCCGCGCCTTCGGACTTGATCCCGACGCCAGGATCGAAGACGCCGAGATCATCGCCTCCCCATCCGACTTCGGCTTCCACAACGCGCTGCAAACCGAGAAGGGATGCGTGTTTCTGGATTTCGAATATGCGGGCCGCGACGATCCGGCCAAGCTCGTCTGCGACTTCTTCTGCCAGCCGGCGCTTCCCGTTGCAGCGGCGCAGCAGGAGCTCTTTCTCGCCGCCGTCTTGGACGACCTCGGCCTCGCGCATCACCGCGAGCGCGTGAACGTTCTGCTCGACGCCTACCGCATCAAATGGATCGCCATCATCCTCAACGACTTTCTGTCCGTCGGGGAGCAGCGGCGCGCCTTTGCGATTACCGAGGATCAGGACACGCGTCGGCTGCGGCAACTCGACCTTGCGCGGGCGCGGCTTGACGCGCTCGTTCAAAATAACGGCGCGCTTCCCGCTCGAACCGAGTTCGGGCGATAAGAATTCGCGCCATATCAACGCGCTGAAACACCAGGGAGAACGGACAAAATGGCATATAAGGAATTCGTCGGCCTCATCCACAAGTCCACCACGCGGGACTATCTCGCGCGCGTCACGCAGCGCGACAAGGCGGAGGTCGCTGAGCTCGCGATTCAATATGATTACGATTACTGGGACGGCAGCCGAGAGACGGGCTATGGTGGCTATCGCTATGACGGTCGTTGGCTCAAGGTCGCCGAGGCGATGGTGAAGACCTATGGGATCAAGCCGGGCATGCGCATACTGGACGTTGGCTCGGGCAAGGGCTTTCTACTGCACGACTTCCTGACCGCGTGCCCCGGCGTCGAGGTCGCGGGGATCGACATCTCGCGCTATGCGATCGAGCACACGATGGATGACGTGAAGCCCTTCGTGCAGGTCGCCGACGCCGCCAAGCTCCCCTTCCCCGACAAGCATTTCGATCTGGTCGTCTCGATCAACACGCTGCACAATCTCTATAATTACGACCTCTGGTCGGCGTTCCGAGAGATCGAGCGCGTCTCGCGCGGCGCGAAATACATCTGCGTCGAGGCCTATCGCAACGAGCGCGAGAAGGTGAATCTCATGTATTGGCAGCTCACCTGCCGCGCCTTCCACACGCCCGAGGAATGGGCCTTCGTCATGAAATCCACAGGCTACACCGGCGACCACGAGTTCATCTTTTTTGAGTGAGGAAAGTGAGGCGCGATAAGTCCTCTAGCATGTCACGGGAAGCGCCAAGCCGCTTCGCGCTCAGGACATGCTCAAAGCTTTGAGCCGGAGCGTGGCCCTTTCGATCGCGTGATTCCACGCGATCGGGGTACGCGCCAAGGACTTGTTAATCTTCGCGGTCACATGTTTGCGATTGCACGCTTCCGCTCAATCGCAAGCATGACCGCGCCTGCTGCGCGTTCAATACGCGATGACCCTCGTCTCTGGGAGTGGCGCCAAAAACTGACCACCGCCAGAGAGAAAAGCCTGATTGCGTTCGATGATGGGCTTCGCATAGATCCAGGCGAGAATGACGGCGGCGTCGGCCTTCAGCTCTGTCAAAGCCGAGGGAGGGTAAACTGGTAGATGCGCCCCAGGACTGAACATCCCCTGCTTGAGCGGGTTGTCATCCACAATGAATTTCAGACGGCTCTCCAATTCGAAGTGATAGAGTAGAGTGGTCGTCGTCGTCGACGCGCCGTAGCCGGCGACCGTCTTGCCGGCGCGAATCATTCCGTCAACATAATCGAGAACGTCACGCTTTCGCTTTTCGATCAGCTTGAACCACTCGCGGTAGACCCCGGGCTTCACAATTTCCCGCCGCGCTTCCTCTGCTAGAAGCATTTTCAGTCGTTCCGAAATTGGCCGCGTCGGGGTAGACAATGGTTGTGCAAAGACGCGGATCGAGCCGCCCTTTGTGGGCATGCGGGCCACATCGAAGATCGTCATGTCATGGCGGTTGAGAAAACGCTCCAAGGGCGTGAGCGCGTGATGCGAAACGTGTTCGTGATAGATCGTGTCGAACACCATGTTGTCGATCATATCGACGATATACGAAACCTCGAAAATGAAGACACCCTGATCTGCAAGCAACTTGCGAATCCCGGCGGTGACCTCACTCATATCGTCCATGTGCGCGAATACGTTATTTGCGCATATCAGGGCCGCAGAACCGTGCGCGGCACGGATGTCGTTTGCGATGGTCGCGTTAAAAAATTCCGGCACTGTCGGCACGCCATTTTGGGTCGCTTGTTCTGCGATCTCGCGCGCAGGGTCGACGCCGATAACCCGCATGCCATGCGCCTGAAAGGCTCTAAGCAGAGACCCGTCGTTGCTGCCGATTTCGACCACGAGTCCGCCGGGTGCAATCTCCAGCTCCTTCAGCGCCGACTCGGCATATTGTCGAAAGTGCTCGACGAGCCCAAGCGAGACGGAGGTTCGATAGGTGTAATCACGAAACAAAATCTCAGGATTCACGACATCTAAGTTTTGTAGATGACCGCACTCCGCGCACAAATAACAGTCAAGGGGAAAAAGCTCCTGCTCTTCATGAAGACGCTCTTTCGGAACGAAGGCGTCTCCAATCGGCGATGGCCGAATGGGCAATACGAGTTCGAGAGAGGATGAGTCGCAGAGGCGACATGCGGTTCTGTGCTTGAAGCGTTCTGTCATTGGAGTTCCACTTGGATTTGTGCTGTCGACATTAGGCGATGACGTGAAGTTTCAGCGTCATTAGGCTGAAAATTTGCTCGCCGTTTCTTCTGGCCATACGATCGAGACCCCGCCGTCGACGAATAGGCTTTGGCCAGTGATGAACGCCGCCCGTTCGCTGCAGAGAAAGTCGACCACGTCAGCGTTGTCACCCGCTTCGCCCATCCGCTGAAGCGGAACGAGGCGTCGATAAAGATCGTTGATGGCCCCCTGTGACTGATAAAAGGCGCGGCTTTCATCTTTAATGTAGGTTAGGGGCATAACGGCGTTCATCCTGATGCCGCGCCCGCCAAGCGACCAAGCATAATAACGCGTCATCGCGTTGAGTCCTGCTTTCACGACATGATAGCCGACCGGCTGTGACCCTCCGACGAACTCCGCATAAACGGAGCTGACAGCAGCGATGGCGCGATCGCCCGTTTCGGCGAAGCGATCAACAAGGCCTTCAATCAAAACCCTCGTGGCCGTGAGGCCCACCTGGATTTCCCCTTGCCAAGGATCGCCTTGTCCGCGAAAGCGCTGTGCAAAGGCCAGATACCGAATGGGCCGACCACTCAAGTAATCCCCATCAACTTCGTCGAAATCCGAAAGTTTTTCGAGATCCACCGCGACGTGGCGAACCAATGGGTTCTCTCTATGCTTCTCGCAAGGCCGTCGTGAAAGGACCGTCACCGCAAAGCCTCGAGCCAGGAAACGTTCGACGATGACAAGGCCCAAGCCTCTGGTGCCTCCCACTACGACCGCATGCTCTCTAATCATGATGCTCGATTTCCATGAGCTGCGACACGTATCATCAGTTCGGCAGTATAGGCGGCGACATCGCCAGACTCTTCCTCAGCAGGCGCGAAGGGCGCGTAGACAGCCGCATTCGGCCTGAAAGGGCCGTTGGTGACCTCGTGCATGACGAGCAGCTCCGATCGCACGATGATCGTGTGAAACAAAGAGCGCGACATTCGGTAATAGAATGGCGCCTCCCCTCCGCGCGCGTCGAGAGAAACTATCTGCGTTATCGCGCCAGCATCGTCGAAAACGACGACGTCAACCGCGCCCTCGATGAGGTGAAAAGATTCGCTCTTGCCTGGATGTCGATGCGGCCGAATGTAGGAGTCGCGCGCAATCGCGATGATCATTTCGTGCAGGAGATCGTCGTCGTCAGAATGGAGGTTGATCCGAGCCCGTCGCCGCGGCGAGGTCCTTGCAGCCTCACGCAACATCGTGAGCTCCCGCTTCGTGATCTGCGATATTGCGGATTGCGCGACGAAGACGCTTTCGCTTCGCTTTTGCAAGTTCATTGCGGTTCTCCCGAGAAAATCGAACCCACGGCTCCCGCGAATATCGAATGGAGGCGTACTCCTCGGTCCGTAAGCTTTTGCAGTTGGCTGCGCACCTTTGGCTCAGCCCTTGGGGAGACTCCGAGCAAACATGCGCGAATCTGCGCGTCGTCGATGAGGTCGGCAGATCTGCGAATTTCTGACGAGAAGCCCGGGGCGATCATTCCCACCTTCTTAGGGTCGTCATCGACAACATAGCTGAGCAGCGGCGCCGCTTTGAGCGCATTGGCGAACATGATTGACTGGTGGCCGGCGCCAAAAAGGGCGACGTGACCTCCGTCGCCGCCATATCTGGAAAGCGCTCGTCGGACTTGTTCCTGGCGACCCGCGTAACGGTCTCGGTAAGACAGGAAGAACGAGAGGTCGGCTTTTGAGCAAGACGACCCGGGCTCGTCGGCCGGTCTCGCCAACGCCACGAGCACGTCTTCGAGATCGCCGTTATAGCGCAGCATTTCGATGACGACGAATCCCGCCCGGCGGCACAGGCCAACTAACGTTTCCGCCGTAAAGTAGCAAACGTGCTCTTCCCAGGGAAAGGCGTAATCGCCTGAGGCGAGAAACTTGCTGCTATCGGGGACTTCTATGACAACCAAGCCATCGCTCGTCGCGAGCTTACCCAAGGCGTGCAAGGCGTCGAGCGGCGCGTGGCAATGCTCCAAGAGAAAGCGGCAACTAACAACGTCCGCCTTACCACATTCGCCTTCGGAACCAGAGAAAGAGCCGCGAGAGAGTTCGGCCTGCCACGTTTCGAGATAGGGGAAGCTTCCATCCGTCGGCTGGAAATTGAGTCGGGGCGCATCGGCGACGACGTCCCTTAGCCTCAACTCTTCCAACAACGGCTGTTCAAAGGGACCTATTCCCAGCGCCGTTATTGGCCGACGCCCAATAGCCTCTAAGATACGATCCGCCACTCCGCCCAGATGCGCCGAGGGTTCGTTATAGCGAATCCAGGGGACGCGAGGCCTGACCATGTCGGGAGGCATGGGGTCGAGGAGCTGTATCAGGCCGCAATTTCCGCACGCTCCCATCGTAAGCTGATGGCTCGGGAGCGTTTCGGCGCTATCCACAAACCTGTTGCAGGGCGGCAATTTTCCGAATTCGATTCGCAGATCGCCATATCCGGCGCCGCAGAGGCGGCAGGTCTTTTGGGAAGGGTAAGTGGCGTATTCGACCACGTTCTCACTCTCTTGCATGTCTCGCTTGCCAACCTGGCTGCCCAACGACGTACGAGCCCGCGACAAGGAAGTCGTTGCGGCGAAGAACGCGCTGCTAGAGCCGTAAATCGTTTCTCCGCGACGAGAATGCGCCTAACATCCTGATTCCCACGGCGGCGCGACAAACGCGACCTCCGGCCGACGCTTTTTCAATTTCGTGCACATTTCTAGCGACGCTTCGGGATTATTGTACGGCACAAAGACTAGGGCGCCATCAGCAATCTCATCCACGCTAAGGATCGGGCAGCCTGCAAACCTCGAGCCCTGTTTGGAAGGATCATCATCGACGAAGAAGGACAACTTCCCCTTCAGGGCGGCCCCAAGCCACATCCCAGCGCCGTTCACGCCAAAAACGCCGAAGGCCTTGTCCTTTGCGAATGCGCGTATGAAATTCGGAAGGGCTTGAGCCCAACGAATAGCTTCAAGGGCGGCCGACTGGCTAGGTTTTTGTTCGGCCTGTCTCCCGACGAACCCGATCTCTGTGGGCGAGATCAGTCCCTCCAACGTGTTGATGATGCTAAGTCCGGCAAGAGATGCAACAATATTCAAGGTGCGGGCGGTGAAGTGTGAACAGTGCTCTAGGAAGAAAAAATCGCTGTATACTGTTTGAAAATTTGGAACAATTACAACAATGCTACCGCCAGGCTTAAGCAACCCAGCCGCAATTCGAATAGTTGTTACTGGCTCCGTCAAATGTTCTACAACATGATTGAACGTGATCAAATCAAAATATCCTGGAACGTCGCTCAGGACTCCAGAATAAAATTGTGCGGAGCCGCTTTTACAAATGATGCCTTTCTGATTGTCGCTCACGTCGTACCCTGCAATCTCCCATTCTGGAAGCTCGCTGGCAAAGGCTGTCAGAAGGTAGCCCGCGCCTGCGCCAACGTCCAGAAAACGTCCAAATTGCTCTAAGTCAAGCAACTTAATCAAATTCTTAGCGACCATAGTCTCCCTATTAATAACCTCACCATCGACTATAGTAACCTTACGCCCAGGCAGTTCATAGTTTTCTTTGTATATTTTGTCCATGATTTCATGATACTGACGACCAATTTTCTTCTGAATGTGTCCACACCTCTCGCAGCTGCAAATATAGAACGGGTATAAAGTGTCGCCACGTGAAGTGCTACCGAATAACTCACCCGTATTAAGCTCGCTTATTCTTCCATTACAGATGACACAACGGGGGAATGACGTAGTATAAGCCAGTTCATATGCCATTTATATACATTCCTATAAAGCTTCAAACGCGCCCAGCCTACCTGCGACCCGGGCTTCCCAGAAGAGCGTCATAGCTATCATGCGCCTGGGTTGCAAGAAATCTGGCCAAAGGATATTCGAGATGGGAGTTGGCAGGTCGCCTTGCCGGCGCGGTTGTGGGAAATACTTAGGGGGTGGCTCGAGGGCCGTCGGAAACCCGCACTATGCGGATCGACAACTGGGCGCTCCGGGCAACGACCTTCTGAGGCATGGACCGGATCCGCCGCGCGGCCGATCAGCTTGTTGAGGAGCACGGCATGAAAATCTCGGTAATCCTCCCGAATTTTAATCATGGAGCCTTTATTGCGCAGGCATTTGAGGGCATCCTCGCCCAAACCTATCAAAATTGGGAGTTATGCGTCGTCGACGACGGTTCGACGGATGATAGCTGGGCGATCATCGAGCGTTATCGTGACCGCGATCCGCGCATTTTTGCTGATCGATTTACCAGCAATCGCGGCGCTCACGCCGCCTTTCGGCGATGCCTCGAGCTTTGTAGCGGAGAATTGCTCTACTCCACTGGGGCCGACGACTATCTTTCAAATTCTCGCTTCTTCGAGCTTGGTGTGAGGGCCTTGCAACGTTTCCCGCAGGCGGCTCTAACCTATGCTCGCGCCGTGCTCATCGACGGCAACGACGGCCGACAGTTGGGGGAGACGGGTTCATACATCCCGAGGCGGCAAGCACATGGCGTGGCCAGATATACCGACACGGGAACCTCTATGCAGTTCATTCCGCCGCAGGAGGCTCTGGCGGGATTCGTCTCTCGTCATATGATTATCACATTCTGCGCCCTCATTGCGCGACGCGGTGTTATGGCCAAACTTGGATATTACGATGAGGCGCTCGGCCCTCAAAGCGACGGTTTCTTGAACAATGCGATGGCCGCTTTATACGGGGCTGTTTTTATCGATGCAACGGTCGCCGCCGGGCGCATATCGGATAAAACCTATAGTGGTTCCGCCGGTGATGACGACTATTTTCGATGTCATGCCCTGCTCGAAAAGAAATTCCGTGCGCTCCAACTGCCTTACAAGGCGGACGAACGAGTGTTCGCACAATTCCGTGCGGCGACGATCGCCGACCGTCTCTCCGAACCATTTCAGCGCCATCTGTTCGATACGGTGCGACGCTTCTGCGACTCTGTTCCCCCCGACGCTTTTGTCACAAAGACTCGAAGGGAATGCGAGCGACTGGAAGCTGCGCTCAACGAGCGAATTGAAAAAGCTCGAGCCATTTTCGACGAGCTGGCGGGGCCAGTGGTGCCTCTGACGCCGGATCCGGATTCCAGACCTCGTCCTTGGCTGAAGCCGGTCGCGGAATTTTTCCTAACGCTCGGTAGGGTCTTGGGGAGAAGCCTGTCTGGCTTTGGCAAAAGGCTCTGGGAGTTCTGAAACGGGCCTGAGGAACCAGCGCGTCAAGCTCAACCCAACATCACGAGTATTATCATGAGATCAAGCAGCGGAGAACATTTTCTTGCGCTGGATCACGTCCGAGCGCTTGCCGCATTTATGGTATTCTCCTGGCATTTCTGTCACCAGAGCGAAGGACTTCCTGTCTCGTTCGCGAGCGCTCCAGCGATCTTTCCACTAGCACTTCTAGATGAGGGTCATACGGGCGTCGCCTTATTCATGACTCTCAGCGGTTATCTCTTTGCTAAATTACTGCACAGAAACGATTTTACTTTTTCGCTATTCTTATGGAATAGATTCGTTCGGCTCGCCCCACTCATGATTCTGATCCTCATAATCGTAGGGGTTAAAGAGATATACCGTGGGGCAGCGACAATAGAATTAATAAGACGATATATAATTTCTATTTTTTCTATAGGATCACCTAGCGGCCCACTGCCTAATGGACTCTGGTCGATAATGGTTGAGTGGCACTTCTATTTGATTTTGCCGCTATTGCTAGCCGCATTTCAAAGATTTGGCCTTGCTACCGCTGTAGTAATAATTGTTGTATCGACTTCCATGCGCAGTATATTTTATATAGAATTTGGCGAAGTCCAAAGCTTGGCTTACTGGACGCTTATTGGACGAATTGATCAGTTCGTGTTAGGGATTGCAGCTTTCCGATACTCAGGCATGATTAAAGATAAACACATGATTGCGGCCGCAACAACGATTGGATTTACGGCATATTATTGGCTATTTGACCGCTCAGGAGGGTTTTATATGATGCCCCGCTATCCTTCATCTAGCTTGGTATGGATTATCATGCCAGCGGTAGAAGGTCTCGCTTATGGCCTGCTCATATCCTATTATGATCGCACTTTTGTACCCAGGAACACTGGCATATCATGGGTTGTCGGACTCATCGGGGCTTACAGTTACTCAATATATGTATTACACTTCTTTTTTATTTCGCCAGCAGCCGAGTTTATATACTATCATATTATGGATATCACGAATATTTACGTAGCAGAGGCCTGGTCTTTGCTCTGCTTTCTGCTTATGCTTCCGGTCGGCCACCTGAGCTTCCGGTTTATTGAATCGCCTTTTCTAAGGTTCAGAAAAAGATACATGCAGACATCAGCGGAAATTACCGTTTGTTCACCTCAAAAAATCGTATAGTTGTCCCCCTTGCACCCTAAAATGAAGCGCTCTCACTTGCAGGGAGCTAGCAGCTCTGTGTAGAATACGGCAGACGGAAACAGCGAGAGGGCAAGGCATGAAAATCTCGATCTACCTCCCGAATTTCAATCACGCAGCTTTTCTTCCTCAGGCCCTCGAAGGCATCCTCTCACAAACTTACCAGAACTGGGAGCTATTCATCATCGACGATGGCTCGACGGATGACAGCTGGTCGATCATCGAGCGCTATCGCGACCGAGACCCGCGTATCAGCGCCGAGAAGGCTCCCCGCAATCGGGGGGTCATCGCTACCCTTCGGCGCGGCTTGGAACTTTCTACTGGCGAATTGCTGTACCCCGCCGCTGCCGACGACTATCTGACCAATCCCCGCTTCTTCGAACTCGGCGTGGCCGCGCTGCAGCGTTTCCCGCAGGCGGCCATTGTTTATGGTCTCGCCACTATCATTGACGCCAGCGAAAGTCGGCCAATCGGTCCGATGGGTTCATACATTTCGAGCCCTGGCGGCCGTGGCGCGGCAAAATACGACGACGCGGGGACCTCTGTGCAATTCATTCCGCCACAAGAGGCGCTGGAGACGTTTGTATCCCATCACATGTTCATTCCGGGATGCTCGGTGATTTTGCGGCGCGCCTTGATGGCGGAACTGGGCGATTACGACGAGACGCTCGGCCCCCAAAGCGACTATTTTCTAAATCACGGATTGGCCGCTCTGCACGGAGCCGTGTTCGTCGACGCGCCAGTCGCTGTCGCACGCGTATCCGCAACGACCTACAGCGGTTCCGCCAGCGACGACGACTGTTTTCGCCGGCACGCATTGGTCGAAAAAAGGCTCCGCGCGCTCCCCCTGCCCTATGAAAAGAACGAGCGGCTTTTCGCGCAATTTCGAACATCCACGATCGCCAGCCGTCTCGCCGAAGCCTACCAAAGGCGACTTTTTGAGGCCCTGCGGGGATCTTGTGAGGCTATCCCCCCCGACGCTTTGCAAATGTTCCCGCCAGAACCTGCCGCTTTTGTCACGAGCTTGAAAAAAGACTGCGGGCGCCTCGAGGCTGCGCTCAACGACCAAATCGAGCGCGCGCGAAGCATCTTCGACGAGGTAGCCGGCCCGCTCCAGCCCCTTCCGCCCGTCCCGCCGTCCGGTCCACGTCCCTGGCTGAAACCGGCGGCGGAATTCTTTTTAACGCTCGGCAAGACCTCGGGCAAGACCTTCACGCGTTTCGGCAACTGGCTTTGGCAGGTTTGATCCTCGCTCATGGAAGGCGGCGGGGAAGAAGTCTATTAGGAGATCGAATGCGTGGATCACATACCTCGACCGACCGTACTTCGGCAGGAGAGGGTCAAGCTTTCTGGCTACCGGGACTGGACGGCATACGTGCGCTGGCAGCGCTTGCGGTTGTTATCCACCATGAAGAGCAAGCGCGTGAGTTCATGGGGCTCCCGAGCACGTGGAGCACGAACATCCCCCTGGAGCGCTTAGGAGGTCTCGGCGTCTCTCTTTTTTTCGTGCTGAGTGGTTTTTTGATAACCCTCCTCCTTTTACGCGAGTCCAATCTCTTCGGAAGCATTTCTGTAAAACACTTTTATATACGCCGTATTTTGCGTATATGGCCGCTATACTATTTTGTCGTGCTACTTGGATTTTTCGTCCTCCCCCAATTCGGAGCCTACGCCATCGGTGAGTTCCCTCAACTAACTTCCGAGCATTTTTGGCAGAAACTATTTCTTTACGTGATTTTCGCGCCACAGGTAGCGGGAGCGATTATTGGTCACTCTGGCTATGCCGGCGTATTATGGTCCGTTGGCGTGGAGGAATGGTTTTATTTGATCTGGCCCTGGGTAGTCGTGATGATGCGGCGGTGGCTGATTCCGATTTTGCTGGTGACGATCTATATATTTGGCTATTATCGTTGGCATGTGCCGGCTGTCTGGCTACACAAGCTCCTCCTGCAATTGCGTTTCGATTGTCTGGCTGTAGGCGCTTTGGGCGGAATTCTCTGCTCGTCCGTACGCTGGCGCCCGATAGTCCTGAGGTCTTTCCTGTTCTCACGGCCAGCGCAGCTCATCGTTTTGGCAACGCTGTCCTACTGCTTGTGGTTTGGAGTGGATTTCTTCGATAAAGATGAATGGATTTATAGCATGAAGATAGGAAAATATTTCTTTAATCCTGATGAACTCATTTATAGTATGATGTTTCTTTGGCTGATTATCAACGTCTCTCATAATAAGGCCTCGATCCTGAACCTAGATATCCAGCCCTTGAAGTTCATTGGCAAGGTTTCATACGGGGTATATTGCTATAACTGGATCGCGATCGTAACAGGCCTTGCGTTCCTGCGATCCCTGGGAGTTAACCTGGATCATGGGCCCGCGCGCTATTTCTCATATGTATTTGGGCTTGCGCTCTCGGTGGCTTTCGCCGCGCTTTCCTATCGGCTCATCGAGAAGCCGTTCCTCGCGCTGAAGGATCGTTCCTTCACGCCACATTTTCCTCTCACTAGACCAGAACGGCGCGGCGAAGACGTTGACGCGAATCCCGAGAATTGCGCTATTCAACGAAGCGAGTGAGCGCTTCACAGCATCCCCGCACCCGATCGCGCACCAGCTCGCCAATCGCGAGCGACGCCGTCAACCCGGGGCTCTCGACCCCGAAGAGATTGATGACGCCGGGGGCGTCGTGCTCTTGCGGGCCGTCGATGCGGGAATCCGCCGCCGGCTCGCCCCGGGCCGCTAGATCTAGAGCCCGACTCGCGCGAAAATCGGTTTCTACTTTTTCGCATCGCGCCTTAGGGCAGACATTTTTTGAGCTTATCATTGGCCCTCGTCTGATAATATTCATACAAGAATGGCGCCGTCTGCTGCTTGACACTGATAAAAAACTCAAGCCAATGTAAGTTTGCTTGCGCCGAATCCTTAATCTTTTCCAAGGGAGCTTCTATTGAAACTTGTTTTCCTCCCCATACCACTGCGTATTTATCACACTCGTCTGATTGAGATAGTTTGACTCCTTGATCTGGGAACAGAGTATCAAGAATTTGTGATGCAATAAGCATATGCGCCAAAGCTGACGGATGCTGGAAGTCAACAAAGAGACTAAGATAGTTCGTTTGATCTTTTTGAGATCTCAAAACTGCCTCTGGGTCGATCACCAACAAATTGCCCTGCGCGCCGCGCAATGACCGTATAAACGCGTTCACTTCGGGCAGGACCCTCGCGGGAAAAGCGTCCTTGCCTCTTGCCAGCTGGGCGAGGTCAAGACATTTCGCGTCGAGCCTCCCGCTCGCGGGCTGGGGTTTGATTCCATCGAAGCAAACAACGCTTTCCAGGTAATTGCGATGGGCGCCGTCAGGAAGCGACGAAACGTCCTTTGCAACGAGATCGAGCTCTTGTTTCTTGGATGCGTCGTAGAGAGACGCCGCTTCTTTTTCAACCTCGTCCAGGACGCCATCTTGCGCGTCGAAGCTATCCAACAGCGGAGGAAACAAGTCATTTGCGATCTGTGTGGAGACGATCAACTTCTGCGTCGGTTTCAACCGGGAGCTGATCTCCTTTATCGTAGCGCTGAAATTGGCCAACATCTCACGCTTGCCCTCCGCGTCGATGAACGCCTGCTTGGCATAATAATGCAGAGGCGTTACGCCGGGTTCACTCGACGACGCCGCTCTTGACGCCGGGGAGATGGCGAGTTTCAACAAATGCAGGATGCGAGAGTCCAATGAGGCGCGATAAGCATAATCGAGAAGCCAATTTTTTAGCTTCTCTGCGGGCGGCTGGTCGTTTTCCAATATATTCCGCAGCTCGATCATCTTCAAATCATGTTTTAAAAATGCTCCCTTTGAATTCACTCGCTTGCCCCATGGCAGCAGGATCACATCGTTCGCATCCTTACTTTTGGCATAAGTCTGAGCCCAGATCTCGTTATGCCCCGCATAGATGATGATGACATCATAATGACCCATTACCATCTTCAGCAATTCTGCCTGAAATCCCACAAAAGGAGCTCCGGCTTCGGCGTAATTATGAACGATCAATCTGCCTTTCCCTGCCTCTTCTACGAATTTTCCAAATCCGAATGGGGCAGCGAAGCCTGTTGCGCTGCTTCCCCCAAATATTGCGATCTTGGTTTTCGGCGACTTCAATTCTTCCCTATATAAATCTGGATTACTTATAAAGGCGTCCAATATAATATCGTTCCTTCGCAGGACTTCTTTCTCATTTTCAAAATAGGCTGAGCCCGTTTTCGTATGCAGAAACGCAAGAAACACTTCGAGCAGGCTGAGCACCACAAAAGGTAAGATCAACAAAGTAATTACGCCGGCGATCTTTACCGCGAGTCGTGGCTCGGCTTCGTGTTTCAGCCCCAAATTTCGCCCCTTCGTCTGTCGGCTGGGACCACTTGCCCCGCCCCTGACCGCCCCGCTCGAGCTTATGCCTCGCGTGACGAAAAATTGAAAGCGGCGTTCCGCGCTCAGAAGACAGACAGTAATTCCGTCGCACGCGATATTTGGGTTTGGACTGCAACGTGGGCCGAGCTGCGCCCTGGCGCCTCACAGCATCCCGCGCACCCGATCCCGAACCAGCTCGCCAATCGCGAGCGACGCCGTCAATCCTGGGCTCTCGATCCCGAAGAGATTGATGACGCTGGCGGCGCCATGCTCTTGCGGGCCGTCGATGCGGAAATCCGCCGCCGGCTCGCCCGGGCCGCTAATCTTCGGGCGAATTCCAGCATAGGCGGGCAGGAGCGCGCCCTCAGCGAGATCCGGCCAGTAACGGCGGATCTCCGCATAAAAGGCGTCGGCGCGCCGCGGATCGACTTCGTAGCTTTCTTGCTCGATCCACTCCACGTCCGGCCCGAATCGGGCCTGCCCCGCAAGGTCGAGCGTGAGATGAACGCCGAGGCCTCCGGCGACCGGAATCGGGTAAATCAGCCTGCGGAAAGGCGCTCTCCCCGGCAATGCGAAATAGCATCCGCGCGCGAGATGAAACGGCGGAACCGCGTCGCTCGGAAAACCCTCGATCGCCCGCGCGATCGCGGTCGCGCCGAGCCCGGCTGCGTTGACGAAGGTCTTCGCTCGCAGCGAAAGACTTTCCCCGCTCGCGCGATCGCGAATGTGAAGGACGACCCTCCCCTTTTCCAGCGCGCCGCCCTCGATCCTGGCGTTGAACGCGAAGCTGACGCCCTGCGCCTCGGCGTCGCCTTGCAGCGCCAGCATCAGCCCATGGCTATCGATGATGCCGGTGGAGGGCGAAAGGATCGCGCAATGACACCGCAGATCCGGCTCCAGCTGGCGCGCCTCGGCCCCATCGAGAGCGACGAGATCCCGAACGCCGCTGCCTCGCGCATTGCGCGCGATGGCGTCGAGTTTTGCCTCCTGGGAGGGATCGGCAGCGACGACGAGCTTGCCGAGACGCTTGCACTCGACCCCACGCGCTTCGCAATAGCGATAGAGCATTTCCGCGCCCTGCCGGCATAATTCCGCCTTGAGTGACGCGGGCGGGTAGTAGAGGCCGGCGTGGATGACCTCGGAGTTCCGCGAGCTGATCCCTGTGCCGATCCCCGCAGCGGATTCGATCGCCAAGACCGACAAGCCCGCGCCGCCAAGCGCGCGCGCGGCGGCGAGGCCGACGACGCCGGCACCGGCGATGATCACGTCAAACTCCGCAGTATTCACGTTTTCTTTCCCGTCTCGAGGAGACGCCGCGTTAGCAGACAATCTTGCGAGCAAGGAGAAAAAAGCGGGTTCCAGAGACGCCGGGTCGTCGTCAGAAGGCGTCGGCGATATTCATAATTCGCAATTTGCAATGCAAAAGGGTAGAGACTGCCGCAGGAAACGGCCGCCGCTCGTGCAGGATCAGACCATTCGTCGTAAACTCAAGCACATCTGACCGGCCCGTCCCATGGTACGCGGCGTGCCTGCCAGCCGGGAAGCGATCGGAGGAATCCTCATGGCTACGACTATGCAAGCGCTGGCGCCGCTCTCCTGTTGTGCCCAAATCTGCGGTCTCGCATCGAGCGAGATGATCGTCGGCGCGGCGCCGCGGCCCGAGCACGCTTTCCTGGCGGCGAGCTACGTCCAGGGCTCTAGAGCGGTCAAAGCGACGATGCGCAGCGCCATGGTCACAGCTATCAGGGCCGCTTTGAAGGCCTATCAGATGCGCTCGGCCGCGGAGCTTCTGGTCGCTCTGCGCGTGATGATCGCGTCGAACGGCGCCTCGGCTTAAAGCGCGGCCCCGGCGTTTCTGCGGGCTCGCGGACCGCCTGAGCCTTACCTCATCCCGACATTTGCGGCTCCTTCGGAAAAGGGCGTGAGCGCGCCATTCCAGTCCCGCGTGAGGTAATCTGAAAAGGTCAGCGAAAACATAAAGATCAGCCATAACAAACCGGTGGAGGCACAGAGCCGAACCGGCGGGCTGGACCCACGCAGATTCATGAACAGCAGCCAGATCAGGAGCGCCTGAAAGGCTGCGATCCCCAGTTGCAAAGCCGGCGCGAAACGGCCGAGGCGCAGATAGGCGATCCCCAGATTCGCGCCGAGCAACAGCATCAGCAACAGCCACACGCCGGCATAGCCGAGGAAAACCCCTGTCATGCCGCGTTTGGAGACAGGGCGTGTGCTCATGATCGCCCCGGCAGATAGATCAGGGCGAACAGCACGACCCAGATGCTGTCGACCAAATGCCAGTACAAGGACGTCGCCTCGACGCCCGGGCTTTCGGGCGGAACGACATCTCTGGCGACGAGAACCCCAACATAGATGACGATCGCCACGCCAACAGCCAAATGAATGGCGTGGACCCCTGTCATAACCCAATAAAATGCGAAAAAGAGCCTCGTCGCAGGCGGCTCCAAGCTAAAACTTGGACCCGGCATCAAATGCTTGTCGAGATCATCCTTATATTCAAGGCCTTTTACGGCCAGGAACGCCAAACCAAATGCGGCCGTCAGCAACAGGCATAGGATCAAGATATGCCTTTTCCCTCTCTCAGAGGCGTGAAGCGCGAGCGTCATCACAAAGCTGCTCGTGAGCAAGAGCGCCGTGTTGACGCTTCCATAGAAGATATTGGTCTCGCCTGAGGCGACATGGAACGCCTGCGGATACATGTTTCGATAAACGGCGTAGCCGAGGAAGAGAGCGGAGAAAAACAGGATCTCGCTGGCCAGGAAGGTCCACACGCCGAAAGCAACGCCCTCTCTTTCGCGGGCCGCGCTCGGCCATGGTTCATGCAAGGGCTTCGGCGCGCCGCTCATGGCTTCCTCGCTTGCGTTTCCTGCCGTCCGGCGCGCTCAGCTTCGGGCGATGCGCCTTCGGCGTGGTAATGATAGGGGCCGACATCAACGACAGGGGTTTCTAGGAAGTTTTCCTTTGGCGGCGGCGAGGTCGTCTGCCACTCGAGGCCGGTCGCCATCCAAGGGTTGTCGCCTGCGCGCGCCCCATGAAAAATGGACCAGCCCAGGTAGAACAGCGGCAGAATATAAGCCGCGAGCAAGATCAGCGCGCCGACTGATGAAATGACGTGATACACCTCAAATTCCGGTGGATATACGTGGTATCGGCGGGGCATGCCGGCGTAGCCCATGATAAACTGCGGGAAGAACGTCGTATTGAAGCCAATAAACATGATAATGGCGGCAAACCTGGCCCAACCTTCAGAATACATCTTACCTGTTATTTTAGGCCACCAGAAGTGCAGGCCAGCGAAGAACGCGGACACGCTACCGCCTACCATGATGTAGTGAAAATGCGCGACGATGAAATAGGTGTCTGTGACGTGCACATCGATGGGCACGGAGGCGAGAAACAGGCCCGTCAGCCCGCCCACCGTGAAGAGGCCGAGAAAGCCGAGCGCATAGAGCATGGGCGCTTCAAATGAAATCTGGCCACGAAAGAGCGTCGCAGTCCAGTTGAACACCTTGATAGCGGAGGGAACTGCCACCACAAAAGACAGAAAAGAGAACACAATATTTGCGTATTGAGACTGCCCGGACACGAACATATGGTGTCCCCAAACGAAAAATCCGACAATCGCGATGGCCAAAATAGCGTAAACCATGAATATATACCCAAAGATACGTCGGCGCGCAAAGCAAGCAAAAACTTCGGATACGACGCCCATCGCCGGAAGCACCATGATATAGACAGCCGGATGGCTGTAAAACCAAAAGAGATGCTGGAACAGCAGCGGATCTCCCCCCTCGTTCGGATTGAACACGGGAAGGCCGAACATGCGCTCCGCGATGATGAGCAGCAATGACATCGCCAGGACCGGCGTTGCGAGCACCATCACAATGCTCGTCGCATAGAGCCCCCAGACCATCAGCGGCAGACGAAACCAGGTCATCCCCGGCGCGCGCAACATATGCGTCGTCGTGATGAAATTCACGCCTGTCGCGATGGAGGAAAACCCGACCACGAAGACGCCGAAGGCCGCAGCCAGCACATTGCTATTGGAATAGAGGGAGGAGAAAGGCGTGTAAAAGGTCCAGCCCGTATCCACGCCGCCAGCGACAAGCGCGTAGCAGGTGAACGCCGCCCCGAGCACATAAATATACCAGGAAAAGAGATTGAGACGCGGGAAGGCCACATCATGCGCGCCGATCATCAAAGGCAACAGAAAATTTCCAAACGTCGCGGGAATGGAAGGGACGAGAAAGAACCAAACCATCACCACGCCATGCAGCGTGAACAGTCTGTTGTAGCCTTCGTCGCTAAAGAGCGCCCCATTCGGATTCATGAGCTCCAGCCGCGCAAGGCCGATCGCAATGCCCCCGATGAAAAAGAAAACTGTTATGGCAAGCGCATAGAGAATGCCGATGCGCTTGTGATCGGTGGTGGTCAGCCAGGACTTCAACGTGTGGCCGGCCTCTAAATAGCTGACGGCTCGAGTTTCCTGCTCGTCGCAGACGCGTTCGAAGATCACCTCGCTCATTCGGATTGCTCCTCGCCGGACAGTGATTTGATGAAGGCGATGAGCTTGATGATCTGCGCTTCGCTGGCGATCCCTCGAAAGCTCGGCATGATCGGCTCGTAACCCGCGACGACATCCTTGTCGGGCAAGAGGATCGAATCCCGCAGATAGGCTTCGTCCGCCGTGACGACGCGGCCATCGGAAAGCTGCACCGGATGGCTGTAGACGCCGCGCAAATTCGGCGCATGCACACTGGACGTCTGCGCATGACAGCCGGAACAGCCCAAGGAGCTGAACAGAAGCTCGCCTTCTTTGGCGAGATCCTCGGCCCCGGGTTGCGAGGAGCTCCATCGCGAATAATCTTCCGGAGTCATGAGCACGAGGCGCCCGACCATTCGCGAGTGTCCCGTGCCGCAGTATTCCGCGCACATAAGATGATAGACCCCCGGCTTGTCGGCCGTGAACCACAGATAGGTGTATCGCCCCGGCAGAACGTCCTGCTTTAGCCGCAAGGCGGGAAGAAACAGGCTGTGGATGACGTCTTCCGACGTCATGATCAGCTGGACAGGCTGACCAATCGGAACGTGGAGCTCGTTGATTTCTCTGACGCCGTTCGGGTGTTGCGATTTCCACATCCACTGCTTGGCGAGCACGTGGATCTCGAAGGCCTTCCGAGGCGGCACGATGTGATGCAACTGCGTTGATGCGGCAAACCAAAAAATAAACAGGAAGGCGAAGGCGGTCGCTGTCGTCCAGCCGATTTCGATCTCGTCGCGAAACCTCTCAGGAAGGGGATCGCGCACCGCATCCGATCCCTTTCTGAAGTGAAAGGAGAAGCCGACGATGACGGCAAAAATCCCGACCACGACGATGGCGGAGATCATGACGAGCGCGAAAAAAAACCCGTCCCACTGTCCCGCGTACTCCGATGCCTTTGGAGCAAATCCTTCAGTCATATTCGTCAAAGGATAATCGGCGCTCGTTGTTCAACATGTCGAGCCAACCTTTGCAGACCAGACGGGCTCTGCCCCGCGTCAAGACGACTAACGCAACACGCCTTGCAGGAACTATCGCCGCATCAAAAGGTTGCTAAGTACGTGTACCGACTTTATGGCTTCGATTACGCTACGATATTTGAAATATAACGACTTATTTAGCCAGAGAAGCTGGATCTACGCCCTATTTTTGACAACAAAGCTCAACGGAACCTTTTCATGGATGCCGAGTTACTGAGGCGACATCCTTTAGCGCCCGACGCGGCGTTACCCGGCGAGCCGAGCAAGCGCCTCCTCGTCTGCAGGTTTTGCACTGCGGTCTTTTCATGGGGGTAGGATGCTCGACAATCCAGACGCCCATCCCGATCGACGCCTCCTATTGAAATGGCTTGCCTCCGGAGGAATGGCTCTTTCGGCGGCCGGCTGCGGCCCTCCGGAAGAAGAGATCGTGCCCTATGTCGAGCTGCCGGATGGGTTGACCCCCGGCGTTCCGCTCCATTTCGCGACGGCCCTCAGTCTTTCTGGATATGCGCGCGGCGCGCTCGTCACCGCTTACGAAGGCCGTCCCACAAAAATAGAGGGCAATCCGCGCCATCCCGAGAGCTTAGGCGCGACAGACATCTTCGCCCAGGCCGAAGTGATGTCGCTTTACCAGCCGGATCGCGCCAAGGCCGTGAACAACAACGAGCGCCTCTCTTCCTGGAACGCTTTCTCGACCGCCTTGTTCGCGCAGATGCAGGGCGAGAAAGCCCGAAACGGGTCGGGGCTGCGCATCCTCACCGGCCGGGTCACGTCGCCGACATTTCTACGCCAGATGCAAAGCCTCCTGAAGGCGTTTCCCGAGGCGCGCTGGCTTCGCTACGAGCCCATCCACGATGACGCGGCTTTAGCTGGGGCGGTTCAGGCGTTCGGGCGCCCGCTGACGCCCTTGCCGCGACTGGCCGAGGCCTCGGCCCTCGTCTGCCTCGGCGCCGATCCGCTCGGCGCAGGACCCGATCAGATCCGGCTCGCGGCGGAATACGCTAAGGCGCGTCAGCCATCTTTGCCGCAGGATCGCGTTCTGCGCGTCTACGCCGTCGAATCGAGCTGGTCATTGACGGGAATGAACGCGGACGAGCGCTTGGCCCTCGCCCCCGCCTTGATTCACAATCTCGCCATCGAAATCTCGAGAGGCTTCGGCTCCGGCATCGCAAGCGGGGAGCTGCCGGAAAAGGCGCAGCGTTTCGCCCGCGCCGTCACAACCGGTCTCCGGGCGAATGTCGGTCGCGCGATCATTCTCGCAGGGCGGGAACAGGCGCCGGAAATCCACGCGCTTTGCCATTGGATGAACGCGCAGCTTCAGGCGCCGGTGGATTACATCGCGCCGGTCGATCCGATAACGGCGAGCCATGCGCAATGCTTGAGAGAACTCACAGACGACCTCGCGCAGAAGCGTGTGGAGACACTCATCGTCATCGACAGCAATCCCGCCTACGCCGCTCCCGGCGAGCTGCGCCTTGCCGAGTTGATCGCCACTGCGCCTTTTAGCACCCATCTTGGGCTCTATGAGGATGAAACAGCGGCGCTCTGCAAATGGCGTCTTCCCCTCGCCCACCCCCTCGAGAGCTGGTCCGACTTGAGGGCGTTCGAGGGAACCGCGAGCATCGTTCAGCCGCTCATTCGACCGCTTTACGACACGCGCACGGCGCATGAGCTTCTTGCTTACCTCGGCGGCAGCCTGTCGGCCTCCTCTTATGAGATCGTGCGCGAAACCTGGCGCAATCGCTCCCGGCCTACTGAATTTGATGGATCCTGGCGGCAATGGCTCCACGACGGCGCCATCCCGAACACGCGCGAGGCTCCAGTTTCCGCGCCCCAGGCGAAACAGCCCAACATAAAGCCAGCGCCCGCGCCGAAAGCGCTGGCGCTGGCGCTGGCGCCGGACCCATCGATATGGGACGGGAGCTTCTGCAATAATCCCTGGCTACAGGAATGCCCCAAGCCCTTCACGAAGGAAGTATGGGGTAACGCGCTCCATGTCTCCCCGCAAGACGCCGGGAAGCAGGGTCTGGAGGACGGCCAAATCGTGGCCCTGACGCGCAATGGGGTCACCGTCGAAGCTGCTGTTCAAGTCGTGAAAGGACAGGCCGAAGGCGTGCTCGGCGCCACGATCGGTTACGGGCGCTCGCGGGCGGGCGCCATCGGTAATGGCGTAGGCTTCAGCGCCTATGCCCTGCAGTCCCTCGATTCTCCTTGGCTCTTGGCCGACGTCGACGTCTCGAAAACGGGAAAGCGCAAAGATCTCCTGACCACCCAGCATCACTTCGCGCTCGAAGCTGAAGACAAGGATATTCTCCCGACGCTGACCTTTGCGGCGCTCGACAAGGGCGAAGCCGACGTTCCCCATGCGGACGGCCTGCCCACGCTCCTGCCCGACTGGCGCTACGACTCCTACAAATGGGCGATGGTCATCGACACCGCGGCGTGCATCGGCTGCAACGCCTGTCTCGTGGCGTGCCAATCTGAAAACAACGTTCCGGTCGTCGGCCCTGACGAGGTCGCGATGGGTCGCATCATGCATTGGCTGCGGGTCGACACTTATTTCCCGGACGATGAGGCGAACCCCATCGGGTTCCAGCCTGTGCCCTGCATGCATTGCGAGGACGCGCCTTGCGAGCCGGTCTGTCCGGTCGCGGCTTCGGTTCACGACAGTGAGGGACTGAACGTTCAGGTCTATAATCGATGCGTCGGCACCCGCTTCTGTCAGTCGAATTGCCCTTACAAGGTGCGCCGCTTCAATTTCTTCGGCTATGCGGACTCTGAGACATACGCAAATCTCGGGGACGATCCCGTGAAAGCGCATTTCAATCCGGACGTGTCGGTGCGCGCCCGCGGGGTCATGGAGAAGTGCACCTATTGCGTGCAACGCATCAGCGGAGCGCGCAGACAGGCCGAGAAAGACAAAAGCCGGATAGCCGTGGGGGGCGTTGTCACCGCCTGTCAGGCGGCATGTCCGACGCGAGCGATCACATTTGGCGATTTGAGCGACCCTGCGTCTCCCCTGCATGACCTACGCAAGCAGCCGCGCCACTATGCTCTGCTCGGTCATCTCGGGACGAAGCCACGCACGACCTATCTGGCGCGACTGAGAAATCCCGATCCGAGCCTGAGGACGGAAAGCCCATGACGGCGCCGCCCAACATTCCCACGGCGAATGAGCGCTGGGTGCTGCCGCAAGCGCGCTCTTACGAGGCGATGACGGAACTCGTCAGCGCGCCCCTGCTCGAATGCGACGAATGGAGCTGGCGCGGCTGGTGGATTGCATTCGCTATTAGCCTCGCGCTTACGGCGATGATGCTCTTGTCGGCGTCATGGCTGCTGGAGCGCGGCGTCGGCGTGTGGGGCGTCAACACGACGATCGTCTGGGGCTTCGCCATCGCCAACTACGTCTGGTGGATTGGCATCGGCAACGCCGGCACGCTGATCTCCGCCATGCTGCTGCTGATGCGCCAGCATTGGCGGGCGTCCATCAACCGATTCGCCGAGGCGATGACGCTCTTTGCGGCGGGCATCGCCGGCCTGTTCCCGATCCTGCATCTCGGGCGGCCGCTGTACTTCTATTGGCTTGCGCCCTATCCGAACACAATGGCGATTTGGCCGCAGTGGCGCAGCGCCTTGATCTGGGATTTCTGGGCGATCCTCAGCTACATCCTGTTCTCGATCTTGTTTTGGTACGTCGGGCTCATCCCAGACCTCGCCTGCCTGCGCGACCGAGCGACAAACCCGAAATTCAGAGCTCGGTTTGGGGCCTTCGCCCTCGGCTGGAGGGGGTCAGCCCGTCATTGGCGTTTGTATCATATCTATCACACGACGATGGCTTGCCTCGGCGTTCCTCTCGTTGTCTCCCTTCACAGCGTCGTCGGCCTCGACTTCGCGGCGAGCCTGATGCCCGGATGGTCGGAAACGATCTTCCCGCCCTATTTCGTCGTCGGCGCCATGTATTCGGGATTCGCCATGGTGGTGATCCTCGCCGCGGCGGTGCGATGGGGTTTTGGCCTGCAATCCCTCATCACGATCAATCACTTTGACGTCATGGCGAAAATTCTCCTCGCCGCCTCCATGATCATGACGGTCTCCTATCTCACGGAGTGGTTCGCAGCCTGGTATGGAGGCGACCATAGCGAGCGCCGCCTCGTTCTCTATGAATTCCTCGGCGACTACCGCATCCTTTATTACGCGATGCTGCTCTGCAATTGCGTTGTCGCGCATGCATTCTGGTTCAAACCCATCCGCAGAAGCATCGCTCTCGTCGTGACCGTCGCCATCCTCATCAACATCGGAATGTGGCTCGAACGCATCACGATCGTTTGGAACACGCTCTCGCACGGATACGCCGTCAGCATGTGGCGCGTCTTTCACCCCACGATCTGGGATTATTCGCTGATGTTCGGCTCGCTTGGCCTGTTTTCCCTCCTCTTTTTGCTCCTTTGTCGCGTGGCGCCCGTCGTGTCGATGCATGAGACGCGCCGGCTGTTGATTTCGGAGACGGAGCCATGAGCCGCGTGTTCATCCTGGAGTTCGCGCAACCCGACGCCCTGCTCGCGGCGGCACGCAGCTTGCGGGAGAAGCGGTACGAGCTCCTGGACGCCTATTCGCCCTTTCCGGTCGAGGGTGTGGCGGAGCTGCTCGACTCGGCCTCGGCGCCGCTGCGAGTCCATATGTTTCTCGGGGGAATGGCTTTCGCGGCGACCGCCTATGGACTCGAAGTCTGGAGCGCCGTTTTCGACTACCCGATCAACAGCGGAGGCCGCCCGCTGAACTCCTGGCCTGCATTCATGCTGTTTCCCTTCGCGATCGGCATTTTCGGGGCTGCGCTCACGGGCTTCGTCAGCCTGCTGACGCAGGCCGGGCTGCCTCGGCTTCATCATTCGCTTTTCGAACTCGACGGTTTCGAGCGCGCGACGCAGGACCGCTTCCTGCTCGCCGTGAAAGAGCCTGTCGACCAAGAGGACGCGTCGCTATCGGGGCAATTCTTGGCTCAAACGGGCGCCGAGAAGATTCGGGGCATGGAGACGTGATCGGCAAGATCGTCCTGATGATTTGCCTGGCACTCCCGCTCTGTAGCTGCGGCTTGAGCATGACCCAACAACGCAAATACACGACGTACCAGTCCTCCGATTTTTGGGCCGACGGAGCCTCCGCCAGACCGCTGCCTCGGGGCGCATCCGCGCAGCATGATCTCGCGCGGGACGCGAGCGCGAAAGCGCCGCCTGCGATGACTGCCGCGCTTCTCAAACGCGGCAAAGATCAATTCACGGTGTTTTGCTCGCCGTGTCACGGCGCTTCAGGCGACGGCGACGGCGTCATCGTGCAACGGGGTTTCCCGCATCCGCCGTCCTACCATTCCGACGACCTCCGCTCGGCTCCCGCTCAACACTTCTTCGAGGTGATCACAAATGGCTATGGGGTCATGTACTCTTACGCTTCGCGGATCGAACCCGCGGATCGCTGGGCGATCGTAGCCTATATTCGCGCGCTGCAGTTGTCGCGACAGCCGGCGCTGGCTTCTCGAAAGGCGCAATAAATCGCGAGGTCGCAATGTTGGAAAGCATGGAGCGTCGGGATCGCGAGCATGGGCGGATCGCCTCGCTGCAAGTCTCCCTCGTCCCTGCCCTCATCGTCGCCGTTCTGGCGCTCGCCGGCATGGCCGTCATTTTTCTATATGACGCAAGAATCGCCGCCGGAGGCTGGCTCACGGCCCTGGTGCTCTGGAGCGGCATCGCGATTGGCTGCCTCTTCGCCCTCATGATTCACACTCTAACCGGCGGTCGATGGGGTACGCGATTTGCCCCAGCGCTCTTCCCCGCCGCAATGGCCCTGCCGCTGATTGCGGCGCTCTTCGCTCCAATCCTTGTGGAGCTGAAGATCATCTATCCTTGGGCCTATGACCCGGCGTCCACGCCAAGCGACGTCTCGCAGCTCTATCTCAACATCCCCTTTTACATCGCTCGAAGCCTAGGCGCGCTCTTCTTCTGGACCATCATGGGTCTCCTCTTGACGCGCGTGTCGGGTGGGGCCGCCGTCCTCGTCGCAGCCATCGGCTTGGGTATCCACGGCCTCATCATCGGCTTGATTGGCCTTGACTGGATTCTCTCGCTCGAACCCGCTTTCATCTCGACTTCTTTCGGCGCAACCCTGGCGTTCACGCAATTCGCCGCAGCGCTTGCCTGGGCCGCGATCATCTCTCCTACCGACAGCAAGGATCCCGCGCTCGCAGATATCGGAGGACTTCTCCTCGCCACCCTTCTTGGGATCACCTACTTGAATTTCATCGCCGTGCTGGTGATCTGGTACGGCAACCTGCCGCAGAAAGCGCTGTTTCTCGTGCGACGCGACGAAGGGCCCTGGATGTTGATCGGCGTTCTCGCCTTCGCGCTTGGCTCCGTCTTCCCGATATTCTCGCTCTTCCTGGAACGCGTTCGTAGCAGCGCGTTGGGATTGCGCTGCATAGGCGCGGTCGCGCTCGTCGGGATCGCGCTCTACGACGCCTATCTGATCGCCCCCTCCTTCGGCGTGCTGTCGCTTGCCTCGGCGCTTGTCGCGAGTACCGCGGTCGGAGCCCTGTTCGTCGCCTTTCTCAGCCTGTCCTGGGCGAAAGACGCGCATAAGAAATGGAGCGCCGCGCGTGCCCGATGAACCCGACGATCTGGCGTCTCCCGACGTTGACGTCGGGCGCGTGCTCTATGTCGCGCTGGGCGTGCTGTTCATTCTTGGAGCGGGCATCGCCATCTCGCTCGGACTTTACGCCTGGAAGGCGCCGAGCCGCACTTTCGTCTCGCCAAGCGCCTTTCCGCAACCGAGCGTGCTGGAGACTCCAAAGCAGGAGCAGCGGCAACCCTGGATCACCAGCCCCCATCCGGTCGACACCGATAGCGAGGCAAGGTCGGTCATTCCGATCGAGCAAGCGATGGACATGATCGCCAAACGCGGAGCCGATGGCTATGCGCCCATCGAGCAAAGCCCGCCCGCCGCGAAGGCGCCGCCGCCTGCCCGGCCGCGCGCGCCCATCCGGAACAGAAAGATTCTGCACAAAGGGTGAAGCTACTGAGGCGCAAGCTCTGCTTGTGAGGAGCGCAGGCCCGAAGCTCTTCAACGATGACAGGTGGAACAATCCGTCAGATGTCCGGTGTCGATACGATGCTCCTGAAGAAGCTCACGGCCCTTGCGCTCCTGATCCTCTGGCGGCCTCCAACCGGTCTTGAAAATGTCGGCCAACGGTCGAAGGTTTGGCGCCGGATTGCGATGGCAGTCCAAGCACCATGACATCGTAAGCGGCTGCGTTTGCCGCATGAGCGGCATCGTCTCGACGGCGCCATGACAGGTCGAGCAACCCACGCCATTCGCTATGTGTACGGAATGATCGAAATAAACATAGGCCGGCAGATGGTGCACGCGCTTCCAGCGTATGGGCTTGCCCTCCGCGAGGCTCTCGCGCACAGGAGCCAGCATCGGCGCATTGGTGAAGATCTGGGAGTGGCAGGTCATGCATGTATGCGTAGGCGGAACCCCGGCGACGGGCGACTTCTCGACCGAGCTATGACAATAGCGGCAGTCGAGCTTGAGTCCTCCCACATGATGTTCGTGGCTGAAAGGGACCGGTTGCTCCAACGTTATGTTTTCTCCCGTGATGAAGGGCGACCTCATGACGCCATATGCGACGCCGATCGCGGCTAGGGGAACAAGGATGATCGCAATCAGAACAATCCGAGCGATCGTGTCCGCAAAGGGTCGAAAAATCTGCGGCATCGTGGTTCTCGCGGATCGCGTGCGTCACCGCTGATCGCGGGAACGCTCGCTGCTAAAGTCCCGTCTGTTCGAAAATGTTCCCAATTTCCTGCTTAATGCAGGCGCTACGGCAGATTTTGGCGGGCGCCCGCATTGGCGCCGGAACATTTGTTTTGCAGCAGGCGTTACTTCCGCCAGGGGCTTCGCGGGGTCTTAGCCCTGGCCGAGGGTTCCATGGCTCTTCCCGGACTGTCCGAGCGTCACGTTACGGTGGAGTACAACGGCCCCGCTGGCGGTTGGGGTTCGTTGCGCGGCGTGGTTGAGGTTGCCGGCACGGAGTTGGATTCCCCCGCCGTGCTCGACACGCTTCTGCACCAGAACAAGCCGCATGGTTTCATGTGCGTTTCCTGTTCTTGGGCCAAGCCCGCAGACCCTCATCTTTTTGAGTTCCGCGAGAACGGCGCCAAGGCGACGCTCTGGGAGGCGACAAGCCTGCGATGCACGCCCGAGTTCTTTGCGCGCCACACTGTGACGGAGCTCAGAGAATGGAAGGATTTCGATCTCGAGCAGCTGGGCCGCCTCACTCATCCCCTGCGCTACGATCCGCAAAGCGATCGCTACATGCCCTGCTCCTGCGGCCTGAGTGATCGTCTGCGCGGCGTCGAGGGAACGAACGCGCGACGTGCTGCTGATGAACCCCGATGAGATCGCGCGCCGGCTTGAGCGAAGGACAGATGGTTTCGCTCGAGAGCGACGCCGAGGATGGCGTCGCACGCAATGTGGGACCGCTGAGAGTGATGAGCTTCAGCCTGCCGGACGGATGTCTCGGCGCCTATTACCCTGAAATGAACGCGCTCGTCAGCCTCGCGCACCACGAGAGGCTGTCGAAGACCCCGGCCTCGAAATGCCGTGCCGGTCCGCATCCGGGCCTGACGCATGGCGCTGGCCCCTTAGGGCATGTCACGGATAAGTGCGAAGCGGTTCTCCATGACATGCTCTGAGTTCTTAATTGGGAGCCTAGTCCCTATCGATCGCGTGTTTCCGCGCGATTGGGACGCGCGCTAAAGGCCCAAAAAGCTGAGGAACCCAGTCTTAGCCGCCTTACGGTCCAGCGCCGCAAGTTCTTCGTAGGCTCGCTGAGCGGCCGCTCGCAGTTCCAAAACTTTCTCGTCAGGGACGGTGAAGTCGGTGGCGGCGTCTCGAAGCGCGCGGCGCGCCTCGTCGAGCTGAGCTTGGGCGAATGCGATGAGTGAACGACTTGTCATTTGTCCCTCGTGACTGGGGCGCGAGATATCGGCCCTGCCTGGGCGAAACCCCGGCGCCGCATGGCGCAAGATTTTCGATAGCGTCGCCGAGGCGGGCGAGAGTTGATTGTCTCTTTGATTTGATTGGTGCCGCAAGAGGGATTCGAACCCCCGACCCCATCATTACGAATGATGTGCTCTACCAACTGAGCTATTGCGGCCCTTGCGGGCCTCGCGACCACTGCGCCGAGACCAGGCTGCCATCGGCGCAGGACCTTCTATCGGGCGAGCGCCGTCTTTTCAAGCCGCAAGCCCGGTCGAATGACGCCTATTTCTTCACGCCGTCCCCAGTGAGGCCAGCCAAGGACTGCTGGCGAAGGCCTTCGACTTCGCTGCGGGTCTTGGCGAGCTCGGATTGTGCCGTGCGCGCGCGGCGACGGATGTCCACATGCCCCAGCCAGGAGACGGCGGCGCCGAGCACCACGCCGAGGGCGACCGCCGCGAAGATCACGAGAAAAAGCGGAGCCTTGAAGCTGAACTCCGACGCATCGCCTCCCGGGAAAGGATCGAGCGAGATCGTCACCGGCGCCCGATTGGCCTCCGCCAGATAGAGGGCGGCCAGCGCCACCACGACTAAGAATAAGAGGCGCAGAAAGCGCATCGTTTCCGTTCCCTTCGGCCCGAAAGCCAAGTCCTCGACATGCTGAAGGATGAACGGTCCTAAGACCGGGCGTCGGGGCCGCTGAGGCCCTCAGTCTCGTAGTTCTCGTTCAAGCGCTCGCGCATTTCCTTGCCCGTCTTGAAGAAGGGCACGCTCTTCTCCTGCACGGACACGCGTTCCCCTGTCCTCGGATTGCGGCCGGTGCGCGCCTCGCGCTTCTTGACCGAAAAGGCGCCGAAGCCGCGCAACTCGACACGATCGCCCCGCGCCAGCGCCGCGCTGATCTCGCCGAGAATCGTGCTGACGATCGCCTCGACGTCGCGCTGGTAGAGATGATCATTACGATCCGCGATCCGCTGGATCAGCTCGGACTTGATCATTTCTTCAACCTCCGTCCATTCTGCAAGCCCTTCAAACTCAATATCCGCGCGGACCTTGCCAAATGGCCAGCACGCCGTCAAGCGAGGCGCGCGGCTCCAGAACGCTCTCAAGCGCCGCGGCAAGCTGCGCGAAGCCCGTCGCACGCAGCGCGCTGGAGGCTATTCCGAGAATCCCGAGCTGATCGAGCTTGCTCTTCTTCTTCCAGTCGCGAATCGGGAGCTTCTTGGCGACGCCCTTCGTTTGCTCGAGCCAGAGAACCGCTTCGCTCTCTCCGCCGAAGGCGTCCGCGAGCTTTAAGGGAACCGCCTGCCGGCCGGTGAAGACGCGCCCGTCGGCGATCTTGGCGAGCTCCTCGTCGGTGAGGCCCCGACGCTCCTTCACCAGCCCCTTGAACCAAGCATAATTGTCCTCGATCAGCGCCATGATCGCGGCGCGCGCGGCGTCGCTGGTCGGCTCGAATCCGTTCGGCGCGTTCTTGAGCGGCGAGGATTTAAACTCGTCGACCTTCACGCCGATCATGTCGAGCCCCTTGTAAAGGCTCTGCACCTCCGCCAGCACGCCGATCGAGCCGACGAGCGAGTTTCCGCGCACGAAGATCCGATCCGCGCCAAGCGCGGCGATATAAGCGCCCGAGGCTCCGATATTGCTGACCACGGCGACGACTGGCTTTTTTTCGGCGAGCTTGCGAAAGGCGAGATAGACCGCCTCCGCGCCCGTCGTCGTGCCGCCGGGGCTGTCGATCGCGAGCAGCACCCCGGTCGCCTTCGATTCCTCGAGTTCTTTTATGAGATCGAGCGTGTCACGGTCGCCCGTGATCATGCCCTCGACAATGAACCGGGCAATATGCGGCGAACCCTTGTCCAACGACTCGACTCCCGAGAATTTGGAGACGGCGATCAGCGCGGCGAGCAGCCCGGCTCCGATCGCAGCCAGCCGCCAGTAGCCGAGCTTGCGGCGCATGCGGCGGCGGTCCAGGAGATAATCGCTAGAGGGCGACGTCATTGCGGATCTCCTCGGGCGGTCGGCGGGCTAGAAAGGGAAGTTATTTTAAGCCTATAGCGCTATTCTTGCGCCGAGGCTATCGGGTGTTGGTGCGAGTGATCCCGGACGCGAGCGCCGCCATGCCCCACGCTCGCGCGCCCCCAGGCCGCGGAAACCCTCATCCTTCGTGACACGCCCTGCGCGCGCTCCTTTGGATGAGGGCGACTCGTCCCCTTCAACGATTGGCTCAACCAGCCCCCCGCCTTGCATCCCTCCCTGCCCTTTGCTAGCTCCGCCCCAACCTTTGGAGCCCTCATGAAACTTCCCAACCAATTCTATCGCCCGCTCGCCATCGGCGCCCCTGCGCCCTTGCGGGAGCTCCCCGTCAAGGTCGAGCGGATGATCCATTTTGTGCCGCCGCATTTGGAAAAAATGCGCGCCAAGGTCCCGGAGATCGCCAAGCAAGTGGACGTCGTGCTCGGCAATCTCGAGGACGCCATCCCTTCCGACGCCAAGGAAGCCGCGCGCAAAGGCTTCATCGAAATGGCGAAATCCACCGACTTCGGCTCGACGGGCCTCTGGACGCGCATGAACGCGCTGAACTCCCCCTGGGCCCTGGACGATATGATCGAGATCGTCGGCGCGGTCGGAAACAAGCTCGACGTCGTGATGCTGCCCAAGGTCGAAGGCCCCTGGGATATCGCCTATCTCGACCAGCTCCTCGCGCAGCTCGAAGCGCGCAACGGCGTTAAAAAGCCTATCCTGATCCACGCGATTCTCGAGACCGCCGAGGGCGTCAAGAACGTCGACGCCATCGCCTCCTGCTCGCCGCGCATGCACGGCATCAGCCTCGGGCCGGCGGATCTCGCGGCGTCACGCGCCATGAAGACGACGCGTGTCGGCGGCGGCCATCCCGACTATCGCGTGCTCGCCGACGCCGCCGAGACCGGCGCCGCCCGATCGGCCTATCAGCAGGACCTCTGGCATTACACCATCGCCAAGATGGTCGACGCCTGCGCCTCGGCCGGGATCAAGGCTTTCTACGGCCCGTTCGGCGACTTCTCCGACGCAGCCGCCTGCGAGGCGCAGTTCCGCAACGCGTTTCTGCTCGGCTGCGCCGGCGCCTGGTCGCTGCACCCGTCTCAAATCGCCATCGCCAAAAAGGTCTTCTCGCCCGACCCGGCCGAGGTCGCCTTCGCCAAGCGCGTGCTCGACGCCATGCCCGACGGCGCCGGGGCGGTGATGATCGACGGCCGCATGCAGGACGACGCGACCTGGAAACAGGCCAAGGTCATCGTGGACCTCGCCCGTCAGGTCGCGGCGGCCGATCCGGAGTTCGCAAAGATTTACGGGTTTTGAACTCGAACCCCGCCTTTGATCTCTTGGCGGGGCATTCTCCACGCGCGCTCCGAAGCCCGCGCAGCCTTGTCCAGGAGGCAAAATCGGGGCAAAATGCATCTCAACTGGGAACTACCCGGCGAAATTTCGGATCAATTAACGGTTTTTCGCCGCAGATCGCGTTGGGAGATTGCCATGAAACATTCGCTCCGGGCCTCGCTTGTCGTGCTCTTATCATTGACGGCCGCTGCTGTCGCAGCACAAGAGCCGCGATATTTTCTGATGTCGGACGGCAAACCAGAAAATGATTTTGTCTTCGAGCTGCGCGACCCTGAACAGATCGCAAACGCGCTACGCATCATTCACGACCACCCCGAACCGCCGCCTCACGTCAGCGGAATTATCGTGCTCACGCCGGCGCCTTACAACAGGCCTTGGGGCTTCCACTACGAGCCGCGCACAATCTCCTTTCCGGAGATAAGCACTGAGGTGTGCGACGCCGAAACCTCTTACGTGCAAAAGCATCTCGACGAGGTTGGCGGTCATTTCCTACCGGGAAACCGCTGGTGCCCATGGAGCCAGCATGTGATCAAAGAGATGCCGTCGCCGCGCTAGCGCGTGCGATGACGCCGCCAGGGGTCGGCTCAGGCACGCCAGTCGTTGTCGGATAGGTCAGCGGCAAGCCCTCCAGCATCCGCGCCGCCAGATAGGCGAAGGCCTGCGCCTCGAGGAAGTCGGGCGACCAGCCCACGACATCGGCCGTCGTGACCTTGCAGGGAAGGCGCAGCACCAGCTCGCGCACGAGGATAGGATTGCGCGCGCCGCCGCCGCAAACGATGAGGAGCTCCGGCTCCCTAGGCAGATGCGGGAAGAGGCGCAGCACCGAACCCGCCGTGAAAGCCGTCAGCGTGGCGGCGGCGTCCTCAGTTGAGAGATGACTTATCGCCTTAGGAGAAAAAGCATTGCGATCTAGCGATTTAGGTGGCGTATCCTCAAAGAATGGATGAGATAACAAGCGCAGCAAGGCGGCCTCATTGACGCGCCCGCGCGCCGCCGTTCGGCCATGCCGGTCGATGGGCGCGCCGGTGCGCTGGAGCATGAGATCGTCGATCAGCGCATTACCCGGCCCCGTGTCGCAAGCGATCGGTTCAAGGCCGTCCTCGACATAGGTGACGTTGGCGACTCCCCCAATGTTGAGCAGCGCCACCGGCCCGCGGAAGCCCGCAGCGGCGACAAGCGCGCGGTGGAACACAGGGACGATCGGCGCGCCCTCCCCTCCGGCGGCAAGGTCCGCAGCGCGAAAGTCGTGGACCACGTCGAGCCCCAGCCTCCCCGCAAGCGCGGCGCCGTCGCCGAGCTGGACGCTCAGACGCTCCTTGGGGCGGTGCAGCACCGTCTGCCCGTGAAACCCGACGACCGAAATCGACGCCGGGTCAATCGCGTAATCGGCGAGAAAGGCCTCGACGGCTTCCGCGTGGCGGTCCGTCACCATTTTTTCCGCGACCGCCAAGACGCCAGGACGCGCCGTCCGGTCCTGTAGCGTCGCCGCTTCCGCGAGCGCGCCGCGCAAGAGCCCCCGGTCGGCGTCGGAATAGGGAAAGCTCCCCGTCGGGCCAAAGACGAGCTGTTCATCGCCGTCGGTCTCGAGGAGCGCCACGTCGACGCCGTCCATCGACGTGCCGGACATGAGGCCGATCCCGCGATAAGTCGGCATCAGAGCGCGCCTTCAAAGTGCGAGACCATAGAGGCGCCCACCGCGAGACCCCTCCCCAACCCTCCCCCACTCCGCGGGAGAGGGAGCGGACTCTGGGCCGCATCAGCACATCGCGCAATTCTGATCGTTGGGGTCCCCTCTCCCGCTTGCGGGGGAGGAACAGGGAGGGGGCGCGACGCGCCGATCGATTCCCGCATAGCCTGCACGTTCTTGACCATCATTGCTCGCACGCCGACAGTCTAGTTGAAGTCGTCAGGAAACGCGAAGGGGCGGCGGGCCTTTCCTGGGACCCGCCGCCCTTTTCTCCGGCGCGGTGTGTCTCGCATGCGCCGGAGCGTCCTGCCCCGCGCGCTAGAGCGACGCGAGATAACCCATCGGATCGACCGGGGTCTTGCCCTTGCGCAGCTCGAAGTGGAGCTGCGGGGTCGGCACATCGCCGCTTTGCCCGGATTTGGCGATCGTCTGCCCGCGGGTGACCTGATCGCCGGCCTTCACATTCAGCTCCCCATTGTGGGCGTAAGCCGAGACGAAGCCGTTCGGATGCTTGATCAGCACGAGATTGCCGTAGCCCTTCAGGCCGTTCCCCGCATAGGCCACGACGCCGCTCTCAGCCGCCTTGACCTGCGTGCCCTCGGGCAGCGCGATGTTGATCCCGTCATTGCCGCCGGAGGTGAAGCTCTGGATGACCCGACCCCGCGCCGGCCAACGGAACTCGGGATGCGCGCCCGATCCGACCTTCTCCGTGGGCTCCTCGTCGCTGGCCGCTGGCGCAGCCGCTGCGACCTTGGGCGCGGCGGAAGGGGCCGGCGCCGCAGGCGTGGGCGGCGGGGACGCGGCGGCGACGGCTGCGGGCGCCGCGGGCGGAGCCTTGGCAGCGTGCGCGGCCTGGGCGGGCGCCGGCTTCTGCGCTAACGCCGCCGGCTTCGCCACGGCGACCGGCTGCGGCTTCGCGGCGGCGAGCTGCGGTTTCGTCTGCGCAACGGCGGGTTTCGCTTGGGCAATCGCGGGCTTCGCTGGCGCCGCCGGCTGCGGCTTGGCTTGCGCGACCGGCTGCGGCTTTGCGGCGGGCGCGGCGGCGACCTGGGCGACATGGCCGGGCTTTGCCGGAGCGGGCGCAGCCGCAACCTTAGCGGGAGGCGGAGCCGCGGGCGTCGGCGCGGGCTTGGGGGCTTCGGCGACCTGGCGCGGCGCGGAGCTGGCCGGCTTCGGCGTCGCCGCGACCCTGCCGCTATAGACCGGGATCACGAGACGGCTTCCCGGCGACACTTCAGAGGCGCTGGAAAAGCCGTTGACCCGGACCAGAACGTCCGTCGGGACGCCGTAGCGATTGGCGACAATCTCGGGGGTTTCTCCCTCCGCGAGGGTGACCGGCGTGCCGCCCTGAGCGGTCCAGTGATCGTATCCGTTCGCCGCGGCGCCGGCGGCCGCGACGGGAGGGTTGAGCGGCTGAGAGCGAACCGGGCCGGGAGCGGAGCCGCCGGAGATCGAGCCTGTCGCCACATTGTCGACCGGACGTCCGGGGCGCGAAGCCACCTTCGTTCCGAAAGGATCGGAGAAGGGATCGGACGCAAAACGACTGGCGTCCGAGCAGCCCGAAATTGTAGCCGCCGCGCCGGCCGCGAGGGCGAAACGCAGCGCGACCCGAGAAAGAAGGAACTGACGCATTGTAGCCATGACGCGACCCACCCGAACGCAAATCTGATCAGTCTCTTCTACGCCGCCCCGGTTAAGGGACGGTTTAAGATGAACATAGATCGGGCAAAATCTCGAAACTGCGCACGTCTCCTGTATCGGCCTGGAGTCGCGACGCAGCGTGATCTAGAGCCGCGCGGCCAGGCCCGCCGCCGCCAAGGGCAGCCGACAGGGGCCGAGATCGGTCTCCCTGACGCCTTCTCCCGTCCGTTCAAGGCGGATGCTGCGAGTCTGGCCTTGGCCCACCCGAGCGAAAACCAGAACGCCGCCGAGAGCGAGCCGCTCGACCAGCCCGGCCGGGGTGTCCCGCGTCGCGACATGGAGGATGATCCGCTCGAAAGCGCCAAGCTCCGCGGGCGGCTCGAGACCGTCGGCATGGATCACGCGTGCGTTCATGACGCCCGCGCTCGCGAGCCGCGCCGAGGCCTCCGCCGCGAGAGACGCGTAGCGCTCGAGCGAGATCACCTCGCGCGCAAGCTGCGCGAGCACCGCCGCGGCGTAGCCCGAGCCCGATCCGACCTCGAGCACGCGATGCTCGGGCGTGACGCGAAGCGCCTCGATGCGCCGTCCGAGATCGGCGGCGGAGGGCATCGACTGGCCGCAGTCGATCGGCAGCGCCATGTCGCGATCGGCCAGATCTCGAAAGCGATGCGGCGCGAAGAGCAGCCGCGGGGCGCGCTCGATGGCGCGCATGATCGCAACGTTCCGCACGCCCGCGCGGCGCAGCTGCAAGAGCAGCGCAGCGCGCTGCTCGACCTCCGCCCCAGCCGTGAGCTCCGCGCTCATGTCTCGACCTCGAAGATCGAGGCCAGCGTCGTCACGGTCGGATGATCGGTCAGGTCGAGCTTGAGCGGCGTGATTGAGATCAGACGCTTCTCGAGCGCCTCGAGATCGGTGCCCGCTTCCGGGGTGAAGTCGGCCCGGCGGAAGGCGATCCAATGATAGGGATTGCCGCGGCCGTCGCGGCGGTCCTCGACATACATGAGATCGGCGCTTCGGCGACCCTGCACGGTGATCGCCACGCCCTTGACGTCCTCGGCCGGACAGGGCGGAAAATTCACATTCATCAGGACGTTCTGCGGAACGCCCGCCGCGATGAGCCGGCGCAGCACGGAAGCGGCATGGGCCTCAACGCAATCCCAGTGCCCCTCGCGCCGGCCGGAAAAGAAATCATAGGCCTGCGAGAGCGCGATCGAGGGAATGCCGAGCAAGGCGCCCTCCATCGCCGCCGCGATGGTGCCCGAATAGGTCACGTCCTCGGCGACGTTTTGGCCGTTGTTCACCCCCGAGAGCACGAGGTCGGGCGGCCGGTCCATGAGCTTCCTGACCGCGACGATCACGCAGTCGGTGGGCGTGCCCCTCACCGCGAAGTGACGCGGCGAGATCTCCCTTATGCGGAGCGGATCAGTCAGCGATAGCGAATGGGCGACGCCGGACTGATCGGATTCCGGCGCGACGACGAAGATGTCGTCCGAGAATTGGCGCGCTATTTTTTCGAGGAGAGCGAGGCCCGGCGCGTGCACCCCGTCGTCATTACTGAGAAGAATGCGCATGCCGCTCGCTTTGCTTCTGTAGCCCGTGTCTCTCCCCTCCCCCCTTGTGGGGGAGGGCTAGGGAGGGGGCGGTGGATCGATTCCCAAAAAAGCGCGCCGCCCCTGAGACCTTCGCCGACAGCGGCGGCAGTTCGTCATTGATTGTATGAAGGCGATTATGCGTGGAAGCGAGATGGACTCAAGGACGGCGCTACGCGCCGCCGCCGAAGGCGGTTGCGAAGCAATCCTTGACTTCATATCGCTCCCACGCGACGCTCCACCATGCAATTCAATGATAAATCTGCTCTCCCGGGTCAGTCTTGCGTCCGGTGAGCCGCGCCCAACCTTGCCGGCGACACCGCCATCTCACCTCTCGCGCCCGATGCGCTCTATTCCGCCCATATAAGGCCGCAAAACCTTGGGCACGGTGATCGAGCCGTCGGCCTCCTGATAGTTCTCCAGCACCGCGACGAGCGCGCGCCCGACCGCGACGCCGGAGCCGTTGAGCGTGTGCACGAAGCTCAAGCTCCCGCCCTCGCTCGCGCGATAGCGCGCATTCATGCGCCGCGCCTGGAAATCGCCGCAGACCGAGCAGGAGGAAATCTCGCGATATTTCCCCTGCCCCGGCAGCCAGACCTCGAGATCATAGGTCTTTTGCGACGCGAAGCCCATGTCCCCCGTGCAGAGCACGACCTTGCGATAGGGAAGCTCCAGAAGCTGCAGCACCTTCTCGGCGCAGCCGGTCATGCGTTCATGCTCTTCGAGCGACTGCTCGGGCGTCGTGATCGAGACGAGCTCGACTTTATAGAACTGATGCTGGCGAATCATGCCCCGCGTGTCGCGCCCCGCGGCCCCCGCCTCGGCGCGAAAGCAATAGGTGCCGGCGGTCATACGCAGTGGCAGCTGCGATTCATCGAGGATGAGCCCGCTGGCGAGATTGGTCAGCGGGACCTCGGCGGTGGGGATGAGCCAGTAGCTTGCCGTCGCTTCATCCTGGCCTGTCCCCGAGGCCGGACGCCCCGCCGTCACAGAGAACTGATCCTCGCGAAACTTCGGCAGCTGCGCCGTGCCAAACATGGCCGCATCGCGCACGAGCAGTGGCGGCGCCACTTCCGTATAGCCATGCTGGTCTGTGTGCAGATCGAGCATGAATTGCGCGAGCGCGCGCTCGAGCCGCGCGAGCTTGCCCTTGTTGACGACGAAGCGTGCGCCGGAAATCTTCGCCGCCGCCTCGAAGTCCATGAGGCCGAGGCCCTCGCCGAGTTCGAAATGCTCCTTCGGCGTGAAGTCGAAGTTCCTCAGTTTGCCCCAGCGGACGACCTCGACATTGTCGTTCTCGTCCCTGCCGCCGGGAGCGCTTTGCAGGGGAGAGTTGGGGATCTCGCCAAGCGCATCCTCAAGCGTCTTGATCGCTTCGCGCTCGGCGGCCTCGAGCTTCGGCCAGTCCTCCTTGATCTTCGCGACCTCGGCCTTCAGCGCCTCGGCTTTTGCCTGATCCTTCTCCTTGAGCGCGACGCCGATCTCCTTAGAGGCCGCGTTACGGCGCTCCTGCGCGCGCTGCAGCGCCGAGATCGCCATCTTGCGCGCGTCGTCGAGGGACACCAGCCGGTCGGCAATGGGCTCCAGGCCGCGCCGCGCGCGCGCCGCGTCAAAGGCTTGTGGGTCGTCGCGAATAAGCTTGATGTCGTGCATGAAGGAAGCCGCCGGGGAAAGAGGAAGGCCGCCTTGTCCCGCAAGGCCGCGAGAGCGTCAAGGAGCCGAAGCGCCCCCTCCCCAACCCTCCCCCGCTTCGCGGGAGAGGGAGCACGGTTGCGCCCGTCATCGAGAGTTCGCGTAACGCTGGCCGCCCCCTCTCCCGCGAAGCGGGGGAGGGTACGGGAGGGGGGTTCCTCACCCCGCCTTCGGCAATTGCGGCTGCGGATGCGAGGGAATGTCGCCCTCGAGAATCGCAAAGAGCAGATGATCGCGCCACTGCCCGTTGATGCTGAGATAGGAGCGCGCATAGCCTTCCTGCGTGAAGCCGACACGCAGCAGCAGGCGCTTAGACGGCTCGTTCGTCGGCAGGCAGGCCGCCTCGATCCGATGCAGCCCCTGGAACTCGAAAGCGTAGTCGATCGTCGCGCGCACCGCGCGGGTCATGATGCCCTGCCCCGCGTAAGGCTGACCCATCCAATAGCCGAGCGTCGCCGCCTGCGAGACCCCGCGCCGCACATGGCCGAGCGACAATCCGCCGACGAGCGCGTGGTCCTCTTCGCGGAAGACAAAATAGCTGTAAGCCTCGTCGCGCGCGGCTTCCTCCGCGTGGCGCTTGACGCGGAAGCGGAAGGCCATGCGCGTCAGATCGTCATGCGGCCACACCGGCTCCCAGGGAGTCAGAAAAGCGCGACTCTTCTCTCGCAGCGAGGCCCACTCGGCATAGTCGCGCATCTGACAGGGACGCAGATAGATCCCCTCGCCTCGAATCGTGACCTCGCGCCTCGGAAAGCTTACGCCGAAAAGCGCCATGGTCACGCCCCTGCGCCGACGCGCGCCGCTCGCGCATGCTCCAGGATGAAGCGTTTCACGGTCTCGGAGTCCCTCTTCATGCGCGCAATTCTTTCCTTTCCTTCTAGAACCGGGGCCAGCCGCGGCGGCGGCTCGATGCGCAGGCCGATCGCGCGCTCGATCGCGTCAGGAAATTTCGCCGGATGGGCGGTCGACAGCGCGACGACCGGCGTTCCTGGGCTTTTCTCGAGTTGCGCCCGCGCCGCGCGGACGCCCGTCGCCGTATGCGGATCAATCACATATCCGCTGTCGCGATAGGTCCGGGCGATCTCGGCCTGGGTCTCGGCCTCATTAACGGCCAGCGCGTCGAAATCCTCGCGAACCGCTCTTAGCGCCCCCGGCGGGATTTCAAAAGCCCCGTCGCGGTCGAGGGCCTCGAAGGCCTGAACCACGCTACCCGAATCGCGGCCGATCGCGTCGAAAAGCAGCCGCTCGAAATTCGAGGAGAGCTGAATATCCATCGACGGCGATTGCGTCGGCGTCACGCCGCGAGGCTCGTAGCGTCCCGTCGCCAGAGCCCGCGCCAGAATATCGTTCTCATTCGTCGCGACGATGAGCCGCTCGACCGGAAGCCCCATGCGCTTCGCGACATAGCCCGCGAGCACGTCCCCGAAATTTCCCGTGGGCACGGCGAAGGAAATCTTGCGATGGGGAGAGCCGAGCGTCACGGCGCTCGTAAAGTAGTAGACCATTTGCGCGACGACGCGCGCCCAGTTGATCGAATTGACCCCGGCGAGACCTACGCCGCGGCGGAAGGACTCGTCGCGGAAGAGGCCCTTGAGCAGCGTCTGCGCATCGTCGAAGGAGCCGTCGAGCGCGATCGCGTGAACGTTTGCGTCGGCGACGGTCGTCATCTGACGTCGCTGCACGTCGGAGACCCGCCCGTCCGGATAGAGGATGAAGACGTCGACGTTGGCGCGCCCACGGAACGCTTCAATCGCTGCCGCGCCCGTGTCGCCCGAAGTCGCCCCGACAATCGTCGCGCGCAAGCCGCGCGTCTCCAGGAGGGCGTCCATGAGCCGCCCCAGGAGCTGCATAGCCAGATCCTTGAACGCGAGCGTCGGCCCGTGAAAAAGCTCCAGGACGAAAAGATTATCGCCGATCTGCGTGAGCGGCGCGACCGCCGCATGCGAGAATGTGGCGTAGGCGCCTCGGGCCGCCTGATGCAGGAGGTCCCGCGGCAATCCTTCGGTGAAGGGCGCGATCAGGGTTTCCGCCGTCTCGGCGTAAGGACGGCCGGCGAAGGCTGCGATCTCCTTATGGTCGACGGTCGGATAGCGGCGTGGGACGTAAAGTCCGCCGTCGGCGGCCAGTCCCGTCAGCACCACCTCGTCGAAGGGAAGCTCGGGCGCGCGCCCTCGCGTGGAAATATAGTCCAAGGCTCGACTTTCATTGCCCGACGGCGGAGGCCGAAACGGGCGAGAATCTTAGCACGGAGAAAGCCGCAAGGCGAAGGCGCCCTCGGCGTTGCTCCAAAGGATCGCGCTCCGCAGGGGCCGTCTGGAAGGACCCGCCTCCCCGCGGCTTCGAGGCTTGCGCCTTCGCGCGCGTGACCGCGCCGCGCAGGATAGGGATTCAGCCCGCGGGGTGATGAGAGGCGATGCCGAGCTTCACGATCGTGACGACGTAGATGAGCGCCATGAAGAGGCCCACGCCCACCGCGATCGCCAGATTACGCTTGCGCTTCGCGGCCTCCCGCGGATCCTCGGGCTTGCTCACAGAACAACCCCCGAGAGAGACAAAAGCCGTTCGATCACAAGGATGGAGAACAAAAGAAAGAGATAGGCGATCGAGAAGCCGAAGAGCCGCCAAGCGGCCTTGCTCGCCGCGGCGCCCTCGCGCAGCGCATAGACTCGCCAGGAGCACCACAGAAACGCCGCGCCCAGCACGACCGCCGCGACGCCATAAGCGGCCGAGGCGAAGCCGAGGAGGCAGGGCGCGAGTCCCAGCGGTACCAACACCAGGGTGTAGAGCAGAATTTCGAGGCGCGTGCGGTCCGGACCGGCCACCACCGGCAGCATAGGCACGCCCGCGCGGGTGTAATCCTCGTTCTTGACGAGCGCCAGCGCCCAGAAATGCGGCGGCGTCCAGACGAAGATGATCGCGAAGAGCACGATGCTCGCCAGGCCCATCTCGCCGGTCGCCGCGGCATAGGCGACGATCGGCGGAAGCGCGCCAGCCGCTCCGCCGATGACGATATTCATGGGCGTCGCGCGCTTGAGCCACATCGTGTAGATGACGACATAGAAGAAGATCGTGAAGGCGAGAAGCGCCGCGGCGAGCCAATTGGCGGCGAGGCCGAGCGTGAGGACCGAGAGGCCGGCGAGCACGAGACCAAAGGCCAGCGCCTCTTCGGGATTGAGCCGCCCCGCCGGGATGGGCCGGCCGCTCGTTCGCACCATGAGCCGATCGATATCGGCCTCGTACCACATGTTGAGCGCGCCGGAGGCGCCGCCGCCCATGGCGATGGCGATGAGCGAGGCCAGGGCGAGCACGGGATGAGGCGGCGTCGGCGCGAGAAGCAGGCCGGCGAGCGCCGTGAAGACGACAAGCGACATCACGCGCGGCTTCAGGAGCGCGAAATAGTCGGCGGGAGAAGCGGAGAACGGTTGGTCGAGGCTTCGGCCCGCGTCCGTGGCGAAAGTCGTGTCGCTCATTTGGTCCGATCCATCGGCGCGCTCGGTCGGAGCGCCCGCTTCGCGCAGTAAAGCCAGGACTCCGCGCGGCTCATAAGGGACTCGTATCGCCGAGCAAGGGCCCATCCCAAAGCGCTTCAACCATATTGTGAGACCCTGCGCAATTGCTGCGTCGCACCAAGTTGTCGCAGGCCCGCCCGAATGCAGCGCGATCTGCGCAGGCGCCGCGCTCGGCCCCCGGCTTCGCCAGCCTACTCGATCTCGAGCGACTTCATCTTTCGATGCAGAGCCGAGCGCTCCATTCCGATGAACTCGGCCGTGCGGGAAATATTGCCGGAGAAACGGTTGAGCTGAGCCACAAGATATTCTCGCTCGAACACCTCGCGGGCCTCGCGCAACGGCAGGCTCATGAGCTTCTCTCCGCGCACGCCGGCGGGGGTGGCCGGCACGAGCTCGCCCACATCCGCGGGCAGCATCTCAGCGGTGATCTCGCCGCCAGCCTCGCCGGCGGTGAGAATCATCAGCCGCTCCACGGCATTGCGCAGCTGCCTGATATTGCCGGGCCAGTCGTGCATCTGCAGCACCGCGAGCGCATCGTCGGAGACCGTGCGGCGTTGGAGGCCGGAGGCCGCTGTCGTCTGCTCGACGAAATATTCCACCAGCTCGCCGATGTCCTCACGCCGCTCGGCGAGCGAGGGAACGCGCAGCATGGTGACGGCGAGGCGGTGATAGAGGTCCTCGCGCAAGAGGCCGTCCTCGATGCAAAGCTGAACGTCGCGGGCGGAGGAGGAGATGATTCGGACGTCGACCTCGACGCGCGTCGAGCCCCCGACGCGCTGGAAATTCTGGTCGACGAGCACGCGCAGGATCTTCGCCTGCGTCTCCTTCGGCATATCGGTGATCTCGTCGAAGAAGAGCGTGCCCCCATGCGCCTCCTCGAGAGCGCCGATCTTGAATTCTCCGGGCGAGGAGCCCTCAAAGCCGAAGAGCTCGACCTCCATGCTCTCCGGCGCCATCGTCGCCGAGTTGATCACGATGAAGGGCGCCTCGGCGCGGCTCGATTGGCTGTGCATCACGCGCGCGGCGAGCTCCTTGCCGACCCCGGGCGAGCCAGTGATCAGCACGCGCGAGTTGACCGGGGCGAGCCGCGCGACGGCGGCCTGAAGCTGATTGGCGGGCATCGAGGAGCCGACGATGCGATCCTGGGTCCCGGCGCGCTGGCGAAGCGCCGAAACCTCGCGGCGCAGCTTATAAGCCTCGAGCGCGCGCTCGGCGACGAGCACCAGACGATCCGCCTTGAAGGGCTTCTCGATGAAATCATAGGCGCCCATCTTGATGGCGCTGACGGCGGTCTCGATGTTGCCGTGGCCCGAGATCATCACGACGGGAAGGGAGCGGTGAAGCTTCTGGATCGCCTCGAGCACCTGCAGCCCATCGAGCCGCGAGCCCTGCAGCCAGATGTCGAGGAAGACGAGATGCGGCCGGCGCGTCGCGATCGCCCCGAGGGCTTCGTCGGCGTTTCGCGCCGTGCGCGCATTGTGGCCCTCGTCGCTCAATATGCCGGCGACGAGCTCCCTGATGTCTTCTTCGTCGTCAACGATCAATATGTCGTTCGCCATCACGCCCCGCCAACCCGGCTCGACTTGGTTCTTTCCCAACCGCCCGACGCAGCCTCGCCGGGCGGCTCGATCGGGAGCAGAATACGCACGCAAGCGCCCTTCCCGGAGGGCGCGTCGAGCAGCTCCAGTCTGCCGCCGTGATCTTCGACTATTTTAGCGACGATCGGCAAGCCCAATCCGGTGCCTTCGGCGCGCGTCGTCATATAGGGTTCGAGGAGCCGCTGCCGATTCGTCGCCGGAAAACCCTTGCCATTGTCGATCACGTCGATCTGCGCCATGCCGTCCCTGCGCTTGAGCGCGATGTGCACGACGCCTTTCTCCCCGGGCTCGGAACCTTGACGGGCGGCGATCCCCTCGATCGCGTTCTTTACGATGTTTTGGAGCGCCTGGGAGAGCGCGCGCCGGTCAATCTGCGCGAAAAGCCCCTCGGCGGGCAGATCCTCGACAATGTCCACGTCGGCGTTCCCGACCCGCATCAGGAAGGCCGTCTGGCGCACGCTTTCGCACAGATCGTCGCGCTCCGGGCGGGCCTTGGGCAGGCGCGCGAAGGTGGAGAACTCGTCGACCATCCGCTTGATGTCGTCGACCTGCCGCACGATCGTGTCGATGCACTGGTCGAAGATCTCGCGATCCGTTTGAATCGCCTTGCCGTATTTGCGCTTGAGCCGCTCCGCCGAAAGCTGGATCGGCGTCAGCGGATTCTTGATTTCGTGCGCCATGCGGCGGGCGACATCGGCCCAAGCGGAGGTGCGCTGGGCGGTGACGAGATCAGTGATGTCGTCGAGCGTCACCACGAAGTTGCGGTCGCCGTCGGCGGCGCCGGCGGAGGTGACGGAAACGTTGTAGATGCGCTCCCTCGCGCCCCGCTTGATCGTGAGCTGAGTTTGAATCGCGCGCGGAAAGACTTCGACCGCATCGCGCAGCGCCGGCGCGATCTCGGGAAGCGCGTCCTCTACCCGCCCGGGAGCCGAGGCGCCGCCAGCCCGCAGCAGAGCCTCGGCCGATCGGTTGACAACGGTGATCCGGCCGTCGGCGTCGGCGCCGAAGACCGAAGCGGGAACGCCTGCAAGCACGGCCTCCGTGAAGGCGCGGCGCTCCTCGTTGATCCGGCTCGCCTCGAGCAGGCGTTTCTGCTGCAGATCGAGCTCCGTCGTCATCTTGTTGAAGACCGCGCCCAGGCGGGACAGGTCGCCATGGTCGCGGTCGACCTCGACTCGCACGGCGAGATTGCCGGCGGAGACCTCGTCGGTCGCAGCAATGAGCGTCCGGATCGGGGCGACGAGCCGGTTCGCGAAGTCGAGGCCGACCCAAATCGCAGAAAGCAGCAGGATCATCGTCAACATCGCATAGATGATCGCGAAATTGCGCTTGACCTCCGCGCCGAAGGACTCAAACGAGTCGTAGTTCTTGATGAATATGCCGGCCTGCCGCGGAAACTCGATTGCAAAAGGATGCATCGGCCGCGTGACATAGAGATAGGTGTCGGGGAAGCTCGTCAGCAGGCGCAGGCCGACGAAGGTGCGGTCATCGTCGATCATCCGGCATTGCAGCGCCCCTTGGCGCGCGTCCCGGAAGTCTTCCTGCGGCAGCGCGATCACGATGGCGCTGGCGGCGGTCGGGTCGCCGACGACCTGATCGAGAATCTGGCCGTTGGGATGGACAAGAGCCGCGACCGAGAACCCCAAGGTGCGCGCGCGGGTTTCGAAGTATTTGTGGTACAGGTTGCGGTCGGCGTCATAGATGGCGCGCGATTGGTCGAGATCCGAGGCGGTGAGCTGCGCCTCTTTGAGGAGCTCGCCGCACTGGGTTTCGCGAAAGGTCTGCGCGGCCTCGGCTGTTTTGTGCACGAACCCCTTGAGATTGGACATGAAGGCAGGGGAAAGCGCGCGCTCGAGGCTGACCGTCCCCACGACCGCGACGGCAAGCGCCGGAATGAGCGCGACGAGCGAGAAAAAGGCGACCGTGCGCACATGCAAGCGCGCCGCGGCCTCGCCCTTCCGCCAAGCTCGCCAGAGCGTCAAAGACTGGCGCAGCACCATGGCGAGCAGCAGGACGATCGCCAAGCTGTCTGCGACGTAAAGCAGGATCAGCGTCTTGCTGTTGGGCTCGATCGGCCCGGCAGAGGCGATGACGAGGAAGGTCGCGGAGGCGCAGGCGAGAGCGGCGAGAACGACGGCTGGACCCGCCCAAGCCCAGAGCAAACGCCGCCCTCGTGGCGCCACGAGCCTGCCCGTTAGTTTTCCTCCCTGAGACATTGGCCGCTACAAACAGGAAGTCGCGGCGGCAATGAGGCGGAAAACCGGGGCGTTGGACCCCCTTCTGAACTTTTTCCCCGAAAGCGGCATCCGCCTCGAAGGGCTTCGTCGCGCCAAATATGACCCCGTCAAAGAGCGCTTTGGGCGCATCGCTTTCGTCATGTGAAATTGCGCCAAGGTTTCAGGCTGCGGCAATCCTCAAGCTGCTAAGGCCCGGATCGCTCAGGGCGCCCAGGCCTTAGGCCTCCGCATCGGACGATAGCACGCAGGCGCCCGATTCCCAAGGAGAAAGAAGCCTCTATCGTGGCGCGCGCATCAGTCTGATGTCGAGATCATTGATCTTTTTGCGCAGCGTGTTGCGGTTCAGCCCCAACAGCTCGGCGGCCTTGATCTGGTTGCCGCGCGTCGCGGCGAGCGCCGCGGAAATCAACGGGACCTCGATCTCGCGAAGCACGCGGTGGTAGAGGCCGGGCGGCGGCAGGACTTCGCCGCAGTCGCGAAACAGCCGCGCGAGATGCGTCTCGACCGAAGACGAAAGCGTCTGCCCGCTCTCCAGCTCGCGGTCGGCGCCGGCCGTCGCCCCGCTCGGAGCGAGGAGCGAGGCTGGACGCGGCGCCTCGGCCGAAAGCTCCGCTTCGATCAGCGCTTCGCTCACGACCTCCTGCGGATGCAGCGCCGCGAGTCGGCGGATCAGATTTTCAAGCTCGCGAATGTTGCCCGGCCAGCGATAGCGCTTCATCCGGTCGAGCGCCGCCTGCTCGATGTATTTCTGCGGAAGCCCCTCGGCGACCGCCTGCTTGAAGAAATGATGGGCGAGGTCGGGTATGTCCTCGGTGCGCTCCCTGAGCGGCGGAAGCCGCAGCGGCACGACATTCAACCGGAAATAGAGATCTTCGCGAAACAGTCCTTGCTGGATCAGTATGCGCAGATCCTTGTTCGTCGCCGCGACGATCCGGACATTGGTCTTGATCGCCGTGCGGCCGCCGACCGTCGTATATTCGCCCTGCTGCAGCACGCGCAAAAGCCGCGTCTGCGCCTCCATCGGCATGTCGCCGATCTCGTCCAGGAACAGCGTACCGCCCTCGGCCTGCTCGAAACGGCCGGCCGAGCGCTGCGCCGCGCCGGTGAAGGCGCCTTTCTCATGGCCGAAGAGCTCACTCTCGATCAGATCCCGCGGGATCGCCGCCATGTTGATCGCGACGAAGGGGCCCTTCTTGCGCTTGCCGTAGTCGTGCAGCGCGCGGGCGACAAGCTCCTTGCCTGTGCCGGATTCTCCGTGGATCAGCACGGTCAGATCCGTCAGCATCAGCCGCGCCAGCGAACGGTAGATTTCCTGCATCGCCGGAGAGCGCCCGACGAGCGGCATACGCTCGAACTCCTCGCCCGCGCCGACCGCCTGTTTCTTGGGCTCGGCGAGCGCGCGGCCCACAATGCCGACGAGCTCCTTCAGGTCGAAGGGCTTCGGCAGATAATCATAGGCGCCGCGCTCCGAAGCACGGATCGCCGTCATGAAGGTGTTCTGGGCGCTCATCACGACGATGGGCAGCTCGGGCCTCAGCTTCTTGATGCGCGGCAGCAGCTCGAAGGCGTTCTCGTCGGGCATCACAACGTCGGTCACGACGAGATCGCCCTCTCCTGACTGCACCCAGCGCCAGAGCGTCGCCGCCGTGCCCGTCGTGCGCACCTCGTAGCCCGCGCGCGACAGCGCCTGCGCGACGACCGTGCGGATCGCCGCGTCGTCGTCGGCGACCAGGATCTCGCCTCGCGTCATCGGCCGTCTCTCCTCTTCCAATCCTCTAACGCAATTACCGGTACATCGGCATGAGGACGCGGAAGCAGGTTTTGCCGGGCTTTGATTCGCATTCGATGACGCCGCCGTGGTCGTTGATGATCTTGGCGACTAAAGCAAGTCCAAGGCCAGTTCCAGAAGTCTTGGTGGTCACAAAGGGGTCGAAGATGTTGCTCAGGATTTCCTCGGGCACGCCCGGACCATTGTCGCGAACACGGAACTCGAGCGGCAGCCCGACCGCCCGGTCCTGGCCGCGCATGCGGAGGCTGACGCCCGGACGAAAGGCGGTCGAGAGCTCGATCTCGCCATTGGGAGCGTCGCCAATCGCCTCCGCGGCGTTCTTGACGAGGTTCAAGAACACCTGCACGAGCTGGTCGCGGTCTCCCGCGAGCGCCGGCAAGGAAGGATCGTAACTCTCGACAAATCGCACATGACGCGCAAAGCCCGAGCGCCCAAGCTGCTTCACATGGTCGAGCACCGCATGGATGTTGATCTTCTCGCGCTTGAGCGGACGCTGGTCGGAGAAGGCCTCCATACGGTCGACGAGTCGGACGATCCGGTCGGTCTCGTCGCAGATGAGGCGCGTGAGCGCGCGGTCCTCGTCGCCAAGGCCAGATTCCAGTAGCTGGGCGGCGCCTCTGATGCCGGAGAGCGGGTTCTTGATCTCATGCGCGAGCATGGCGGCCAAGGCAGAGACCGAGCGGGCTGCGCCGCGATGGGTGAGCTGCCTGTCTATTTTTTCAGCAATTGTGCGTTCTTGCAGCACAACCAAAACTTCTCCCTGATCGCCGGGCAGCGGGGCGCAATGGGCGTCGACGCGCCGCTCGTCGGCCGCGAAACGTCCGATATCGACCTTATATTCATTGATGGGCGCGCCGCGCTCACGCACCTCGGCGATGAGCGTCAGCAGCGACGAGCCGAAGGGCAAGATCTTGTCGAGCGCCGCGCCGATGAGGATCGGCTTTGAGATTTCGAAGAAGCTCTCGGCGGCGGCGTTGGCGTCGCCGATCGTCCCATCGGCGCGGACCGTGATGATGACGTGCGGCAACGCCTCGAGGATGCAGGCTCGGCCCTCCCCGCTGAGGACGCGCAACCGCGACGTGGCGTTGACGCCGAGCCCCACGCCTTTGCGTTCCATCTTCATGCCGCGGCCTCGAGCGAGGGCGCCGAGAATATCCCGGCGAGAAGCCGCCTCGCTTCGTCGGGGTCCGTCTCAACGAGCAAGGCGCGCCGCCTCGCGGGATCGCGGTCGCCAAGACCGGCGCAATCGACATAGGCGGCGAGATGCTTGCGGGCGTGACGCAGCCCGGCGAGCGGCCCCATCGCCCGGCCGAGCGCCGTAAGATGCTCGAGCGCGATCTCGAGACGCTCGGCGAGAGAAGGCTCGGGCCGCAGGCGCCCGGTATCGAGATAGCTGGCGACGTCGCCGACGAGCCAGGGTCGTCCCAGCGCCGCGCGCCCGATCATGACCGCGTCGGCGCGGGAGAGCCGCAGCATATCCTTGGCGGCCTGTGGAGAATCGCAGTCGCCGTTGGCGATGACGGGAATTTGCACGGCGGCCTTCACGGCGGCGATCGCCGCCCAGTCCGCGCGGCCCTGGTAAAGCTGTCGGCGCGTGCGGCCGTGGATCGTGACCAACGCTGCGCCCTCCTCCTGTGCGGCGCGAGCGAGCGCAGGCGCATTGCGCGACGCCTCGTCCCAGCCGAGCCGCATCTTGACGCTGACCGGAACCCTGGCGGCTTCGACCGCCGCCGCCACGATGCGCCGCGCGAGATCAAGATCGCGCATCAGCGCCGCGCCGGCGAGTCCGCCGGTTACGCGCTTGCACGGACAGCCCATGTTGAGGTCGATCCACTCGGCGCCGGCCTCGACCGCCCCGCCCGCCGCGCGAGCGGCGCCCTCGGGGTCGCAAGCGGCGATTTGCACGATGTCCGGACCTCCCTCCGAGCGCGAGCGCGCTAGCCGCGTGCGGGTCTCGCGGTCGCCGCGCGCAAGGCCTGCGGCGGCGACCATCTCCCCGACGACCGCCGTTGCGCCGAATCGCAGAGCGACGCCGCGCATCGAGGCGTCCGTGACGCCCGCCATCGGCGCAAGGAAGGCTCTGCCGGAAAGCTCGAAGCGTCCTACCCGGATTGGCGGCGCGCAGTCGCCTAAAGTTTCGGCAGTTTCCATCTTGCATGAAGCATAAGCATTGACAGCCACAAGGGCAAGATGGCCTTGACTCTGTTATCGACGCGCAGCGCCTGGACGGCAGGGCGCGGCCGCTTTATGGTCGGCGCCATCGCAGGAGGCAGCATTGTCCGATGATCTCACTTCAAAGCCGGGCGTCGATATCGAACGCAGCAAGCAAGAGCGCATAGATTTGCTTGTACGCTTGCGCGAGGTCACCCGACAGCGCGACGAGCTGCTATCCCAATATGAGTCCATGGCGTTTCAGGTCGACGAGTCGACGAAAGACGTCGACGGCGCTCTGCTCGAGGCGCGCGCCAACGCCAAAAGGGCCGAGGCTTGCGAGGTGCTGGAGCGGCAGGAGTCGGCGCAGATCGCCGAGCTCACGCGTCAGCTCGACGAGGAGCGCCGCAAGAGCGGCGAGGTCGCGTCGGATTTCGCGCGCTACCGCAGTTCCATGGAGCAAAAGCTCGCCGAGCATGCGCAGCGCGAAGATCCCTGGATCCTCTTGGCCTTCGCAATTTCGCAGATCCTCTCCCAATCGGTCGCGTGGGTGCGCGCAAAAATCCCCGCGGACAGCCCGTTCTTGCCCTGGTTCGACCGCCTGGTCGAGTTCGCCAAGACGGCCGGTCAACTGGCCTTTGAAGGCGGCAAGGCGTTTTTCGAATGGGCGAAGCCGCACGTCATTGAGCTCTGGAAGCGCCTCAAAAGCGAGATCGCGCAGCGCACGAGCAAGGGCTAGGACTTCCTCCTTCTGCGCGCTTTCCGCAGCGATCGATCGCGCAATCCGCGATAGGTTTGTCGCCCAATCTTAGAGCATGCCACGGAAGAATGCGAAGCGGCTTTCCCGTCAGGACATGCTCTAAGTTTTTGATTTAGAGTGGCTACTCCCTGCTCCAACGATTCCGCTCGAAGCTCAAAGGCATCCATTCGCGCTGAGCTGAAGCGGCCAGGCTTTGCAGTCGATGTGCTGCCAGGGATTCGACTGCTGCTGTGCGACGCAATTGTTGAAATTCACGCGAAGCGCCGAGCAAACGGCCTCCTTCTTGTTGACCGGCGGAGCGACATAGGCCGGTCCCCCTCCTCCACCGCCCCAGCCGCCATATTCCCGCGCGCGCCGTTGCTGGCGCATTTGCCTGAGCCGCCAGCAGGCACGATCGTCGCCGTCATCGCAGGCCATCCGCAGCCGCTCGAAATACTCATGGCGGGCATAGCCGTCCCCGTCGCCGCCGCCGTACCATCCTTCTTGCGCACGGCCGACCGCCGGCGTCGCAAGAGCGGCGATCAGGATGAACAGCGAAAATCTGGCTCGCATAGATCGTGACTCCGGGGAAGCTGTAGATCACGCTGCGTTCAAGCGGAGCCGCCTGAACGCAGAAAGCGTGATCGATTCTAAAGGTTAGAGCGCGCATTGCGCGGAAACCGCTTTCCGCTTTTTCGTGTCGCGCTCTAGGCGGAATGGCCGGCCGCTCCGCGCACCTTCTCCTATTTTTGGGTTTTGGCAAGGCCGCGCTTGCGAAGGTCGGAGCCATTTGCGCCGGCGAGGATCGGGCCGACGCAAAAGCCACCTTCGGCAGGCGAATCAGGGCTGCGCGGACTTCGCCAGCCGCACGAGATTAACGAACTCGGCGCGATAGCCGAAGCGGTCCTCGCCCTTAGCGCCTTGCGCCAGCGCGGCGACGTCGTCGTAGCCATAGCCCTTGAGATAGGGCGCCCCCTCCAGAAGCTGGGCGTAGGCCACGGCCGCGATCGAGAAGCGGACGTCGTCGGAAGCCTCGGACAAGCTCTTTTTCGCCATAGAATCCTCGATCGGCAGCGCGATCAGCCGCGATGCGTCTTCCTTCGGCAGCTTGTAGCGCAGCTTCAGAAAGCCCCATTCGCCGCTCCCCGTTTCCGCCGCGCGCGGCTCGGTCTTCTTGCCGTAGCGCAGCTCATCATTAAGCTTCTCCGCACCGGCCGGCGTCACTTCGTAGATGGCGGTCACGGTCAGCCCGGAACCGATGGCGCTCGCGGCGACTTCGTCATTGTTGAAGTCCTCCCGTCGCAGGTTCCGCGTCTCGTAGCCGATCAGGCGGTATTCCGAGACGCGCGCCGGATTCCACTCCATTTGGACCTTCACGTCCTTGGCGATGGGAAAGAGCGTGGACGACGCCTGTTCGACGAGAACTTTCCGAGCTTCGTTCAGCGTATCGACATAGGCCGCGACGCCATTGCCGTGCTGCGCCAGCTTTTGCATCAGCGCGTCGTTGTAATTGTCCTGACCGACGCCGAGGATCGAGAGGAAGATCCCGCTCTTGCGCTTGCGCTCGACGAAGGCCTGCAGCTCGCGCGGATCGGTCACGCCGACGTTGAAGTCGCCGTCCGTCGAGAGAATGATGCGGTTCACCGCATTCTTGTCGAAATGCGCTTCGGCGAGACGATAAGCGTCGATTATGCCCTGCGCGCCCGCCGTGGAGCCATCGGCGCCGAGGCCGGCGATGGCCGCGAGAATTTTCTCCTTCTCCGCGACTTTCGTCGGCTCGAGCGCGACGCCGGAGCCGCTGGCGTAAGTGACGACGCCAATCGTGTCGTCGGGTTGTAATTCCTCGACCAGCAAGCGCATCGCATTCTTGACGAGCGGCAAACGGTCCTCCGGAGTCATCGAGCCCGAGACGTCCATCAGCAGCACGAGATTGGCGCGGGGGCGCTGCGCGCTGTGCAACGCGTAGCCCTGCACCGCGACATGCACGAGCCGGTTTTGCGGATTCCACGGCGATGGCGTGATCGTCACCGTCGGCTTGAACGGCGTGGCGGCCGACTCGGGCTGCGGATAGGCGTAAGGGAAGTAATTGATGAACTCCTCGGCTCGCACCGAATCCTTCGGCGGGAGTCGCCCCGCGTTCACCATGCGCCGCGCGAAGGCGTAGGAGGCCGTGTCGACCGCAAGCGAAAAGGTCGAGACGGGCTCCGCCGCGACGCTCTTCACGGGGCTCGGCTCTTTTTGCGAGAATTTGTCTCGGGACTTTTTTTGCAAGCGGCCCCTCGCGACGGCGTCGGCGTCGCCTTCCCCGCGAGGGCTGGCGGCTTGCGCGATCGGCGCCCGTCTCGCTTCTGGTCCGGCGAGGGGAGTTGGTTGGACGGCCGCCACTTGCGCCACCGGCGCCGCCGGCGCGGGGCGACGACTCTGTTCGCGCGTCCCGCGTCTCGCCAGAACGTCTCCGCCCTCGGCCGTGAGCGGTTGCGGGCCTCGGGCTAGCCGAGACAGCGCAACGGGCGGCGTCGGCAGCGACTCCGCGCCCGGCGACGGCGCGACGGGGGGAGCTTGTTTTACCGGCATGTCCATCGCGCGGCCAGACGCGCTCTCTTCGGCCAACCGCGCCATTTGCGCCGGCGCCGACGCCTGGCGCTGAAGATAGAACAGGGCTCCGGGCGCTACGAGCAGCGTCGCCGCCAGCGACGCGGCCAAAGCAGGGTTGAATCTCGCAAGGATACGCATCGGCTGACCTCCTTCTTTGCGGGTCGATGCGTTCCTGAGACGCGGCTGCGCCCTCGTTCCTTGGGTCGCGTCCCAATCTTTTTTTGCCGCAGCCGCGTCGAACGCTTCTAGCGCCGCGGCGAGCGCCGCGCGTTTGGCCGCCTCGCGGGCGGCGGGAGGCGCATGCTGCAGCCGCTCGAGTTTATCGTCGCTCATTGCGCCGCCTCCAAAGCCAGCCTCAACCGCTTGCGCGCCTCGTGCAGATGCCAGGACACGGTTTTCTCCGAACAACCCATGATTTCGGCCGCCTCCCGATGTGACATCTCCTCGGCATAGACGAGCAGCACCGCATCGCGCTGCTGCTCGGGCAGAGCGCGCACCTTTCCCCACAGCTCGCCGTTCATTTGCCGCTCCTCGGGCGTCTCGCCGTCGGGTTCGGCCTCGAGCCTCGCCTGATGCGTCGGACCCAGCGGCGCAAAGCGTCGCGCCGCGCGGAGGTGGTCGATCGCCGTCGTATAGGCGATGCGATGCAGCCAGGTGGAGAAAGCGCAATCGCCGCGAAAGCCGCTGATGGCCCCCGCCATCTTCACCATCGCTTCCTGCGCGATGTCCTCGGCCGCCGCGCGCGTCCCGCTCCACCGCCAGGCGAGGGCGTGGACGCGGTCGTAGTGGCGCTGCGCGAGCGCGCCGAAGGCCGTCCGATCGCCCCGGGCGGCCAGTCTCGCCAATTCGTCGTCGGCTGCTTCGCTCGGCAAATGGCCCCGCCCTTTTTCTCGTCCTCGTGCCCCTTAGACGGAGCGGCGGGCGGAAATCTTGGGGTCAAAAAGATAAAATCTCAAAAAAGACCGGTCGGCGCGCTCAAATCTCAATCCGAACGATCTGATTCGTCCGAAATCCGGTGGTGATCCCGGCAGGGCTCGAACCTGCGACCTACGGTTTAGGAAACCGTCGCTCTATCCGGCTGAGCTACGGGACCGACGCGCTTCTCTCTATCCGAATCCGCGCAATTTGCCTAGGTTGTCGCGCGGCGACGCGCGTCGGCGCCCGCTTAGATCACGCAGCGGTCGGGCGGAGTCGCCTGAGCTCGGAAAACGTGATTGATTTCAATGGGTCAGAACGCGTTTTATGCGAAGAGCCGGCTTCCACGTTTTCGCAACGCGCTCTAGCGGAGGCCATCATGTTCGATTCCGTCCGTCTGCCGCACAAGCTGGGCAAGTCAGAATTCGCCGAAGTGTCGGAGCGGTTGCGCGAACGGCTGCTCGAGGCGCAATTCGAGTTCGTCGAGCGGAAACAAAAGAGCCTCATCCTGCTCATCAACGGCTCCGATGGCGCCGGCAAGGGCGAGGTGCTCAATCGTCTTTACGAATGGCTGGACGACCACAGCCTTGAGACGCTCTCCTATGGCGCGCCCACGGACGAGGAACGCGCCCGCCCGCTCGAATGGCGCTATTGGCGGGACATGCCCGCCAAAGGCCGCATCGGCTTGATGCTCGGCGGCTGGCACCATCGCCTGCTGCATCATCGCGCCCGGGGCAAGATCAGCCGGGACGCCTTCGAAACGGGGCTCGACGAGATCAATCGCTCCGAGGAGATGCTGCGGGCCGAGGGCGTCGTGGTCGTGAAGCTGTGGCTGCATGTCGAGGACTCGGTCGCGCAGAAACGCCTCGCGAAATTACGCGAGGACGGCGGCCGGCTGAGGCGCGCCATTGTCGTCGAATGGGACGACATCAAGGGCGCGCGCTCGAGAGAGAAACTTGCCCGCTCCGCGCTCGACCTCATCGAGAAGACCTCGACAGGATACGCGCCCTGGGCCGTGATTGCGGCCGAGGACCCGCGGTACCGTGACGCCGCTGTGGCCGAGCTGCTGCTTGCGGCGCTGGAACGCGCCAACGCCGAGAGCGCCGCCGCCGCGCCCGCCCCGACGCCAGCGCCGACTCCCGCCCCCACGCCCGAGCAGCCCGGCGAAGGCCCGCTCCTCCCTCGCGCCAGTCTCGTCGGCTCGCTCGACCTCTCCCTGACCGCCGATCGGGACGGGTACGGCGGCGCGCTCGAATCGCTGCAAGACCGCCTGAGCGAGCTGACGACCTCCCGTAAATTCGCGCATCGGGGGCTCGTGCTCGTCTTCGAGGGCAATGACGCGGCCGGCAAGGGGGGCGCGATCCTGCGCGTGCGCGCGGGGCTCGATCCTAGGCGATTTCGCGTGCATGGAACAGCGGCGCCGACCGACGAAGAGCTTGCGCGACCCTATCTTTGGCGCTTCTGGCGCCACCTCCCCAGGCTCGGCCACACCGCGGTCTTTGACCGCAGTTGGTATGGGCGCGTGCTCGTCGAGCGCGTCGAGGGCTTCTGCTCGCGCGACGACTGGATGCGCGCCTATAGCGAGATCAATGATTTCGAGCGACAACAGACGCGCGCGCGCATCCTCGTCATCAAATTCTGGCTCGCGATCAGCCAGGAAGAGCAGCTTGCGCGCTTCTCGGACCGCGCGGCCCGCCCGGCGAAGCGCTACAAGATCACCGAAGAGGACTGGCGCAACCGGGGCAAATGGGCGCAGTACGAGGAAGCGGCCAATGAGATGATCGACCGCACCAACGCCCGCCGCGCGTCCTGGACGCTCGTCGAATCGAACGACAAGAAATACTCGCGGCTCAAAGTGCTGCGCACGATCGTCGATCGCCTCGAGGAGGAGCTTTAGGGCTAGTCATTTCAGATCGGCGTCGCGGCGTCCTACGCTCTCTTTACGAGCTCGCGCGCGCCTTTCATCTGATGGCGGCCGCGGGAAGGGTCACAGCGACCTCAAGGGCTCATCGCACGAAAGGAAGATAATGAACGCCGAAGGAAACAAGCAAATCGTTTGTCGCTTCATTGAGGAAGCCATCAATAGAGGCGACGTGGACGCGGCGGGAGCCTATGTCGCGGAAGACGTGGTCGAGCTGGAGCCTTTCCCCGGTCAGGGGCCCGGGCTTTCGGGCCTAAAAGAAGTTCTCCGAGGGCTGCTTATCGCCTTTCCGGACATGCGCTGGACCGTCGAAGAACAGATTGCCGAAGCAGATAAGGTGCTAACACGCTTCATCTGGACGGGAACTCACCGCGCCGCGTTTTTCGGCGTTCCCGCCATGGGAAAGCCGGTCACGGTGTGGGGAATGGTGATCGACCGACTGGAGAACGGCAAAATCAAAGAAACGCGAATCCTGATGGACGCTCTCGGATTGATGAAGCAACTGGGCGCGTGACTGTCGCTGAGGCGCCGCCCTTAGCGCGCGATCCAGCCGCCGTCGATGACAAGCAGGTGGCCCACGATGAAACGCGCCTCGTCGGAGCACAGGAACAACACCGCCGCCGTCAGCTCCTCCGCTGCGCCCCTACTTCACGAATATGTAGATATCGACCTCGCCTTCCTCGTCCTCCGTGTCGTCGAGGTCGCGGATATATTCCTCGATGAAGCGTCTTTCGTTTCGAGCCCTTTCTCGTCGAGGAAGGCGGTGATCGCCTCATAGGTCGATTCGATGTCCTCATAGGGGCCGCGGTGCTCGAACTTGAGCGCCTTGCCGGCGGGCGTGGCGCCAACCTCGACGCCGCAGCAAATTTTGGAGTCAAGTGCAGGACGAGAACCCCCCCGATACGGCTCTCCGGTGAGCTAGGTCCTGATACCTTCCGAGGCGGCGAAAAACCAAGACAGCTCCTCAAATACCCCCCCAAATACGCTAAGCCACTCAGGCTTATTTATCTCCGTCGCTAAGCCAGATAGGCCTCGATGATCCTGCTCAAGTAGATTTACCACGTTACTGCCGTACCCAGCGTGATTCCACTCCTCGCTGCTAATGCCCGCCGCACCGATTCGCTGAGTGAACCAATGCAAATCCATTTCGTGAACATCGTATAGGCTAGAGCATCCCTTCTTAATATCGAAGAATAGCCAAAAACCGTTTGGAGGCGGCACACCATTTGCTCTTTCCCAATCGATTATTCGTCGTATAAATCCATTCCAACTGCATCCAACAGCGCATTGCAACGTTAAGATTACTTCAAATGGAATAACGTTCTCAATCTCGTGACAGGGCAGCACCAACGCTCCAGCAAGCTTCCAATCATTTGCTTTACACGCCTCGATTACTTGACTCGCACTTCTAGACGGGGGGTGAGAAGGACTCCTTCTGTCTGAGTCAACTACGCAAAAAATAATGCTTCGCCTCTTTAGCTGCTCCTCGAAGATTTTTGGGAGAGAAGCACCTCCTCCATGTAAAGGATCAAAGCGAACTTTTGGCAAGCCCTTCCTCCTCTGTAGACATCTTAGGATATAGCCAATAACAAAGCCATCGCTAACTCCATTTTCAACCAGCAATTTTGGTACTTCGCCGACATTAGCGTGGCCTAGGTGACCTACCGGCACTTTTATGGCACTTCCACAGACTCGCATTTCTCCGGTTGACACCATTTCCACGTACGATTTCGCTTTCGTGTGAAGCCAGCCAGTCTGGGTGAACTCCTGCTCAAGTCTTTCAACAACTCTTAGGTCGCGGGGGGCGAATTGAATTAAATTTTTCAGAGAGCGGGCACAATTACGCTCCATCACAACTAGGTGATTACCCACGCGATGCGCTCTTAAGAGTTCCGTTACGGACTCCTCGAGCGCTCCGCTATCGCATTCACGAAGTTCTTCATCGGATAACGCTATGCGAAACAGCATACTTGTCAGTCCACCGTGGCTTGGAAAAAACCGTAAGGCCAGTTCTCGAGTGAACCATCCTCGTTGAAGGTAGCCACCTGGACTTTTGTGATCCGCTCCTCTTCATCATCGGGTGAAAAAACCACAATATTAACGCTTTCAGGCTTGATCTTCCCCTGAGACACAAGCTGACCAAGCCGATTTATAAATGTTTCGCTGTGAGACTCTACCAGGAAATGGACCTTATTGGGTCTAGACGATGAACCGCGTAAAGCGGCTTCACCGACAAGCGCGTCAGCCAAAAGAGCCTGATGCGCTGGATGAAGATGCAACTCCGGCTGCTCGATAGCCAAAAAGGTAGGAATGGTGTTTTTGCCCATCCAAAGCGGTCGCTCCCGCTCGCGAGCCCACCAGATCTGTGCCAGAACCGGAAGGATTTGAGAAACGCCGTATCCGACATCAACAAGGTTAGAAGCAGCCCCTTTTTCGTCCAAGTTTATGCTGATATGACCGCCGGAGCGGGAAAGAGTCAGTCCATACCCAAAAAGATTTTCGATCCACCTCGACAGCTGTCGTAACTGGCTACCGCTAAGCGAATTAAGAAACATAGGAAAGTTCTTCCCATCAGGGTCAATTTCAGAAACCGCAAGCTCCTGGTAGCGATAATAGCGCTCGCTGCGCGCTCTGGCCGGGCCTATGTAAAGCATATTTGATACCATCGCTCGAAACATTGCGGTTGTACGGTTTAGTAACTCGGGAAACCAAGAGGCAGCTAAAACATTGCCGAAATCACGACGCATAGTCACTTTGTCCTTGCTGGACAGAACTTCTAAAAATCTGTTGAGCTGCTGGGAACCTGTTTTTATTCTTCCACGCTCCAGAATATTTTTGGTCGACGGACCCATTTGAACTAGCCGATACGCCATATTTGCAATATTTTCATCACTCACCCTGGACGAAAAATTTTGCTTCAAGAAAATCACTACAGCATCTATTAAGAAATCGTCCCTTGGTGGGAAATAAAAACGATCTGGTCCGGACGTCCTACGCGCAACATGAAGCTCCGGGAATACTGATCCGGGCGTAAGAACCAGGGCAAACTCGCTGATTTCCTTACGTATATCATTACCATTTACATTGATAGAGCCTATTTTTCCATCAGAACCCAATTCAATATGATAACTTAAGCCCGGCTCCTGAAACTCTAACTTCAAACATTTGATTCTCGTCTGGAATCCTTCTGGGACAATGCTGATTGCGTAGGTAACACCTTTGAAATCAATTCGATTTTCATCGTTCTCGGGGAATTGCCAAGTCCTTCTCGATTCTAGAGTATCGGATGAGAAAGTAAAAGATATTGTATTGTTTATTGCGTTCTCCGTAACGGTAGTTTCGTAAGATCCAAAATCTACCAAATCCCCATACCAAAGGATAGGAGCGCTAGTTCTTGTGTTAATAGACTGCCTTAACAGGGGTAAAGACCTAAGATAGGTGCTTTTGCCACTGCTGTTGCGACCGACGAGGACAGTAATTGGTCGCAATTCCAGGGGCGGAACGTCCTTCAATCGCCTTAGATTGGAAACACCGAATTTGATCATCAGTCAATCCGTCCCTTCGGCGCGTTAGCCGCCCGCCAGTATCCTAACTGAAGGTTTCTTCGCGGTGAAGGCAAAGGGCGCTGCCTACCAGCATCGTTAATCTCGCAAACAACGTACCTTCGCCTTGAAAGCCGCGCATCGTGGCGCGCCTACTTCACGAAGATGTAGATGTCGACCTCGCCTTCCTCGTCTTCCGTGTCGGCGAGGTTGCTGAGATATTCCTCGATGAAGCCGTCCTTCGTGTCGAGCCCTTTCTCGTCGAGGAAGGCGGTGATCGCCTCATAAGTCGATTCGATGTCCTCATAGGGGCCGCGGTGCTCGAATTTCAGGGCCTTGCCGGCCGGCGTCGCGCCGATCTCGACGCCGCCCTCGAGCTTGCCCTTTCCTTCCGGCGCCTTTTCGAGGGGCAGCATCGCCTCGAAACGAATGGCCTTCTCGCTGGTTTCGGAAAAGACGGCGATCGGCTTTCCAGAAAGCTTCACGCCCGCCTTCGCGGCGGCGGCGTTGAGCTTGTCGAGCGCCTCCGCAATGGCCTTCTGCGCGTCGTCGAGCGGCGCCTCCCCCTTGAGCGTCAGCGCCGGACGCGCCGCAAGCTCCACGGTCTGGCTCTCGAGACTGGCCTCCGTGCTCTCCTGCCCCTTCCCCGGCTCTTCCTTAGCCTCGGGCGGCGGCGTCTTCCCGGGCGCCGGCGCGTGCTCGCCGACAGGGACAGGCGCAGGGGGGGCGAGCTGCTTTCGCAGATAGAAGCCCGCGACGCCCAGGACGATGACGAGCGCGGCGACGACGCCGAGAATCCGGCCGAGATTCTTGAACCCGTTGAAATTCGCCATCCGCACGTCCTCTGCTGCCGCTCCCGCCTGTCCGGGGCAAACTCGCTCAAAATTTTGTCCTGCGGAAGACTCTACACGCTTCCCGCCGGACAATCAGGTCCCTTGCAGGTCCCTTGCAGGTCCCTTGCAAAGGGCGCCCCCATGGCGGGGGAGGCCCGAGCGCACGCCTTCCCGCAGGACGCGTGGCGCATCGGCGCGTGTTCGCTTATACTTCGCCAAGAGCCCTCGAGCGACACCCCCATGCCCCACGCACTCGCCGGCCGTCCCGTTCTTCGCATGAACGGCGCCGGCAATGAAATTCTCGTTCTCGATCTGCGCGGCGCCGCGCTCTCCGTGTCGCCGCAGGAAGCGCGCGCGATCGCGACGCAGGCCGGGCTCGCCTATGATCAGCTCATGGTGATCCACGATCCTCGCGAAAGGAGCGCCGACGCCGCGCTGACGATCTACAATGTCGACGGGTCGCTGTCGGCCGCCTGCGGAAACGGCACGCGTTGCGCGGCCTTCGCGCTCGCCCGCGCAGAGGGCGCGCCGGCCGTCGTCTTCGAGACCGACGCGGGTCGGGTGGCGAGCTGGCGCGAGGAGGAATTCTACTTTCGCGTCGACATGGGACGTCCGCGGCTCGCCTGGCGCGAGATTCCCTTGGCCCGCGATGTCGGGGATCTGGCCGATGTCGCGCTCGATCCTCCCGTTCCCGGCGCGCCGGCGCGTTTCTCGGCCGTCGGCATGGGCAATCCGCACGCGGTCTTCTTCGTCGCGGACGCGGAAGGCGTCGATCTTCTCGGCCTCGGCCCGAAGATTGAGCGCCATCCACTGTTTCCCGAGCGCGTCAACGTGTCTTTTGCCGAGATGCGCGCACGCGACGACATTTTGCTGCGAGTCTTCGAGCGCGGCGTCGGCCCGACCAAGGCTTGCGGCTCGGCCGCATGCGCGACGCTCGTCGCCGCGGCGCAAACGGGTCGCGCGGAGCGGCGCGCCCGCGTGAGGCTTCCCGGCGGCGATCTGACCATCGAATGGCGCGACGACGATCACGTCCACATGAGCGGACCCGTCGCGCTCGAATTCGAGACGACGCTCGCGGCGCGAACTTTCGAGGGGCTTGCGGCGTGAGCGCGCCGCCTGCCCTCTCGCCGGCCGGCGGCGTCGAGACTGTGACGCTCGGCTGTCGACTGAACATGGTCGAATCCGAAGAGCTCGCGCGTCAGGCGCGCGCTTCGGGCGAGCGGAATCTCGCTATCGTCAACACTTGCGCCGTCACCGCCGAGGCGTTGCGCCGCTCCCGCCAGGCCGTGCGGCGGCTTGGACGCGAGCGACCGACCGACCGCATCATCGTCACGGGCTGCGCGGCTGAGCTTCACGGGCGCGACTTCGCCGCCATGCCCGGCGTCACGCGCGTGATCCCGAACGGCGACAAGACTCTCGATCCGGCGGCGGGCGCGGCGCCTCGCGCTGTCGCAGCCGCCGAGGGGACGCGCGGCTTCCTCGCCGTGCAAAACGGCTGCGACCACCGCTGCACCTTCTGCGTCATTCCCTTCGGCCGGGGCGCCTCGCGCTCCGCGCCGCCCGCCGAGGTCTTGCAAGTCGCGCAGGCGCTGGTCGAAAGCGGCAAGCGCGAGATCGTGCTGACCGGCGTCGATCTGACGGCCTATGGCGCCGATCTCCCCGACGACTGGAGCCTGCCCCGCCTCGCGCGCATGCTGCTTGCCGAGATTCCCGATCTCGCGCGTCTGCGCTTGTCCTCGATCGACTGCGTCGAGGCAGGCTTCGAGCTCATCGACGCCATGGGGCAGGAAAAGCGACTGGCGCCGCATCTGCATCTTTCCCTGCAAGCGGGCGACGACCTCATCCTCAAGCGCATGAAGCGTCGCCATTCGCGCCAGGACGCCGTCGATTTCTGCCGGCGCTTGCGCGAGGCGCGTCCGGAGACGGTTCTGGGGGCGGATCTCATCGTAGGCTTCCCGACCGAGACGGAGGAGATGTTCCTTCGCACGCTCGAGCTCGTCGAAGACTGCGCGCTCACGCATCTCCACGTCTTTCCCTTCTCGCCCCGGCCGGGCGCCCCCGCCGCCCTCATGCCGCAAGTGGACAGAGAGACGGTTCTCGAGCGCGCCGCGCGGCTGAGAGCCTTGGGCGAGCGACGACTGAAGCGCCATCTCGAAGCGCAGCTCGGGAAGACCCTGCGCGTGCTCGCCGAACGCGGCGGACAGGCGCGCGCCGCGGATTTCACGCTCGTGCGCACGCCTGGGGCCGAGCCCGGGACGCTGTTCGACGTGAGCGTTACGGGCCACGACGGGCGGATGCTGCTGAGCTGACGCGCGAGCCCGCGTTCGGCTCGGATGATTCCGTTCGAGCGAAAAGGGCGCTAAATTTGCTACTGTCACCTCGAACCTCGGCGCCACAGCGCGCCCCTCGCGCCCAATGGCGCTCACCGGAAACGCGTTTAGATGTCCGACTTCGCCGCGCTGGCCCTTAAGATCCTCGAGATCGTCTGGATCAACCTGCTTTTGTCGGGCGACAATGCGGTGCTGATCGCGCTCGCCTGCCGGGGCCTGCCGCAGAAGAGCCGCCGCCTCGGCGTGCTGCTTGGCGCGCTGTTTGGCGTGGCGCTCCGGGTTGGCTTCACGATGATCGTGTTCCAGCTGATGGGGATCCCGCTCTTGAAGCTCCTGGGCGCGCTGATGCTGATCGCCATCGCGATCAAGCTGCCGAACCAGAAGATTGATCATTCCGAGATCGAGGCGAAGCCTCATCTCATCAGCGCGGTCACCGCAATCGTTGTCGCCGACGCTGTGATGTCTCTCGACAATGTCGTCGCCATCGCAGCCGCGGCGCATGGCTCGCTGCCTCTCATCATCTTTGGTCTCGCGCTCTCGGCGCCGATCGTGATGTTTGGCGCCAGCGCGCTCATGGAGATTTTCGATCGCTTTCCGATACTGATCTTCCTCGGCGCGGGGCTCCTCGGCTTCGCGGCCGGAGAGCTCGCAACGACAGACCCTTTCCTGGCGCGTTTCGGCGCGCTGCCGCCACATGCTGATATTCTCGCGGGCGCCGCCGTTTGCGCCCTCGTGCTCGCGCTTGCATGGCTCTGGAAGGCGGCGACGAGAGACGCGGCGACGCCGGAACGGCGCTTCCTGTCGTCAAGTCAGCCCCAGGGACCCCTTTCCCGCGGCGCCGCAGAGGACTGAACGTCGGGCGGGAGGAACCCGCCAGGGGCGTCTTTCCCTGCCTCTTGCGGGGTCGGCCCGAGCGGTAGGTCGCGCCCGCCAGCGAACTCGACGAGCGCCGCGACGCGTTCGTCGACGGACGGATGAGTGGCGAAGACGCCGGATTCGGGCTGGAGCGCCGGGCTCTCGATGAAAAAGGCCTGCATGCGCGACGGGATCTGCCGCATCGCCGCCTGCGCCTCGATTTTGCGCAGCGCGGAGATCATCGCATCGGGGTTCTTCGTGAGCTCCACGGAGCCGGCGTCGGCGAGAAACTCGCGCGCCCGCGAGATCGCCAAGCGGATCAGCACGGAAGCCCCCCAGCTCAGGGCGATGACGAGGAGCGCGATGACGATCGCGAAGATCGCGCCGCCGCCGCCGCCACGCTCTTCGCGCGAATTGTCCCGGCGGGGGGAAAAGCCGAAGGGGAAGTTCCAGCTTCGAAACATCAGATCGCCGACAAAGGCGAAAATACCTGCGAAGATCGTGGCGACGACCATCACCTGCGTGTCGCGGTTGCGGATATGCGTCAGCTCATGACCGAGCACTGCCTCGATCTCGGCGTCGTCCAGCCGCGCGAGAAGGCCGCGCGTCACTGAGACGCTGTAATGCCCCTCGCGAAGGCCCGAGGCGAAGGCGTTCAGCGCCTCGTCGTCGATGATCTTCAGCGCCGGGATCGGGATGCCGCGCGAGATGCACAGATTCTCGAGCAGGTTGTAAAGCCGGGGCGCTTCTTTTCGAGATATGCCTGCGGAGCCCGTCGCGTAATCGATCATGCGCTGATGAAACAGAAAGGCGATGCAGAACCAGAGGGCGGCCCCACCGAGCGCGAAGGGCCATCCCTGCTTCACGTCGGCCACGGCGCGCGCGAGAAGAACCTCGAGCGGAGCGTCCGCTGAGAGCGCCTCGAAGAGGAGAGAGATCGAGAACATCAACGCGACGAGCAGCACGACGAAGCCGGCCAGGAGAAACATCGTTCGCAGCTGGTTCGCGCGAATGTGCGAATAGAGCCCATAGGCTTTGAACATGCGCGGCTCGCCTTGTTTTAGGGACGGGAAGCGCCCAACCAAAGAGCGTCAAGCTTTGCGCATGAGCCCCCTCCCTTGCCCTCCCCCGCTCCGCGGGAGAGGGGACGGCCAGCGTAACGCGTCAAAACTGCACTTTCGGCGCTTCTTCGACGGCCTTGCGCTCGCCCTCGTCGAGCGCGAAGAAATCCATTGGCTTGAAGCCGAAGCGCTGGGCGATCAGCACGCCGGGAAAACCCTGGCAGGCCGCGTTGAATTCGGAGACGGCGTTGTTGAAGAAGCGCCGCGACGCCGCGATCTTGTTCTCGAGGTCGGAGAGCTCCGACTGCAGAGCTTGGAAGTTGGCGTTGGCCTTCAGGTCGGGATAGCTCTCCGCGATCGCGATGAGCCGCGACAAGGCGCCGCCGAGAGCGGCTTCCGCCGAGGCCTGGGCTGCGGGCCCTTGCGCGGCGGTCGCAAGGTTGCGCGCCTTCACGACCTCGTCGAAGGTCGACTTCTCATGCGCCGCATAGCCTTTGACGGTCTCGACCAGATTGGGAACGAGGTCGTGGCGCTGCTTGAGTTGAACCTGAATGTCGGAAAGGGCCTGGCCCGCTCGCTGCCGCATCGACACGAGCCCGTTATAAGACGAGACCAACCAGAGCGCGACGACCGCGACGACGCCGAGAAGCAACAGAAACATCGCTCCACTCCCCGAGATTGCGGCGCGCGAGACGCCGCGACTGCTCGTAGGAGCTTAACCTCGTTTCGTCAGCGTGGGAAGGCGGGCTTTCGTCGTTCTCGCGCCCGGCGGCGTCCCTTCCGAGGCGCGACGGGATCGCTTCTTGCCGCTTTCTGTTTCGCCGCGCGTCTTGCGCGCTCTGCGCTTCGGTTCGTCCTGCTCTTCGACGCGCGAGTAGCGCACGCCGAGGAAGAAAAGTATCTGCGCGCCCTCTGGCGGCGGCGGCGCCGCCCGAGCCGCTCGCGCGGCGGGACGCAGCGGAATGATCTCGGCCATCGTCGTCAAAAGCCCCCCGAATCGGCCATCAAAACCCGCACTCGGCCTCCGGGGCCGATTAGGGTCGCCGAGGGTTAATGTTCCGTCAACGCCAACCCTCTAAACTGATGAAGTGTCGAGTACGAGGGAATTGCGTTCAAATGACGGACGACCAAAAGGAGAAGGAAGCGGAGAAGCGAAAAGTGCTCGCTGCGATCGTCGAGCAATTCGTCTCGCGCGCCTCCCATCGCCCCGACGAGCTGCGTCAGTTCGCAAGACTCGCGGGCGATCTTCTCGCTTTCGTCGACGACGAAGGCGCCGCAGCGGTCGCCGAGCCGCTCTGTCGGCACCCGCAAACGCCGCGCAATCTGGTCTTGCGTCTTCTGGAGCGCGGCGGCGCGCCGGCGCGCATCGCGTTGCGCATGGCGGCCGCGACGCCTCAAAGCTTGCTGTTCGCCTTCGTCGAACGGGGACCGATCGAGATGGCGGTCGCCGTCGCGGGCCGCGCCGATCTCTCGCGCGAATTGGTCGCAAAGCTGCTCGCTCGCGGCGATCCCCGCATTCTTCGAGCGCTCGCCGCCAATCCCGAGCTTCGTTTAGACCCTCCGACGCTGAAGCTCCTGACCGAAGCGGCGCGAGATGATTTCGTCGTCGCCCGCGAGCTCCTCGGCCGCAATCCGGCAGGCGGCGCAAGCGAGGCGCTTTTCCTCTTCGCCACGCGCGAGGAACGCGCCGCGATCCTCGTCGGGGCCTGCCGCGCGGCGATGCTCGCCGGCGCAATCGAAACGCCGCCGCGGCAGGACGAGCTTGCGGAAGAACTCGAAATCCTGGCGATCGACGAGGACCACGAATGGTTCGTCGCTGCGCTGGCGGCGGCGCTCGACGCCCGTAAGGATCGCGTGCGCGCCCTTTTCTGCGACGAAAGCGGCGAGCCGCTGGCGCTGGCGCTCACAGCCTTGGGCGTTCCGCTCGAACGCGCCAATCGCATCCTGCTGGCGGCCGGCCGCCCCTATTCCGCCGACGTCGCAAGACTAGGCGCGCTGCGTGAGCTCATCGCTGCGACCCCCTATCGCGCCGCCGCCTCCATCGTCGCGGCGATGACCGGCGTGACGCGGCAGGATCGCTCGCCTTCGCGGCGTGCGCAGACGCAGGACGAGCCGATGTCGCAGGCCGCAGCCTGGCGCAAGGCCGCGCCGCGCGCCAACGCGCCGACTCCGGCGCGGAAGAGCGACGGCCTGGGAAGGATCGCCTGAGATCTCGCCTCAATAGCGTGCGACCGATGCAAGCCGTGGTCTCACTCTCCTGGCGCCTCCGGACAGCGAGCCTCCTGCTCCCCTGCAGCGGAGGTCACTTTGCGAGATCGAGGAAGGCCCGACCCTGACGGTCTTCGATCTCGACGATCCAGAGGTCCGGATCGAAGTCGACCTCACGAGCAAGTCGCGCCTCGATCTCGCCCGGATCGAGCCATTCCGCGGCGTGCTGGCGCTGGAAGAGGCGCGCGACGCCAGGGTCGATCGCTTCCGACTGCGCCGCCGGGCCATAGAGCGCCGCCGAGCCGTCAAGTCGGTCGACCTTGACGTAGATCGCCCCCGCCTCCGCCGCGCCCCGACGGCGCAGCATCGCGACGGCGCCGGCGACCTCGACGCGGCGGATGAGTGCGGAAACGAAGATGTCGGAGCGCAGGCGCATTGTCATTTTACCGCTGGACGTTTCGAAAATCAGGGATGCGCCGGGACGCAGACAGACGTCGTTTGCGAGCACGCCTCGCCGCTCGGGCAGCCGGCGCAGACGAGCGATCCGCCGCACCCGGCGGGCGCGGCTCCGCCGCAAGAGCTCTCGCAGCCTGCGCCCGCCGAACAGCTTTCGCCGACGGTGACGTCCACAGCGGCGGCATATGAAGCGACGGCGCTCCTTGCGGTGACGCGCGCCACGGCGTGGCCGCTCGGGGCCGCGGGAGAAGCGGAAAATTCGATGAAGCCGGCCGCGGCTCGAATGGGGCGCGCCGCTTCGACCCATTTGGCCGTCACGCCCTCCGGCAGGCCGGTGACAGCAACACGGATCGCGGAAGCATCGCGCCCTCGCGCCTCGAAAGTCTCGGCGGCGACGCGCAGCGCGCTTTGTCCCGGCGCGAGAGTGACGCATTTCGTCGCCAATGAGAACTGGGCCTTTCTGCAATGGCGGGCGCCCTTCGGCGCATGGTCGAGCGTCGCGCGCTTGAGAGCGTCGCGGACGAAGGTCAGCGCGTCATCGGGCGTCGACGGCAGAGGCGAATTGGCGAAAAGCACGACCGGCGTGTCGCAGGTGAAGAGCCCGGCGTAGGTCCGAACGGCCTGGTATGGCGCGTCAGGAGACGGGTAATAGCCGACCGCGCCGTGCTTGCAGAGATTTCCCTCGGGGCAATCGGCGGGCCTCACCCCATTGTCCCAGCCGAGCCGCTGACAGCCCATCGCGGTTTTCGCCCCTTCGGAAAGGAGCTTGCCGCCGTGGCCGAGCGCGGTGAGCAGCGCGTGGATGTCCTTCGCGCTCAAAACCCAATTGCTGGCGCCGCAGATGAGGCCGCCATCGCTCCACTCGTGGCCGGGAGTCGAATCAGCGGGGAAAGAATAGGCGAGCGCATAATCGGAACGGCTCGTTCGCTTGCAGGCGCGCGAAGCATTGAGGACGCTGCGGAACACATGCTCGTTCACATAATCGATATAAAACTGCGAGCTCTTCTTCGCTCTTTTGTTCTCGTCGCGCTCCGCGGCGATATCCTTTCGACCCTCGAGCTGCGGCAGGAGCTCGCGGATCAGGCCGATATTGGCGTTGCAATAGAGCGGGATCTGCCGGTCGGCGGGCTCGATCCCAAAGGCGATCTGCGCCTTGAGGTTGGAGTAAAGCGTGCTCCCGCAATCGGGATAATGGGGATCGGAGGAGACAAGCGCGCCGCGAAAGCCGGAGCGATGGGTGAGGAGGTCCTTGAAGGTGACGCTTTCCACATTCGGGCCTTTCGGCCAATCCGGATAGAGGAAGGGCGCGATCTTCTGATCGATGGTGAGCTTGCGCTTTTCCAGCGCCTGCAGCAGCGCGACCGTCGTCAGGACCTTGCTCAGGCTCGCGACATTGGAAAGACGCTGCGGAGTCATCGCGACGCCGTTCGGCGGCGCGTCGGACGCGCTTTGCGCGAGGCCCCCGAAGGCCGGAGGCAGATCGCCGACGATCACCACATAGCCCTCGACCTTGTCCTTCAGGCCGGAAACGAGATTCTGCTTGAGGAGGCCGAGATCGAGGCAGGCGCGATCATCGCAGACCACCTCGGCGAATGCGGCGCGAAAGCCGACATTGGCGAGCAGCCAGGCCGTCAAAACAAGCCGAAGCGCGGCGGATCGCGTCATGGGGCGCGGCGAGGCGAGCGGTCGCGAGGGAAATGTTGCATCTCGAAGGCCCAGAGCATCGAGAAATGGTATCCGCCAACCCGGGGCGCGACAAGCGCAAGCACGACTTTGGCGCGATTTCTTATCGCTCGGATGATTTCCGTTCGAGCAGGAAACGCGCGGAAGCGCGATGCGAAAAGCGGAAACCAGTCTTTCGCTCGACATGCTCTTTCGCGTGATTCCACGCGATCAGGACGCGCTCCGGTCTTTGGCGTGGATCATGCCGGCCTCGCTCGGATCGAATCCTTGAGGGAATCGCGTCTCGCTATCGAAAACGCAACCCGTCAGGTCCGCGCCGCCGAGCTGCGCGTCGGCAAGATCCGCGCCGTCGAAGCGAGTCGGATGATCCGGGCGGCTCGAGCGGGCGCACGCCTCGCGCAGGTCCGCGCCGACGAGGCGGGCGCGCCGAAAGCTGGCGCCGCCCATGTCGGCGCCGCGCAGATCCGCGCCTGAGAGATCGGCGGCATCGAAACGCGTGGATCCGGCGACGCTATCGAAAGAGAGATCCGAGCCGCGGAGATCGGCGCCGCGGAGATCCGTCTCCTGGAAAGACGCGCCGCTGAGGCGGCATCCTCTCAGGATCGCGCCGTCGAGCTTGCAGCAGCGGAGAACGCCCCAGCGGAGATCGGCGCCGGAGAGATCGACTCCTGAAAGCCGCGCAAAAATCAGGTCGCGCCCTTTTATCGTCGCGCCAGCAAGCGAGCGGTCGCCCGGCGGCAGCGTAAAATCCCGAAACACGGCTCTCTCCCGTTGGCGCCGGTCCATCGAGCGACGCCGATATCGGGAAATAGACTCAATACGCGTGCAGCCGCGTTGCGTTTTGGCACATTGCAATGGATTTGGAGCGAAATCTTTTTCGACCGCTTAATTCCACGCGATCAGAACGCCGCTAGCCCGTCTCGTCCTCGGCCTGATTCTGGACGCGGCGGCGGGCCAGGAGTCGGCTTCGCAACGCCAATCGCTTGAATTGGCGCTCACGCGCCTCTTCGGCCTTGGGCTTCAAGATCTCGCGATATTCGTCACGCTTTCCGTGGATCGAAGCGATGACATGGCCCATGGGGACCCCGATATCCACGAGCACGGTTTCGGCGAGCTGCAAGCTCGCCTCGATCGTCTCGGGGATCGCGTCGGTCGCGCCCGCTTCATAGAGGCGGGTGGCGTGATCCGCGTCGCGCGCGCGCGCGACGATCGTCATGTCGCCACGCATCTCGTGGGCCACCCGCACAATCTCGACCGCCGCCTCGACCTTGGTCACGGTGACGGCGAGCGCCCGCGCCTGCTCAAGCCCGCATTTGGCCAGCAATTCCCGCTTCTCCGCGCTGCCCCAATAGATGTCGACGCCCTCGTTGCGCCGTTCGGCGACGACTGAAACCGCGTCGTCGATCGCGACGAAGGGAATCTCGTGCCGGCTGAGCATTTCGCCGAGGAGCGCCCCGACGCGCCCGAAGCCCACAATGAGCACCTTGCCGGCGGCGACGTCGCCTTCCGGCATGAGATGCGCGAATTCCGCCCGCAACGCCTCGGCGGATTTTCCCGAAGGAAAGCGCGCCCCGAGCCGCGCCAGCAGCGGCGCCGCGAACATGCTCAGCGTCACCGCGACCATCGCCTCCGCCCCATGCTGGCCCGGCAGCACGCCTGCGACGCTCGCGAAGGTCAATAGCGCAAAGGCGAACTCGCCACCCGGCGCAAGCAGCAGACCCGTTTCGGCGGCGACGGAGGCGGGAAATTTCAAGGCAAGCGCAAGCAAGCTCGTGAGCGCCGCCTTCAGGCCGATGAGCCCGCTGGCGTAACCCACGAACAGCAGAGGGTCGCCCAGTAAGAGGTCCAGGTTCAGCTCGGCGCCGATGGAGACGAAGAAGAGTCCGAGGAGCAGGCCCTTGAAGGGCTCCATCGTCACCTCGATCTCACGGCGATATTCCGTTTCCGCGAGCAGCAGGCCGGCGACGAAAGCGCCGAGCTCCATCGAAAAGCCGGCCGAGGCGCTCACAACCCCGGCGCCGACGACGATGAGGAGGCAGGCTGCGACGAAAAGCTCGGTCGATTGCGCCGACGCGACGAGGTGAAAGAGCGGCCGCAGAAACAGCCGTCCCGCGAGGATCAGCCCGCCGAGCGCGACACAGGCCGGCGCGAAGGTTGCGAACAGCTCAAACGGCGTGAGCGGATGCTCATGGGCGCGCTGCATGAGCGAGATGAACAGCAGCGCCGGCGCGACCGCGAGATCTTGCGTCAGCAGGACGGCGAAAGCGGCGCGTCCGGCGGGCTTGTTCAAGCGCCGCGTTTCGGCGAGCACCCCCATCACGAGTCCGGTCGATGACATCGCCAGCGCCCCGCCCATGACGAGCGACGGCGCGGGATCGAGCGCGAACCAAAAATACCCGATCGCAGCGAGCGCGCCGGTCGAGACGAGCATTTGCGCAAGACCAAGCCCAAAAATCAGCCGGCGCATGCGCTCGAGCCGCTCCCAGGAGAGCTCCAGGCCGATCATGAAGAGCAGAAAGACAAGGCCGAACTCGGCGACGCTCGCGACGCGTTCGACATTCGAAATTGACAGATAGTTCAGGAATTCGACGTGATCGCCAAATCGGCCGAGACCGAAAGGTCCCAACGCGACGCCGGCCGCCAGGAAGCCGAGCACCGGGCTGAGCCGCAGCCGGTGGAAAAGCGGCACGACGACGCCAGCAGTGGCGAGGAAGAGCAGCGCCTCGCGATAGGACTCGAGCGGGGACGGAGGGGTCATAGGCCTCGTTCAAGAGAGCGACTTTCGGGCGAAAATCTGGGGCGAGTTTCGCAGAAGTCTAACAGGATTTTGCGAACGAGAAGCTTTCTGCTTTCCAGTCTCACGCCTTTTTCACGCAGGGGACCGTGGCAAGCCCGTCAGGTTCCTTTGCGGCCAAGCAAAAAAGAGCCGTCTCATCCATCCGGCTCCGTTCTCTCCCGCCAAACCGCGTCAACTGCTGTATTTCCTCTCGCCCGCAACCCAAGTCTCGCTGACTTTGATCCCGCCGATCTTTTCGGGCTTCGTCTTATAGGGGTCATCTTCGAGGATCACGAGATCGGCCTCCTTGCCCTTCTCGAGCGAGCCGATACGGTCACCCATGCCCAGCTGGCGCGCGGCGTCGATGGTCACGGCGCGAAGCGCTTCGTCGAGCGTGATCGCCTGATCCGGGCCGATCGTCGAGCCATCGATCTCGCAACGGCGCGTGATCGCCGTGCTGACGAGAGCGAGCGGTCCGGGCGGCGAACAGGGCGAGTCGGTGTGCAACGTGAATGGCAGGCCGGCCTTGACGCAGGCGCCAGCGGGATCGGTGAAAGCCGCTCTCTCCGGGCCGAAAATCTCGTTCCGATAAGCCGCGCCATAGAAGCGGACATGGTTCATCAGGAAGCTCGGCTGAACGTTGAGCGCCTTCATGCGCAAAAGCTGATCGGCGCGCGCCATCGTCGAATGCTCGATCCGGTTGACGCCGTGCTCGGTCGAGCCGCTGTAGGCCGCCTCGATCGCGTCGAGAGCCATGTCGATCATTTGGTCGCCATTGGCGTGGATCAATACCGGTAGTCCCGCGGCCTTGATCGCGGCGACCATTTCTTTGAGCTGCGCCGCGTCATAATTTGGCGAGCCCTTGCTCGTGGTGTCGAGATAGGGCTGCGTCTGAGCGCCCGTCTCGGTCTGGTTCGATCCGTCGCCGACGATCTTGACGCCGTAAAGCGTGAACAGCGAATCCGGAAGTTGCATCGCCTTCGCGCCGAGCCCGAGGCTGCGATAGGGCTCGAGGCCCTTCATGTCGTCGTACATGAGGCTCGCGCTCGTGCGGCAGGCCAGTCGATTGGAGAGCTTGGCGAAGGGCGCAATCCAATCGGAGCGCAGCGTTCCGGGCTCGTGCAGCATCGTGTTTCCGACTGCGGCGACGGTGCGCAGATAGTCGTTCACCGCCTTCGCCGCGAGCTGCGGCGTGATCTTGGGAAGCGCCGGAAGCACAACCTTCCTCATGGCGCTCTCCTCATAGACGAGGCCGTTGAGCCGCCCCTTCTCGTCTCGGCCGAAACGGCCGCCGCCGGGAAAGGCGCCGACATTCTCTGGAATATGCGCGGTCTTCAGCGCGAGCGAGTTGACGCAGGCGTCATGACCGTTGGTGTACCAGACCAGAATGGGATGGCTGGTCGAGACCGCATCGAGCTCCTCCCTCGAGAGGTCGCCGCCCTGCAGAAGATTGTCGAAGTTGCTGCAGGCGATCCACTGGCCCGGCGGCGTGCGCGTCGCGATCGCGCGCAGCTCGCTCATCAATTTCCCGCGCGTCGGGAACCTCAAATAGCCGACGTCGGTCAAGAGCTCGAATATGAGCGCGGCGAGAACGGTGTGATGATGCGGGTCGATAAAGCCCGGCATCAGCACCCGTCCCTCGAGGTTCACGATTTTCGTGTTCTTGGTCTTGAGATCGGCGACGGCGCTTTCGGAGCCGAGCGCGAGAATCTTGCCGCCGCCGATCGCCAGCGCTCTCACGCTGGGCCCGCCCGGAAGGGGAAGGATCTTTCCTCCTTTGAAGATGACGTCCGCGCCTTGGCTCTGCGCGCGCGCGCCGCCCGCGTTTGGGAGGGTCGCGGCGAGCGTCGCGGCGGCGACCGAACAGGCCATGAAGCCGCGTCGGGTATTATTGAATGCGCCGTCGCCGGAAATGCGGGATCTCCCGCCCTCGAAAAAATCGCCATGCAGGACGAGCGGATTGAAGCAGGCGCGGCACATATCTCGGCCTCCACGGTTGCTGGGAGCGGCGTTGCGTTGTTTCGGCGGAAGATCGGGAGCCCCCTTGGGGGTGGTCGCGACGCTGATCCTCCCCTTCTTTCAAGCTTTTGGCAAGACGGCGCAGCCTTTTGACAAGACGGCGCAGCGCCCCGAAGGCAGCGCCCGAAGACTTCTCGCAGAAATCGAGAGCGCGAACTTGCCCGGCTCCTACAAGCTCCGCAGCTCCGGCCCGGGTTTCCTCGACAGCGCGCGCCAGACGCCGGCGAGCCCAAGGAGGAGCGTCGCGGCGAGCGCGGCAAGCGTCGTCAAAGCGATGGCGCCGGGCAGGAAGACGAAACGCATCTTCATGAGAAATTCGACGATCGCGTAAGCCGCGCCCGCGCCCGCGGCCAACGCGAAGAGGCTCGCAGCCAAGGCCAGGCACAGAAACTCCATCGCGTTGGAGGTGACGAGCCACAGGCGTGTGGCCCCGAGCGTCTTGAGCACGACCGAGTCGTGAATGCGCGCCCTTTCGCTCGCCGCGACCGCGCTGCCGAGCGCGAGCACCGCCGTCAAGATCGCGATAGCCGCCGCGGCGCGCGCTGCGAGCGCGAGCTGCGTGGCGATCTTGTCCACCGCCTCCAGCGCCTCCTTGACGCGCACCGCCGCCACTATGGGATAGCGCTTCGCGCTTTCCCGCGCGATTCGCGCATCAAAGCTTTTCGAGTCGGCGCCCGCCGGATAGCGGGCCGTGAACAGTTCCGAGTGCGGCGCGCCAACGAAGGTCGCGGGCGAGAAGACCATCACGAAGTTGATCCCGAAGCTGCGCCACTCGACCTTGCGCAGGTTGACGAGCTTCGCTGTCACCTCGCGTCCCAGCACATTGACGGAGATGTCGTCGCCAATGGAGAGGCCGAGACCCTTGGCGACGCGCTCCTCCATGGAGACCAGCTTCTCCTGCGTGTCCTTCGGCCACCATTGGCCCTCGATGATGCGCGCGCCTTCGGCAGGCTCGGCGGAGAAGGTGATCCCGCGGTCGCCCTCCAGCACCCAGGCGGCGTCCTCGCCTGGATGCAGCGTCTCGGCGCGCGCGCCCTTCACCGCGACGATGCGCCCGCGCATCATCGGCACATGCTCGACATGCGACCCAGGCGCCTGTTCCTCGATGAAGGCGGAGAAGGCGCCCGCCTCCTCCTTCGGCACGTCGATGAAGTAGAAATCCGGCACGGCGCCCGTGCCGGAGCGCTCGAGCTCGGCGTGGATCGCTCCCTCGACGAGCGCCAGCGCCACCATCAGCGTCACGGTCACGCCGACCGAGACGATCAGCGTCGGAGCCAAGCTCCCGGGACGCGCGATATTGCCCTGCGCCAGACGCAGCCGCGCGTCGCGGGCGCGGGGGAGCCTCTTCGCCGCGAGGATGACGAGCCAGGCGACGCCGCGCAGCAGGAGAAAGGCGCCGAGCACCGAGGCGACGAAAGCCGCGGCCAGCGTCTTGTCGGCCGCCGTGACGAAGACGACGGCTCCAAGCGCGGCCAGCGCGACGAAAGCCGCCAGGCGATAGCGCAACGGCGCCTTGCTCACGTCGCCGTCGCGGTCGTCGCGCAAGAGCGCCGCCACCGGCACGTCATGGGCGCGCCCGAGCGGCGGCAGCGCGAAGACGAGCGCGACGAGCAGGCCGTAGAAGGCGCCGATCGCCAGACCCCGATAGTCGACGCCGATCGCGATCGGCAGCTCCAGCGCGCGACGCAAGGCCTCGCCCGCCGCAAATGGCATGACGGCGCCGACGGCGAGCCCGATCACGATGGCGAGCGTCGCCATGGTCAGCACCTGCCACAAGGCGATGGCAAAGACGCGCGAGGCTGGCGCGCCCAGCGCCTTGAGCACCGCAAAGGCTTGGCGCTTGCGCTGCACGAGGCCCTGCACGGCATTGGCGACTCCGGCGCCGCCAGCGACGAGCGCGGTCAAGGCGACGAGCGTCAGAAGCTGCGTGAAGCGCTCGAGATTCTTGGAGAACTGCGGCGACACCGCGTCGCGCTTGCGGACGTCCCAGCCAGCCTGCGGGAAGGCTTTGTTTGCGGCCTCGACAAAGCGCGTCGCGTCCTCATCCGAGGGCGCGCCCGGCAGCGTCAGGCGCGCGAGATAACGAATGATCGTGCCCGGCCGCACCAATCCCGTCGCCAGCAAAGCCTCATGCGAGATCAGCACGCGCGAGCCATATCCCAGGCCCCCCGAGAGCTTGTCGGGCTCCGCGCGCATCACGGCGCGGATTGCAAAGCGCGCCCCCCCGATCGTCAGCCGATCGCCAACCTTGGCGTCAAGACGCGCCATGAGCAGCGAATCGGCGACGAGGCCGAAATTGTCACCCTCCTTGGAGAGCGCCGCGGCAGCGGTCATCCCGGGCTCCGTCTCCAGCGCGCCGAACGGCGGATAGATCGCGGCGTCGACCGCCTTGATCTCGACGAGCGCCGGAGGCGGCGTTTCCTTTTGCGGGTCGCCGTTATCCAGCCGCGCCATGCCGCGCATCAGCGCGATCTCGTCGACATGGCCGCGCGCCGAGAAATAGGCGCGCTGCTCGTCGGAGAAATCGCGATGCGCCAGCGCAATGGAGACGTCGCCGCCGAGCAGCGCCCTGCCCTCATGCGCGAGCCCCTGCGCGAGCGAGAAGGAGAGACCCTCGACGCCGGAGATCGCCGCGACACCGATCGCGATGCAGGCGACGAAGACGCCAAAACCGCGAGGATCGCCAATCAGATCGCGCAACGCATAGCGCAGCGCAAGCGGCAGACGGGCAGCCTTGCCCCGCCAAAGGATCGCCTTCGAGGCATTTTCTAAAGGCATCAATCTGTCTCGCGATTTGACGGCGTCGGTCGTCTCGGCCGGATTTCGCGCCAAGGCGGCCGCATCTCTGCTATGCCATGTCCAATGGACGTCGGCCGCGACGTCTTTAGCACATGCTGAATCAGCAGCGGCTGAGTCCGGCCCGAGTCATCGCGCCTTGGAGCGCATTTCCGCAAGAGCCGCGCGGTTTTTCATCGCTCAAACGCCTCCACCCCTGGAGCGCGATGCGAAAGACGTGGAAACCGGTATTTCGCGCGACTCGTGCCCGCTCGGCCTCGAAAAAAACCACCAAATCCAGGGTCATCGCTCCGACTTGCGGCGTAGATTACAGATCCCCGGCGGCCCGAGACGCCTTTTAAGCTTGACGGTAAGGAACTTTGAAAGAAAAAAGTTGCGTTGGAGCATCCCCAGTCCCATATAGCGAATATCGAGTTTTCGGCCGAATGAACTTGCTCCCACGCGTCTGCGCGCCAGCTCGTGACTTCCTCTCCAGAACTACGATTGGCATGGGACGCGCGAGCGGCCCGCTCTGCTCCTGGAAAGGGACAAAATATGCAGACAGGCACAGTGAAATGGTTCAATGGTCAGAAGGGCTTCGGTTTTATCGCCCCGGAGGGCGGCGGAAGTGACGTGTTCGTTCACATCAGCGCCGTCGAGCGCGCCGGTCTGACCGGGCTCGCCGAAGGGCAGAAGGTCACCTACGAGCTGGCCGTGGATCGGCGCAGCGGCAAGTCTTCCGCAGATCAACTGCGACTCGTCGCCTGATCGCGCTTTGTCTTGCGGGCCGACGAGAACGTCGGCCCATTTCCGAACCCTTCAAACGCAAGCCGCATTTGGGAGCTCCTCATGGGCGACGTCATCAGTGCGGCCGGGCGTTTCCGTGGCGCAGCACGGATTTTTTCGCCGGCGAGCCACAAGTTCGCCGTTGGCGCTTCGGTCGTCTACCGGATGGGCCATCAATCCGAAAAAGTGCTTTTTCGCGTCTTGCGACATTTGCCTGACGGCGGGCAAGGGCTACAATATCGACTGAAGTGCGAGACCGACGGGCATGAACGCGTCACCTTCGAGGCGGCGCTGGAGCACCCGGAATCGGAAAAAGCGACATAATCTGCACAAGGAAGGAGACGGACAATGGATCCGGAGGACTATCGGATGGAAGCCGGTCTCTTCTTCTCCAAAGGCGATAGCGCCAGAAACAAATCGCTCGTTTTCCGCCGTTTTCGCCGCGCGGCCGACGCCATTCAGTACGCCGTCGAGGAGCTCTCTCCAAAAACCCTGTCCAGTTGTTCATTGGAAGTGAATGGGCTGCACTATTTCGGACGCGAAATCCGGCCGCTATACGACGGCGAAGCGTTCCCCTTGCGGCGGCGGTCGAGGCCGGACGCTTCGAGGCCGGACGCTCGAGGCTAGAGCCTCTCCGGGAAAAGCGCGTTCAATCAGGACAGGGTCTTCTGCGTTCAGGCGATTCTGCCCGAACGCAGCATGACTTAGGATACGCCCCACCGCGCCTTGGCGCGGCGGGACTCCATGCATCATAAGTGTCAGTGACTGCGACCTCGACCTCCGCCGCCGCCCTCCGGCTCACCGCGACCGCTGCTGTGCTCGGATTCGCCGGCGTCGCGCTCCGACGAGCCGCCCTGCTCGCCGCGCCCCCGATCCGCTTCGCCGTAAGCCTTCATCACATCGGCCATGTTTTCAAAATCCATGTCCGGCATGTCCTCGATCATCTCCAGGATGTCGCGGTCGGCTCCATTGGCCTTGGCCTTCTTGACGAGATCCTGCTTGCGCGCAGGAAAATTCACGCCACTCAGATGATGCGTGACGTTCGCGGGCGAGACGCCGCCCAGTCCTCGTGTCATAAGCTTCTCCTTTACCGTTAGTGTCGTCGACGCGATGGTTCGTAGTCGCCCTCGTCGCTCCGGCTGCGACCACGACTGCTCGTAGGGGCTTCCCGACGAGGCGCCTGCATCGCGCGCTCATGGCGCGTCTGTCCGCCGCGGCGCCCGATCTCGGAATGGCCTTCGGGATCGCCGAAATAGCCGCCCTGACCCACGTCTTCAGCGTAGCCGCCTCGCTCCCCGGAGCCACCCTCATAGCCGCCGCCGCGCGCTGAGCGCGTCGAGCGATAGTCTTCATCTTCCTCTTCATCCCGATACGAGCGCCGATCGCTCCCGCGCTCATCGCTCCGCTCTCGTTCAAAGCGACCCGCCTCATCGCGCGGGGGCGGTCGACGACTACGGGACTCTTCGTAGCGTGCTGTCGCCATCGTCTATGGCTCCTTCTCCCAGTGATAGAATGCGTCGCCTCGAACGGCTCGCGCTTGTCGTCAGCGCCGCTACCTGCTCTCCCGCCGCCAGGAACGCCCGCGAATCTCCCCGGCGTTTGCAGACTAGCCGCGAGCCGCACTGGCGCCGCCACAAGCTCGATAACCCGCGGGCTATTTCAAATGTTCCCAATAATAGCCAAAATATTAAGCTTTTATCAGCAACACCCTCGAAATAAATGGCTAAGACACAGTTGTATCTAAACTAAATAGCGTATAGCTATTGATTTTTATAGCTTTCGCCTACATTTTTTCTATCTCTGTTATCCTCATTCGATTACAGCTCGGCCTCAGGGATGAGAAAGAAGCTCAATCACCTCGGCCGGAAGCGACTCATCGCACGGAACAATGGAAGATTTGCTCGGTTATTTGGCGGTGCGGGGGGGGACTGAAAGGAAACGCCATGATTAGACGACCTCTGCTCACGACGACCCTCGGCCTTGCTCTCATCTCTACGGCCGCCTTCGCCGCGACCGCCCCCGAGACCCAGTCGCCGTCGGGACTTGCTCCGGCCTCCCCCGACACGCAATCCACGATGCGCCAAAATGCGCAAAACCTGCCTCAAGAGTTGAAGCAGAAGCTCACCTCGCAGGGCTTCACGGACGTTAAGGTCGTGCCGGACTCTTTTTTGGTCAGCGCCAAGGATAAGCAGGGCTATCCCGTGACGATGCTGATTGGTCCCGATTCTCTGACGGTCTTCACGATGGTCGAGAATCAGAAGAGCGCGGACCAGCAGCAACCGAAAGAATGATGCAATACTGGTCCTGAGCAGATTTAGGGTGGCGGCCAGGAGTGGTCGCCGGCCATGGACGGCTGATCAGCTCGTCGCGAGATTGCTCGCTTCAACCTTGGCGCCACGCGGCGTGGCGCGATTGAACCTTCGGCGGCAATCGAGGCGCAAGGAGAGCGAATTCCACAGAAGTTGACAGACTTCAGCGATCAGAATTCGCTCCGCCTGCCGAATTGGCGCGGGTGCTTATCGGAGGATTCCGTTCAAAGGGAAGTGCGCTATATCACGCTGCCTTTGAGCGGAATCGGTCAAGCGCGGATAAGGTGAGCGATTCCAAAATTGCAGAGCGCGATTCACGCGACAAGCCGGTTGTCACTTTTTTGCATCGCGCTCTAGGCGTGACCATCACCCCGCGCGCACGCAGCTACATTGGCCACGCTTGCCGCTCTCCCCACGCTCGCTATTTGCGTGCGCAGTCCGCGCGTGAGCCTCAGCAACCCGGCCAGCGCGAGCAAACCTGGAGAATTCGGATGAAAACTTCTGCAGCCATCCTGACCTGTCTCGTCTTCGCGCTCCCCGCTTACGCCGGCACGAGCGCGATGGAGTCGAGCGGCGTGAATTCCGTCCTCAACCTCAGTCCTTCGTCGCAGGATTTCGTCAATGAAGCCGCGATTGCCGATCAGTTTGAAATCGAGTCGGGGCAGCTCGCTCAAACCAAGGGCGACGCTTCCGACAAGACCTTCGCGCAGCACATCATCACCGACCACCAGAAGAGCTATTCCCAGCTCAAAGGCATCGACCCCAATGCGCCGAATGCGCTCGATTCCTCAAAAAGAAAGATGCTGGACGAGCTCGCGCGGTTGAGTGGCTCGGATTTCTCCAAGCAGTTCCGCCGCGATCAGATCAACGCGCATAAGGAGGCCATATCGCTGTTCCGCCGCTATTCGGAAAAAGGCGACAACGAACAGCTGAAGAACTTCGCCGCCAAGGCGTTGCCTGAGCTCGAGCGTCACCTCCAGCTGGCGGACACGCTGCGCTGAGGCCTTTTGAAGCAAAGAGTCCCCTCAGCCGGAGCATGTCCTGGAAAAGTGCGAAGCGCTTTTCCAGTCACGACATGCTCTGAGTTTTTGATAGGGAGCTTAGAAGCAAGCCGACGGCAAGCCCCGCGTTGATCAAGGAGCTCGCGTTACAAGGAACTCCCGTCGAACGAGGAAATTAAGCTGCGTCCGGAACAATTTGCGCTGCGAGCGGTTTCTGATGCTCCCAGAGCGTCGCCTTCCGCGCAAGGAACGAGAGCGACGCCGGAACATACCCGACGAGGAGCCCGAAAATGGCGACTGCATCACCGACCTTCAATCTCATCTCAAGCGAAGATGTGGAAGGAACGAAGGTTGCCGATTCCGCTGGAAAAGACATCGGCGAGATCGACCACCTCATGATCGATAAAGTTTCGGGGAACGTGCGTTACGCCGTCATCAGCTTCGGCGGCTTCCTCGGCCTCGGACACAGGCATTATCCCGTCCCCTGGAACGCGTTGAAATACGACATGAGCCGGGAAGCCTATATCGCGAACATCACGGAGCAGCAGCTCAAGGATGCGCCCGAGTTCAGCGACGACAGCTGGACGAGCCGCGACTGGGAGTCGGACTGGCACGAGCACTTCGGGACGCAGCCCTATTGGCTGCAAGAGGGCGGCCGTTCGTCGATAGCGTCCGGAACTTCCGCATCGGCCGGCGAGCCAAGCGGCATCTCCCCCGAGCCTCCGATGACGCCCCGCGAGCCCCTGACCTAAGCGAGCCGCGAGAGTGAAAATGATGAGGCGAGACCATTTTCAGGCCTCGCCTTTTTTCACTCTGGAGCCGGCGTCTCCTGACCAAGCGTTCTAAGGCGCGATTTCAACATGTGCCGGCCTCCGCATTGGAGAAGGACACGATAAACGTCGCGCCTCCCCCTTCAGTATCCTCGACCCAGATGCGGCCGTTATTCTTGTCGATCAGCTCCTTTGTGATCGCCAGTCCTAATCCCGTGCCTGGCGTGACGTCGCTCTTGCGCCAGAAGGGCTCGAAGATCATGTCGCGGTCGGAAAACGGCACGCCCTCTCCATGATCAATCACTTCGAAGACCGCATCCTCTCTGACCCGCACAAGCACCGTTCCACCCACGGGCTCGGCGCGCAGCGCATTGTCGATCAAATTGGCGACGGCGCATTCGACGGCGCGTCGATTGCCGCGTGTCACCACGGGCGAACCCAGCGCCTCGAACTCGATGGCTCGATCGCATTTGACGGCCAGCGGGAGGCGCCTGGACACGATCTCGCGGATCACCTTCACGAGATCCATCTCCTGATCAATCGCGACCTGATTTTCCGTCAAACGCGCCGCGATGAGCATTTGCTCCACGATGGCCTGCAACTGGCTCGCATCGCGCATCAAATCCGTCTTGAAGGTCGGTTCTTCCGCATCTTCCAGACGCGCGCGCATGATCGCCAGCGGAGTTCGCAATTCATGCGCGGCGTTCGCTGTGTATCGACGCAGTCGCATTGCGCTCTGATCGAGCCTGGCGAGCGCGTTGTTTATCGCCGACACAAGAGGCGCGACCTCTGCTGGCACATTGTTCGTGGAAAGGCGCTGATCGAGGGAATCCATATTGATCCGCGTCGCCTCGTCAGAAAGCGCGCGCAGGGGATATAGCCCGCGCCGAACCGCGAGCCACGCAAGGGCGGCCGTCACCGCTATCGCTGTGAAAATCTCGACCGCCGACCACTGAAATGAGTCGACCATTGCATAATAAATGTCATCCAACCGAAATCTCGAACCATAAACAGCGATCTGCAAGGGGCCGAAAGGAGTCGAAATGGGAGCGGCATAACCCTTCGGCGTCGACTTCGGGTCTTCCGGTAGGACAAAATGCGTGTGCGGCGAATTGATCCGAATGACGCTCGTCAAGGCCTTAGCGAGCTCGGGGGAAGATCCGGGAAGCGGCTCATAGGTCATCGCGTCGAAGGCCGCATATTTCAAGGCGGAGGTTCGTCGCGACTCCGCAAGCAATTCAGGCGAGGGTTCAATTCGGATTCCATGGTCTGCGTCACGAACGAGTGACGCGATCACGAGATCTCTGATGCGGGACGTCGCCAGCGTGTCCAACGATAAGTCGAATATCCATATATGAGCGATCCCCAGACCGAGCGTAATCGCCCAAGCGATCATGAAAGCGAGAAATTGCGCGACGACGAGATAACCGACAAGGTGCAGCGCAAGCGAGGCGCGGCCCCTCATGCGCTCGGTCTCGCCTTCGTGAGCATATAGCCCAGACCGCGCGCGGTATGAATGTTGACCCCGGCATTGAGCTCGGCCAGCCTTGCGCGCAAGCGCGAGACGAGTTTCGTCAGAGCATGCTCGTCGATCTCGTCGTCGCAACCATAGATTTCGGACAAGAGAGACTCGCGCGTCACCACGCAATCGGCACGCCGCACCAACATGTCGAGCAAGGCCAATTCTCGCCGCAACAGCACGACGGGAGTGCCTTCGATCGTGACGATGCGGGTATCGATGTCAAAGGAGAGCGCGCCGACCGCAATCGGCGGCGTGCGTTCGCCACCGGGTCTCCGGAGAGTGGCGCGAATGCGCGCCATCATCTCATCGAGATCGAAGGGCTTCACCAGATAATCGTCAGCTCCAGCGTCCAGTCCCTCGATGCGATCGTCGAGCGCGTCCAACGCTGTCAGCATCAGAATGCGGCTGCCTGGCTGTTGGCGCCGGATGCGTGAGACCAGGGTGAGGCCGTCACCGTCCGGCAAGCGCCGATCGAGCAGAGCGACGGCGTAAGCTTGCTCCCCTAGCGCCGCCTCGGATTCCCGGATGGAGCCGAAATGATCGACGGCGTATCCCGCGCGTCTGATGCGTTTGGCGATGCGATCCGCCAGCTCGGCGTGATCCTCGACTAGCAGAATTCGCATGGGCGCCGCCACCCGATGGTCTCGAAGTCCCCGCTCGCCTTTTTGAGGCGCCGGTTCGACACGCGCCCTTCATACGAATTCGCAAAAACTTTGCAACGCCTATTGTGGCATTTCGGCAACACCGTTCGCACTTTTGCATCGCCCAAGCTTCACGTCACGTTGACAAGACGTTCGCCGCTTAGGCTGCAGCCTCGACACAGCTTGGTTTGGCAGTCCATCCGGGGCCTGTCGCTCCCTATGACGCGCAAAAGAGCTCCACTCAGGCAATGAGCACGGAACGGACGAGATTGCGAAAAGACGGGGCCCGCCGCCCAGGCGGCTCGGCTCACGCGATCATCGCCCGTGTCATGGTGTGCTTGTGTCTTCTGCAGGCGCTTGCGGCTCCCGTTTCTGTGTGGCTCCAGCAGGGGTCTTTTCGCGTCGGCGCCTTGGGCGTCGTTGCCGAGACAAACGCACAATCTTGCGTCACGCATGACAGCGACGGCGCGCCGATAGGGGAACATCGCAACCACGCGCAATGCTGCATCTTCTGCGCGGCGAGCGGGCGCGACGCGTCCCTGGTCTTTGTGCTCGCATTTTTGGGCGAGATAGCTTACCTCGCGCCTAAAAGAACCGCTTCGATCCTTGGGACTCTGCTCAAGGATTCAGGGGCCCGCCCTCTCGGCTGGGCCAGTTCCTGGTCATCGCGCGCGCCGCCCTCCCACTCCTGATCCGACCGAGCGGCCAACTGGCCGCAATCCTCAATCCCGGTCCAAGCGGCCTGCAACCGGCCGCATCAGGAGATCCTCATGTTCCGCTCGATATTGCTGCGCGGCGCTTCCGCCAGCGCGCTCACCCTTGTGCTCGTCTCCGCCTCTGTCGCGCAACAGACGCTTCCGGAAATCGACGTTCATCCGCCGCATCGAACGGCCGCCAAAGCCAAACCGCCACACCAAACGGCCCACCGGGTGACGCAGGAGCCGCTGGCGGAACCGCCGACGACGGCGCCACCGCCGCCGCCGGCGGCGGTGGCGGCCGAAGCGCAGGGAGTTGCAACGGAAGCGCCGGGCTCAAGCCAGAGCGGCGCCGGACTCGGCGGTCGGTTTACTGGCTATACGGTCAATCTCCAGACGCCGGCCGTGGCGACCAAGGACAACATCCCCATCCTACAAAATCCGGTCTCGATCCAGGTCGTTCCGCGACAAGTGATGGACGATCAGCAGGACATTTCAGTGGAGGACGCGATCGTCGGAAATGTCAGCAGCGTGCAGCCGGCCCCCGACACCTTTTACGACGGCTTCACGATCCGCGGGATTCCCAACGTCAGCATCTTCCGCAACGATTTGAAGATGCTGAGAATAACCCATCTTCAGACCGCCAATTTGCAATCGATCGAGGTCTTGAAGGGTCCCGCGGCCATGTTGTTCGGACGCCTCGAGCCGGGCGGCGTCGTCAATCTCGTCCTAAAGCGTCCGCTGGACACGCCTTACTTCTCGGTCGAGGAGCAGACTGGCTCCTGGGGGCTCACGCGAACGACCGTGGACGCCACCGGTCCTTTGACGAAGGACAAGGACTGGCTCTACCGCGTCAATCTCTCCTTCAATCACAGCGACTCGTTCCGCAATTTTGTCACCAACCAGGACGCCTTCGTCGCGCCGACGATCAGTTGGCGACCGGCCGAGCGGTTCCGGTTCAACGTCGACGCCGAGTATCAGAACACCATTTTCGTCGCGGATGCGGATAGCGCCATTCCAGCGGTTAACGATCACCCCGCGCCCATCCCGATCAGCCGCTATCTCCAGGACCCCGCGGTGACGCGCGCCAACCCCAGCCGGATGGAGAGAGGGCTCATCGGATATGATTGGACGATGGATTTCAACAATGATTGGAGCCTCACCAATCGCTTCTCCTATACCGATATCCAGTGGGCGCAGAGAATTACCGATTATAGCTCCGTCAACGAAGCGACCGGCCAAATCACGCGCGATGACTGGGATGTGAACGCTCACCGCTGGGCGCTCAGCAGCAACCTCGATCTCAAGGGGAAACTGGAGACCGGCCCGTTCCAGCACGCGATATTGCTCGGAAGCGATTACTGGAACGAGGACAATCATGATTTCGGTTTTTCTGGCCGTCCGCTGGGCCTGTCGCCGATCAACATGTTCCTTCCGAGCTACAGCCTTTCCGGATACGTCAAGCCGACGGACAATTTCTACACTGCCTATCCGCAAGCCTGGAAGGGCGTCTACGGGCAGGACATGATCTCCTTCCTCGACGACAAGGTGCATGTGCTCTTAGGCGGAAGGCACGACTGGGCGGATTACGCGCGAGGGTTCGGCGCGAACTCTTTCGCGGAAGCCTTGGGGCCCTATAACCCCAACACAGGTCTCGGTTTCCGAAACGCCTTCGACCAGGCGTGGAGCCCCCGACTGGGCGTCGTGCTCCAGCCGCTGCCATGGCTCTCCTTCTACGGCAACTACTCGAGATCCTTCGGCGCCACCAACGGCATGCCCGCTCCCAGGGACCCGCCCTTCGCGCCTCAGCGAGGCCTCCAATGGGAGGGCGGCGCCAAGGCCGAGCTCTTCGACGGTCGGCTGACCGCAACGACGGCCTATTATGACATCTTCAAATCGGGCATTGTCCAAACGATTCCCGGCACGCAGTTCTCGCGGCCGGTCGGCCTCGTGGAGAGCAGAGGCGTCGAACTCGACGTCGCCGGCCGCATTGACGAGAACTGGAGCCTGATCGGCAATTACTCCTACGACTTGGCGCACATCGTCGCTGACGCGAACGGACCGACATATCTGGGATTGGGAGGTCAGCTCGGCAATTGGCTGCAGAATGTGCCTCGCCACGCCGGCAGCCTATGGGTCAAATATGACGCGCTCGGCGATTGGCGCGGTTTGAGCCTCGGCGGCGGGGTGTTCGCGGTCGGCGAGCGCCAAGGGGATAATCAAAACGACTTTCAATTGCCGGCCTATGCGCGCATCGACGGCATGGTCATGTATCGCCTGCAGCCCTGGATGCTTCCTGCGTCGAGCGGCGTGAAGAACCTGACGTTTCAGCTCAACGTCAAGAATCTGGCCAACACGACCTATTACGCGCACGCGCTCGACCGCTTCAGCATCTTCCCCGGCGCGCCGAGAACGTTCATCGCGTCCATCCGAGCGGAGTTCTGACGATGGCGCGCGCCTTCTGGGTCTGGCTACACCGCTGGACGGGGCTCGCCATGGCGGGCTTTCTGATCCTCGTGGGACTCACGGGGAGCCTCCTCGCCTTTTGGCCGGAGGTCAATCATTGGTTCACCCCAGAACTCTATCCCGGCCCGCACGCCGGAATAGAACTGAGCGCCGCGACGCTCGCGCGCCGCGCCGAGGAGATCGTTCCGCAAGGCCGGGTCAGCGCAGTGATCTTCGCCGATCCCGGCTCCGTGATGATCGGAATGGAGCCGCGGGAGGGCGCGCCCCCGCTCGACTTCGAGTTCATTCACCTCGATCCCATCAGCAGCAAGGAGCTCGGGCGCGTGACTTGGCACGCGCTGCCGCGCACGAAAAACGACATCATGCCGTTCATTTACGGCTTGCATATGTATCTCGCGATGAAGGGGATCGGCGACTGGATTCTCGGCTTCGTTGCGCTGCTATGGACCCTCGATTGCTTCGTCGCCTTCTATCTGACCTTGCCGCTTCCCGGCGCAAACTCGGGGAAAGGCTTCCTTGCACGTTGGAAGCCCGCCTGGCTCATCAAATGGGGCGCTTCTTTCTACCGCATCAATTTCGATATGCATCGCGCGGGAGGCCTGTGGCTCTGGACGATGCTGCTCGTGTTCGCCTGGTCTAGCGTAAGCTTCACAATGCCGAAGGTTTATACGAATACGATGCGGGCCATCTTCGATTATGAGACGCCCGACGCGCTTGTTCGGTCGCATGCGGGGCCGAGCAAGGAAAATCCTAACCTCCTCGAGTGGGAGGGAGCGCAGGCCGCTGGCGAGCGGCTGATGGCGGACGAGGCGCGCATTCACGACTTTGCGATCGAGCGACCGATCGCCCTTTATCTCTCCCGCGCCCTCGGGCTTATCGAATATCGCGTGCGCTCGTCGCGCGACATTGGCGACAGGAGCGGCGCGACATCGGTGATTTTCGACGCCTATTCGGGCGCGTTGAGGGCCGTCAATCTACCCACCGGCCAGCGCGCCGGCAACACGGTGACGACGTGGCTGAGGGAGCTACACGTCGCCAATGTCTTCGGTCTTCCTTACCGCATTTTCGTCAGCGCTCTCGGCCTCGCCATCGTCATGCTGTCCGTGACCGGCGTTTACATCTGGTGGAAGAAGCGGCAGGCGAGAAAGAACCGGTCGCAGAGCGAAGCGAGCAAGTTTTCGCCGAAGCCCAAACCAGATGAGCGCGAGCTTGCGCTCGATCTCGACCCCGATCGGAATTTTGAGAGTTAAGCCACTGCTTCAAACCGGGGCGCCTGAAGAGGCTACGCGCGGTTCAGTTCGCGCCCCCTACCCTGGCGAGCTCCATCTGCGGGGCGCGCACCGTCTCCTCGCCGAGCTTGGCGCGATAGACGACGAAGTTCTCCAGCACGCGCTGCACGTAGTTGCGTGTCTCGGCGAGAGGGATGCGCTCGACCCAGTCGATCGGATCGACATTGGCGTGACGCGGATCGCCATAGGCGTTGATCCACTGCGCCGCGCGTCCCGGTCCCGCGTTGTACGCCGCGAGCGTGAGGATATAGGAGCCCTTCTCGGTTCCGAGCAGCTCTCCCAGGAAGGAGGCGCCGAGCTGCGCGTTGAAGGCCGGCTCGCTCATGAGCCGATGCGGGTCGTAGCCGACATGCGCGAGCGACGCCGTATGGCGCGCGGTCGAGGGCAGCATCTGCATGAGCCCCACCGCGCCGGCGATCGAGACCACATGCGGATCGAAGGCGCTTTCCTGGCGCGCCACCGCGAAGACGAGCGACTTCGGGGCCGAGCCCGGCAGCGCCGAGAACGCCGGAACGCCGAAGGTCGGGAAAGCTGCGTCATCTATCGCGACGCCGCGATAGGATGCGAGCTTGCCGAGCGTCAGCGAGAAACGCGCGTCATGCGCGCGCTCCGCGGCGATAGCAAGCGCCGCAACTTGCTCGGGGCGCTCGAGATGCTTCGCCGCTTCGGAGGCCAGCGCGCTCATCGCCTCTTTTTCGCCCACGGCGATCAGAAGCTCGACGGCGCGCACCGATTCGTCGCGCGCGTCGCCGAGAGCGGGCTCGGGCGAAGGCCGCACCGGCGAAACATTGGAGCCGATCTTGGCGAGCGCGAGCTGGCCATAGAAGGTCGTAGAATGAGTCGCCGCCTCGCGATAATGCGCGCGGGCGATCTCGTCCTGCTCGGGACTCTGACGCGCCTCCGCAGCGCGGGCGCGCCAATATTCGGCGCGCGACTTCTGATGCGGCGTCTCGGCGATGGCGACGGCGCGATCAAAATGCCGCTCCGCCGCATCGATGTCGTTCATGAACCGCAGGGCGATCCAGCCGGCATGAAATTCCGCCTCGACTTGCGAAGACGCCGTCTTCGCCGCATGGCCCGCAAAGACCTCATAGGCGCGCTTCGTGTCGCCCTTGTCGAGGAGCTTGCGCGCAATCGTCTTGCGCTCCGTCCACCAGGCCTCGCCGTCGACGAGCTTTTCAGGCGCGGTTGGCGCCTCGCGCAGAGCCGCCGCGGCTTCCGGATATTTGTTCATCTTGCGCAGGTAGCGAACGCGCGCGAAAACGAGGCCAGGGTCCTTTTGCAATGCGGGCGGCAGGCTCGCGGTCATTTTGGCGTCGCAGCGTCCGATGCTCGCCGCCGCACGCGCTTTTGCGAGCAGCGCCGCATCCTTGCCGGCGAGCTCGGCGGCGCGCAGCGACGGGCCGCTCCGCCCCGCATAGAAGAGGCGATCGGCGCGGTATCTGTGGTCCTCTGGACCCAGCAGCTCCGCAAACTCCTTGCGCGCCAGCGCCTCGATCCCATCTCCGAAGTCGTCCTCGCGCCAAAGCTCGCGCGCAAGCGCGGTCGCCTGCTCGAACTCGCCGTCTCGGGCGAGAGCCCGGGCCAGGACGAGCTTGCCCGCCGGGGCGGCGGGCCGTCGATCACTGAAGAAGGCCTTGATCGTCGCGTCCGAGCGGCCCTCGTTCAAGAGTTGGTCCTCGGCGCGATGACGCAGCCAATCGCTCGCGGGCCAGTTCGGATGCAAAGCGACGAAGCGCTTCAATCGCTCGAAGCCGGCGTTACGCCAATGGAGCTTCAGTCCCACCCATTGCGCTGTGGTGACGGCGATTGGGTTCTCCAAGCCGGCGATCGCCGCGTCTCCCGCAGCGAAATCGCCGGCGCGATAGGCGGAAACCGCCGCGAGAAAAGGCTCGGCCTCGGCGCCCACCAGCGTCGCGAGCTCGGAGGAGGCGACGAGCGGCTCTTGCTTCTGGGCGGCGGGCTCCGCCGACGCTTCGGCCTGCTGCTGCGCGGCCTCGCTCTCGGGCTGCTGCTCGGCGGCGGCGCTCTCCTCGCCTCGCGGCTTCGCGGCTTCGTCGGATTGAGGCGCGGCGCTCCAGGGAGAAATTTGCGCGACCCAGCCCCGCCACGCGCCCTCCGGGGCGTACCACACGCTGCCCCCGGCAAACCCGATCAACAGCGCGAGAACCGTCGCGCCAGCGATCCATGCTCCCGTCTTGGAGAAGAGTCTCGGTCCGCCGCCTAGCATGGTTTCAGGCTCCATCCTCTGGCCTCGCCCGTCTCGATCGAGACGCCGAGCGAAAGGTCGATCCATACGCATGGTCTATGAATTTCGCGGGGATTTCGTTAACGCCTCGCGCAAACGTAAGCCGGGGCCGTCCTTGCTCGCGCAGCGCCGCCTTCGAGGGCCTTTCCACGCGGGCGGGCAACGGCTAAGAAGCCCCGCAAACTCAGGTAGGCTCTGAATGCGGCGACCGCAAGGCGCTGAGAAAGCGTTGAGAAGATGCCCAAGGCAGCAATATTTCACGGCTCGATAACGGCGCTCGTGACACCTTTCAACCACGGGGACGTTGATTTCGACTGCCTGCGGCAGTTCATCGACTGGCAGGTTGAGAGCGGCACGCATGGCCTCGTGCCGGTTGGCACGACCGGCGAAAGTCCGACGTTGTCGCATGAGGAGCATGGCGCGGTCATCACGGCGACGGTTAAAGCGGCGCGCGGCCGTGTCCCTGTGATCGCCGGGGCCGGCTCCAACAACACAAGGGAGGCCGTTGCGCTCGCCGGGCACGCCGAGCGCGCCGGCGCCGACGGGCTGCTCGTCGTCACGCCCTATTACAACAAGCCCAATCAAGAAGGGCTCTATCAGCATTTCAAGGCGATTAATGATTCGGTGTCGATCCCGATCATCATCTACAATATCCCGCCGCGCTCGGTCATCGACATGAGCGTGGAGACGATGACGCGACTCTCCGAGCTCAAGAATATTGTCGGGGTCAAGGACGCCACCGGCAATGTCGGACGAATCTCCTTGCAAAGGCAAGCGATGGGGCCGAAGTTCATCCAGCTTTCCGGGGACGACATCACCGCGCTTTCCTGCATGGCGGCCGGCGCGCAGGGCTGCATCTCGGTCGTCTCCAACATCGCGCCGAAGCTCTGCGCCGATCTGCAGAACGCGGCGCTCGCCAGCGACTTCAAGACCGCGCTCGCGATCCAGGACAAGCTCGTGCCGCTTCAGGTCGCCGTCTTCCTCGAGGCCGGCGTGAACGGCGCCAAATACGGCCTCTCGCTGCTCGGCCGGTGCCTCGAGGAGACGCGCCTGCCGCTCATTCCGGTGACTCAGGCGACAAAGGATCGCATTCGCGCGGCCATGATCCACGCCGGCTTGCTCGAAGGATAAGCCGGATCGTGGCGCAAAGCTCAGAGTCGAATTTCAAGATCGTCGCCGAAAACCGCAAGGCGCGATTCAACTACGAGATCGGCGAAACTTTCGACGCCGGCCTTGCTTTGACCGGCACTGAGGTCAAGTCGCTGCGCACCGGCAAGGCGACGATCGCCGAGAGCTACGCCCATGTTGACCGCAAGGGCGAGGCTTGGCTCGTCAACGCGACGATCCCCGAATATGAGGCGGGCAATCGGTTCAACCACGAACCCAAGCGGCTGCGGAAGCTTCTGCTCAAGCAGCGCGAATTGGCCAAGCTATCGCAGGGAGTCGAGCGCGAAGGGATGACGATCGTGCCGCTGCGCATTTACTTCAACGATCGCGGACGCGCGAAGCTGCGCATCGCGCTGGCGCGCGGCAAGCAGCTTCACGACAAGCGCGAGGTCGAGAAGAAGCGCGACTGGGGCCGCGAGAAGGGCCGGCTGTTGAGAGATAAGGGATAGCGGGAAGAGCCAGCTCTTGGCTCTCCAGCGAAACATGCATCGCCAAAAGAAGTGGTTGGGGTCGACGAGAAAAGCGGGGCTTCGATTGCGCTGCGCCAAGCGCCAGGAAGAATTTGCGACCCCTGCAGGGTGCTGACCAGGCCTCGCTTCAGCCAGGCGCTGCGCCAAGGAAAATCGATCGACATGAAAAAAGCCGACGCAGAAGGCCCGCGCCGGCTTATGGAAAGGCCTTGAAGAGAGGAGTCTTTTACTCCTCGCCTTCCTCGTCATGCCCCGCAGCTGCCGGCGCCGCCGCTTGCGGCGCGGGCCGACGCTCCTGGTAGCGCTGCATGCGCTCGGCGCGCTCGCCGGGGTCGCGTCCGATCTTGCCCACGAGATGGATGAGATCGATGAACTCGTCGGCCTGACGGCGAAGTTCGTCGGCGATCATCGGCGGCTGCGTCGTGATCGTGGAGATCACCGAGACGCGGACGCCCTTGCGCTGCACGGCCTCAACGAGCGAGCGGAAATCGCCGTCGCCGGAGAACAGCACCATGTGCTCGATGTGCTCCGCCATCTCCATGGCGTCGACCGCGAGCTCGATGTCCATATTGCCCTTGACCTTGCGGCGGCCGAGCGAATCGACAAATTCCTTGGTCGGCTTGGTCACGACGGCATAACCGTTGTAGTCCAGCCAGTCGATCAGCGGGCGAATAGAGGAATACTCCTGGTCCTCGATCAGCGCCGTGTAATAGAAGGCGCGGATGAGCGTTCCCTTCGCCTGAAACTCGCGCAGCAATCTCTTGTAGTCTATGTCAAAGCCAAGCGACTTGGCCGTGGCGTAGAGGTTCGCGCCGTCAATGAATAGCGCAATTCTCTCTTTGTCTGTCATCTCTGTCTCGCGGTTCTTCAAGGTTGGAAAAAAGTTCGCTCCCCCGCGACGGAGCGCGAACCGGTTAATAGCGCGGCGCCTTCAGCCTCGGCTCAGAACCCATTGCTTTGTATCACATTGGGATGAACTCGTCTCTCGAACGCCGGTCGACCCGCCTGCCCGACCGTAGATCGCCTCTTCCCAGCATGGAGAACAATCGTGGATCGCCCACGCCCTTCTACATACCTGTCATCTATTTTTCGTCAAGAGCGTGGCCCCGGCGGAAAACGTTAAATACATGCAGGGAAACATTAATTTTTTGAGAGATGAAGGTTTGCCTCGATTATGCGTCATGATTGTTGCGGTTGACCTCCGCCACTAAAGCTCTTGCCGTTCCGGAGTCTAGTCGCCGGCGCCTATCCACAAAGGTTCGAGCGGACGATCACTCGCTCGACGCGCCTGAGCCTGCAGAGGCGGAACGGCTGTCGCCCGGCGATCCGCCGGCTCAACCGTGTCGGCGCAAGAATCCCCAGAATGCGAATCCGGATAGACCCGCGCTCAGCATTGCGCTCCAGGCCGCGAGGCTGAGGCCGAAGACGAGGAGCGCCGGCTCGTCGCAGCGGATGGGCTTTACGTGCTTCAGGCGCGCGAGAAAATCCGCTTGCGAGGCGGGAGGCGCCATCGCCCCCGTGCAGTCGGCGGGACCCGGCCAGAGCTTCCATTCGACCCCGGCATGATAGGCCCCAATCGCCGCCCCAGCGAGGAAGATCAGCGCGAGCAAAGGCAAGCCTTTGCGAGCGAGATCGTCGCGTCCGCGCGCCGACAGCCCGACGCAAAGCGCCGCGACGGCCATGCCAAGGTAATAGGGCTTGCGACCGAGCAGGCAGAGCTCGCAGGGGAGATAGCCCCGCGCCTCGAAAATCCACGCGCCCGCGATGGTCGCTGCGGCGCCGAGCAGGATGGCGAGCGCGACCGCCCCGGCCGGACGCTTTCGCAGAGCCGCGACGAGCGCCGCAATCAAAACAGCTTCACCGCGATGACGAAGCCGCCGACGACAATCGCGGCGAGCGAACCCAAGAACAGGCCGAAATGCGCCTCCATCTTGTCCCGCAAACTGTCGCCGAAACGATTCAGCGCCGCGGCCAGAAAGAAGAAGCGCGCGCCGCGCGTGATGAGCGAGAGCAGAATGAAGAGAGGAAAGTTATAGGCGAAGAGCCCAGAGAAGATCGTCACGAGCTTGAAAGGTATAGGCGTCAGCCCTTTCAGCAGAATGAAGTAGGCGCCCCATTTTGCGTAGAACTCGCGCATGGAGGCCATCTTCTCTTCATAGCCGTAAAGATGGATAAGCCAATGCCCTACCGTGTCGTAAAGCAGGGCGCCAATCGCGTAGCCGAGCGCGCCGCCAGCGACGGAGGCGAGCGTGCAGATCGCCGCATATCGCCAAGCCTTCTCGGGTTTGGCGAGCGACATCGGAAGCAGGATCACGTCGGGCGGCACGGGGAAAAACGAGCTCTCCGCGAAAGCCACGGCGGCGAGGGCCGCCTCGGCGTGGGGGCCGCGCGAGAGCTGGAGGGTCCATTGGTAAAGCTTCTTTATCATGGCAGGATCGTTAGCATCCGCAGCGAAGATAAGAAAGCGCGACGCAGGCGCGGCCGTCAGCCGCAACGCGACCGCCGCGCTCCGACTCCTTTTTCGGCCACGATTGCCGCGTATCCGCCCCGGCGCTGAAAACTTTGTCGAAACGGGAGGAGAAACTCCATGACGCCGCGCTGGAAATCGTGTAGCGCCCTCGCGCGCCTCGCGATCGCCGCCTTCGCCCTTTCGGGCGCCGCCAGGGCCGCCGATTACTACGGCCCCGGACCGGGGCCATCAATCGCGCCCGCCTATCCGCCGCCGTATCCGCCGCCCCCTCCCCCGCCGCCCTATCCGCCGCCGCCGGCAGTCGGGGTGGTTGTTGCGCCTCCCGGCCCGGCCTACCCGTATTTCTGGGGCGGCCAGCGCTACTGCTGGTACGACGACGCCTGGAACGGTCCCGGCTGGTATTGGTGTGGCGCCGCTTGGCGACAGGGCGTCGGCTGGGGCGGTCCCTACGGCTGGAACCGCTGGGTTTGGCGCGGCTGGCGCGGTTGGCGCGGCTGGGACAGCGGCTGGCGTCCTGGACCGCCTGGCGGTTGGCGCGGCGGGCCGCACGGCGGCTGGGGCGGACCGCACGAGAGGTGGCGTTAGAGCGCGGCGTTTTCTGCGTTCAGGCGATTCCGTCTGAACGCAGCGTGATCAAGCGCTCGCTTCCGCCCTCGCTCGAACCGAAGATTTGAGAAAGCCCGGCGGCCTGCCGGGTTTCATCTCGCGCAAAACGCCGAGGCTTGGGCGCAAAGTGCGCAAAATGACGCATTGCAAGCGTTATGGCTAAAAATCTCCTAACAAAAGCCACATCCTGCGCTGAAAGTGGATGCCGTCGGCGGTGCGGGGGGCACGCCTCCCCCCTCCGGGTCGAAGTCGACCCCGTCGGCAGGACGGGAGACGCCATGCTCAGACTCGAGAGTCTCATTCCCTGCTCGCTGGTCGCCCAAGAGCGGCTGATGGTGAGGAAATCCAGCGCGGAGGACGGCTGCGCGGGCCGGGCCATTTTCGCGCTCGTCACGCTAGCGGCGGAGCTTTCGGGCTTGAACGGCACGCCCGTCCATGAACGGCTCGAGCGCCTTTGGGAAGCCGAGGAAGACCGCGCGGGCGAACGCGACCGGTTCAGCGAGATCGTCACCGAGGAGCTCTTCGCCGTCGGCTTCACCTTCTTCCCGGCTTCGGCGACAGAGCTTGTGGAGAGAATCGCAAGCCGCATCGAGCGCGAGAGCTGCTGGCTCGCGGCTTGAACGGAACGGAGCCGCGGCTCTAACGGAGCAGTAGAGCCGCGACTCGTCCAGCGAAAAAGCACGCGAGGAGGAACGGGCCGTAGCGCATCGCGAAGAGCATCACCACTTGTGCGTCGGGACCCTGCATTTGCTCCCCCTATCGGAATGATCTTTCAGTAACGCGCGATTCGTAGCGCACCTTCAGTGAACGGCGTTATGGTTAACAACAGGTTAACCTCGCTCGCGGCTCGTTCTTTCCCCTTCAGACGTTCAGACTTTCCGCGACGGCGCCCGCGCGCTTGCGGCCATTCCGCGGCATCGAGTCGCGCGTATTCTGCGATCCCCGATTGCTTTGACGAAAGGGCCGGCGCCGTCGCGTGCGGAATTCCCTTGGGCGGCGCCTTCGAGAAAGCGAGCGACGACTCCACCGCAGATATGCGCCGGCGCAATCGCATCGCGGGCTGGCAGATTCTGACTTGCGCAATAGTTGCGAGGCTGTTTACTGCCGGCGTCCGTAAGCTTGGCAGGATTTTCAGCACGGCGAGGGCGTGGACAGCTTCGCAAGGGGAACCGATGGGCTGGGTGATTCTTCTTCTCGCGGGACTTTTCGAGATCGTCTGGGCCGTGGCGCTGAAATATTGGGGCTTTGGGAAAGCCTTGCCCTCAGCCGGCATTCTCGCCGCGATGGGAGCAAGCGCGGGACTCCTGAGTCTCGCCCTCCGTTCGCTGCCGGTCGGCACGGCCTATGCGATCTGGACAGGCATCGGCGTCGCGGGGACCACGGCGCTCGGCGTCTATCTCTTCGACGAGCCGGCGACGCCGATGCGTCTCGGCTGCATTGGGCTCATCCTCCTGGGGATGGTCGGGCTGAAGCTCGCCTCGTAGACGCCCCGAGCTTGCCGACGCCGTTATCGCGAGCGAAGCGGAAGAGCGCCGCTCTACTCCTTAAAAATAGCTTTCCAACCTCCCCCGCCGACGCACGTCAAGCGTCGCGCAATGGAAGGAGCCGCCGAAGGGCGCGTAATGCAGGAAAGGACAAGGAATGGGCTCCAGCCCCCAATCCTTCATCGCCTGCATCGTGCGCTTATGATGCGGATCGACGACGACGCGTCTTTCATCCAGCATCAGGATATTCATGTTGAGCCATTTGCCGCAGAGCGAGGCGAGCTTCAAAAGCCGATCCTCGATCGGATCGGGCTCGGGGGCGATGAGAATCTCCCATTTCTTCATGATCGGCGGCAGCGCGTCGACGTCGACATAATCCGGATTGACGAGGAAGCGGCCGGGCCCAAGCGGCAGAACCGTCGTGTCTATGTGCATCGGCATGCGGCAACGGCTCGGGACTTCGTGAATGCGATAGTCCTCGCCCAGATGCCGGCGCAGCCATTCGATGCCGAAGGCGTTGGTCACATTGCTGCGCAAGGCGAAAATATCGCGGCCGCAGCGGAAGAAATCGGCCGCATCGAAGACCGGCTCGAACTCGGTCAGAATGTAATCGATCGGCGCGCCTTCCTCCGGGATCTTGAAGTCGCCATCATAGAGATCGTCGAGGAGCTGGGGCTTGGGCGCCGCGGTCCAGCGGGCGCCTTTCCTGAAGTATTCCTTGATGAGCCCGCGATAGGAATGTGTCTCGAAATAGCGGCAGGGCCAGGCCATCGGCGTCTCGATGATCTCCTCGCCGATGACGAGCAGGCTGTCGCGCGGACAGGAATTGCAAAAGCCGCGCGACGACCAGCCCGGCGCGCCGAATCTCCGGCGATAGTCGACGGCGTCGGGCCGCCGCACGGTCACGCCGAGCGATTCGAGCAGCGCGACAAAGCCGTCGAGCTCGCGCTGAGCGGGCTTCACGAGAAATTCCGGATAGCGGAACCCGCCGGCCCAAGCCTGCGCACGCGCGGCGAAGCCCGGAATATTGCAGGAGACGACGGGGTGATCGGAGGGGATCGTCGCGCCCTCGAGGCGACCGACGACGATCTCCTCGAGCGGGTCCCATTCATTATGCGAGCAAACGGGCGAAGGCGCAGTCTGCGCACCAATTGCGCCGTCGCGCGCCAATTCATCCATCTTATTGGCCTCCCAAAAAGAAGTTTTAATTTCAGCCGTAGCTATGACAAGCCGCGTGCGCAGCGGCAAGTCGGGTGTCCAGGCATTCGGACCGGCTCCGCCTGGCGCGGTGACGCAGAAGCCGGGCAAGGCGCCGGCGGCGCGCGCGGCGTCCCCTTTCAAGAGAATCGCCGTACTGTTGCAAAAAAGAGACGTCCGATAAAAATCGTCACTGGCCGAGCATCCGAATCACTAAAGTATTTGTCAGCTGTTGCTCGGGCCCTTTATCTTCACAAAATTCGCAGCCGCGGAATTATATCCGCCGTTTTGCGTATCAGAAGACGAATGCGGGGGCGATTCCATGTCGGAGCTACCGGCTTTCCTTTCTCTTGGTCCCCGGCGGTGCATCCTGTCTGCTCAAAGCTTGCGGGCGGGCGCGGCCGCGATCGTCCTGACGCCCTTCATGCTGGCGTCGCCGGGCTTCGCGCAGTCCGTCGGCGGCGCGGGCGGCCCAGACCCTTATGGCGCTCCCGGAGGGAGTGGCGGCGGGGGCTATACGGGTGTCGCGGGCGGCGCCGGCAGCGGCAATCTCGGCCCCCTTGGCGATGGAGCGGGCGGCGGCGGCGGCGGGCCGGGTGGCGGCCAGGGCGGCGCGGGTGGCGGAACCAATCCAGGGGCCGGCGGGACAGCTGGCGCCTCGGGCGGCAATGCGAATAACAGCGAAGGCGGCGGCGGCGGCGGTGGCGGTGGACTGAACGGTTTCGTCGGCTCTGGCATTTCGGGCTCCGTGAGCTTCGCGGGCGGCTCCGGTGGGGCTGGCGGAAATCAGTATAACGGAGTTCCGACAGGGGCCGTGGGCAACAGCGGCGGGGGCGGCGGAGGCGGCGCCGGCGGCTACGGCGCGGTTCTCACTGGCGCGTCGGCATCGGGAACATCCGGCATCCTCGCGGGCGGCAACGGCGGCGTCGGAGGATTCGGCAACACCGGCGGCAGTGGGGGCGACGGCGGCGGCGGCGTTTACGCCACGGCGACCAGAGGAAGCTTCGCGCTTTCGTCCGGTGGCCTGCTCACGGGCGGAACCGGCGGAACGGGGGGCGGCGGCGGGCTTCTCGACGCCGGCGGAATTGGTGGAAATGGCGGCTCAGGCGGAGCAGGGTTCTTCGCGGCCTTGGCCGGCGTGACCCTTTCTAATGGCGGAAACGTCAGCGGCGGCGCGGGCGGCGTGGGCGGCACGCCCTTTGTCGCCGGCATAGGCGGCAACGGAGGCGTCGGCGGGCCGGGCGTCTCGCTTTCGGATGGCGCGATCACAAATCAAGGAATAATTGCGGGCGGGGACGGCGGCGCGGGCGGCGGCGGCGGGCCTGGCGGAGGCACAGCCGGAAGCGCCGGGGCGGGCGGCGCTGGCGTGATCGGATCTGGACTCTCCATCACAAACGGCGGCACGATCTCGGGTGGCCTCAGCGGCAACGGTGCGACGCGGGCCAACGCCATCAGTTTCACGGGCGGCGTCAACGTGCTCGAGTTGCAAGCCGGCTCGACCATCACCGGCAATGTGGTGGCGTTCAGCCCCGCCGACACGCTGCGGCTTGGCGGCAGCGCCAACGCGAGCTTCGACGTCTCGCAGATCGGCGCGCAATATGTCGGTTTCGGCGTTTTCCAAAAGACCGGCGCGAGCGTCTGGACTCTGACCGGCGCCAACGACGCCACGATGGGTTGGGGCGTCGACGCCGGCACGCTCATGGTGAACGGCACCATCCCCAACGCGGCCATGACGGTGAACAACGGCGGCACGCTCGCCGGCGTTGGCACGGTGGGCGCCGTCACCGTGGCTACTGCGGGCGCGTTTGCGCCCGGCTCCGGCGCGCCCGGAAGCTCGATGACGATCGCGGGCAATCTGACGTTCAATTCCGGCTCGACTTATGTGGTCACGCTCAACACGCTGACCTCGACTTTCGCTGCGGTTCAGGGCAACGCTTCGCTGGCGGGCGGCACGGTCGCCGCGACTTACGTCCCGGGAAGCTATTTCTCCCGGCGCTATACGATCCTGACGGCGGCGGGCGGCGCCCTCGGCGGCGCCAATCGCTTCGCAGGCCTCGTTCCGACGGGGCTGCCCTTAGGATTCCACGAGACGCTGAACTACGACAACAACGACGTCTATCTCGATCTCTGGAGCAATCTCGGCGGCGGCGCGATTGGCGGCGCCTTCGGCCTGCCCGGCAATCAGCAGCACGTGGCCAATGCGCTGAACCTCTATTTCAACGCCGGCGGCGCGCTGCCGCCGAATTTCGTCTCGCTCTATAACCTCAACGCCCCGGCGCTTTCCTCCGCGCTCGCGACGCTCGCCGGCGAAGCGGCGACCGGAACCGAGCAGACGAGCTTTGGCGCGGCGAACCAGTTCTTCGATCTGATCTTCGACGCCGCGACCGCGGAGGGGAACAGCGGCGCCGCCTCGCCCGTCCAGCCGATGCGCTACGCCGAGGAGGAGACCGTCGCGCGACCAAAAGCCATCGCGCTGATCATGCCCGACGCCGGCAAGTCCGCGCCGCTCCCGATCCTGATCCCGCGGCCCGTTTGGGGCGTCTGGGCGAGCTCTTTCGGCGGCTATTCCAATCTCTCGGCCGATTACAGCGCTGGCGCGCACGCCTTCGCGGGAAGCGCCTTCGGTCTCGCTTCGGGCATCGACTATCGGCCGGCGCCCGGCGTGAGGCTGGGCCTCGCGCTTTCCGGCGGCGGCGCAGACTGGGGCCTCGCCCAGGGGCTCGGCGGCGGCCACGACGATATGCTCCAGGCGAGCCTCTACGGCCTCATGCGCTTCGGTTCCGCCTACGTCGCTTCCGCCTTCGCCTTCGGCAACCACTGGATGGACACGTCGCGCAACGCCATGGGTTATGGGCTGACAGCGCGCTTCCAGTCGCAAAACTACGCGGGACGGATCGAGGCGGGCTTGCGCGACGTCGCGCTCCTCGGCGTCTCGCCCTATGTCGCGGCGCAGGAGCAGGTTTTCGTCATGCCGGGCTATGGCGAGAGCGATCCGATGGCTTCGGGGTTCGCGCTCACCTATGCCGGCCGCTCTTTCACCGACGCCCGCACGGAAATCGGCGCGCGTTTCGAGCGCGCGATCGGCGCTTTCGGTCCCTCAATGCTGGCGCTGCGCGGCCGCGCCGCCTATGCGCATGACTGGGTGAGCGATCCCACGCTCGCCGCGGCTTTCGCGATCCTGCCGGGGACGGGTTTTGGCGTCGAAGGCGCGCGCCCTGGCCGCAATGCTGCGGTCGTTTCGCTCGGGCCCGAGCTGCGGATGCCGGGCGATACGACGCTCTTCGCCAAGTTCGACGGCGAGTTCTCCGACCGCGGCCAGGTCTATTTCGGCCGCGTCGGCTTTCGCTGGGGCTTTTGAGCGCGACGCCCGCAGAAAGCGTCGGTTCAAAGGACCTTCACCAGATCTTCGGAATCAGCCGCCAGCGAACCGTCGCCTCGTAATCTGCGTAGCCGGGCAAATTCTTCTCGAGGAATTTCTCTTCGTCGAGAAGGCGCCAGACGAGCACGGGGACCATCAGCGCGAAGGGGATAAGTCCCCACCATGACCCGAGCGCTATCGGAATCCCGCAGAGCAGGAGCACGGCGCCTGAATACATCGGGTGCCGCATGAGCGCATAAGGGCCGCTCGTGATGACCCTCTGGTCCTTCGCCACCTCGATCGTGCTGGCGGCGAAAGGGTTTGCGCGCAGCACGAGGAACATTGCGAGCCAGCCGACGAGCATGAGAGCCTCGCCCGCGAGCGAGGCCGCCGCGGACATTTCGGACCAACCGAAACGCCTGTCGAGCGCCGGGACGAGAATGAGCGCGACGAATCCGACGAAGACGAGACTCACGATGAGCTTCTGCGCGGGCTCCGTCTCATAGCCCGGCCCTCCTCTCATCCGCCGCTCCAAAAGCGCCGGGCTCTTTTTCATGAGATAGACTAGGATTGCGAGCGAGGCCACGAGATAGACGAGGAGAAAAGTCCAGGCCTGCCAGTAATCCAGGGTCCCCGCGGCAAGGAAGATCGACACGCCAGTGACGAGAAGGAAGATTGCAAAGCGGAAAAGGGCGCGCGCCATGAGGTTCCGCATGAAAAACCTCCGATCAGAAGCGCGAAAGCGACAACCGGCTTTTCGTATCAAGCGCGCTCTCAGGCGGCAAACCTAGGCCATGCCAGGAAAAGTGCGAAGCAATTTCGCGTGACGCCGCGCGACCAAGCGCGCTCTAAGCTCGATGCGTGGAACGATCGGGACGCGCGTCAAATCTACGGGATTATCGCCAAGACGGGCTAAGGCGCTCTGCTATTGGGCCTTAGCCTCGATCATCGTTTCGCAATGGGGAAGCGCCGTCGAAGGAGCACGGCGAGACCTTTCTTCCGCAAGAAGCGCGCTCTCCATCTCCGCGATCCTCCTCTTGCAGTTCGCCCATTCGTCGTGCTCGCACTGCAGCTTCTTGCAGCCGAACTCGCATCGCGCCAGATCCGGCGGGACGCCATCGATCACATGCCTCTTCAGGAAGGCCTTCAGCCAATCCAACATTTCGCAATTACTCTCTCTGCCTGCAAGCGCCAGGATCGGAGTGGCTTGCCGGTCCCTTCCTCATCAAATGATTATGCGAGCCTTTCCCCTTCGGCAAGCCGCTTTCCAGCGGGAAGCCCCAAAACATCTGTCGCCCCAAAAGGATTCTTGCCGTCGCGACGGAGGGCGAAGGGTTCGGAACGCCCCAGTTTGATACACAGCGTATCATTTTCTTGACAAGCCATCTTTTAGGATACACCATGTATCTTGAGGCGGCCGGCCAGCGGAACGCGGCGGTCGTCAGTGCCCCCGATCGAACTTAGCTCCAGCGAGGCGCCATCATGAAATATTTTGACCCTAATCCAATCCTCCCGGTCAGACGCGAAGCTATCGAACATCATTTCCTTCTCAAGGACGATAGGTCCCGACCTTCATGGACCGGCCCTGAATATGCCTCCTTTGCCGAAAATGACGAGCCAAGTCGCCAGGAAATGGTTATCGCCTTCCTGGCCGTGGCCTTTTCCGCTTCCCTCATGACACTGTTTGGATGTTGGATATATTGGCGCTTCTTGGGCTTCGCTTGCCATTAGCGACGCGTTGGCTGAGCCAACAACCTTTCGACCTCACCAACATCTTTCGACCCGTCAACATGATGCGCGCGACGGATGGTTCTTCAACCCATTCGGCAGTTCGGCGGATAGCCGGCATTCAGATGGACGATTCTCCAGGACCGAAGCCGCGCCCACGCCGAAGCGACTCCCCAGGCCAGGGCGTGGCGTTTCGCCGAATTTTGAAATCGCTTTTCGAACGCCTTTTTTGAAATCATCGCTTGAAACCGTCTCGCGCCGTCCCACGTCGGCCTAGAGAATAAATCGCGCTCTAGACTTCAAGAATGGATCACGTTTTCCGCATTCGGGCGTCTGCCTGAATGCGGCGTGATCTAGAGAGCGTCCGGATCGAGTGGACTTAAGACTAAGCTCCAGCAAAACCGAGAGCATGTCTTGACCGGAAAAACGCTACCCACTTTTCCGGGGCGTTCTCTGTGAGATCGCTGAGCTCCTTATAGCGGAGGCCACCCATGCGCTCCTTGGCTGTGATCTTCTTGGTTCTCTCGGTGACGCCTGCGTTGGGAGAAACGACCCAGCTGGCCGGGATCCCAAATCGAGGCGGCCTGCCCTCCCCACACGCTTCTCTCATTGAGGTCGGCGCATGCTTCACGACTTGCGAGAGCGGAGGCGCAAGTAAGGACTGCGCCCCAGGACAGTCGTGCAGCTGCTATTGTGACGGGAGCGGCCGCGCCGTCTGCGAGATCTGCCGTTAGGCCTTTCATCGAGGCGGACAAATCTCAAATCGCGTTCGGGGGAGAGCGCGGAGCTATCTCTCCTTAGGAAACTCGAGCCCCATCTCGCGATAGCGCTCAGGGTCCTCCGCCCAATTCTCGCGGACCTTTACGAAAAGAAAGAGGTGGATTCTCTGGTCGGCGGCGTCGGCGATCTCGGCGCGCGCCGCCTGGCCGATGGCCTTGATCGTTCGGCCGCCTTCCCCGATCACGATTTTCTTCTGCCCTTCGCGCGCGACATAGATTGTCTGCTCGACCCGCGCCGAGCCGTCCTTCTGGTTCGTCCAGGAGGTCGTCTCGACCGTCGATTCATAGGGCAGTTCGTCGTGCAGCCGCTCGAAGAGCTTCTCGCGCGTGATCTCGGCGGCCAGCATCCGCAGGGGCGCGTCCGAGAGCTGATCCTCTGGATAGAGCCAGGGGGAGCCGGGCATCGCTTGCGCGAGCTTGACGCGCAGCCGATCGAGCCCATCGCTCGTCAGCGCCGAGACCATGAAGGTCTCCTCGAATGTTTGCGCCGCGTTGAGCTCCTGGGCGAGGGCGAGCAGCCGCTCGCGCGCCATGACGTCGATCTTGTTCAAGACGAGCCACTTCGGCGCGGCGCTCTGCGCGAGCTGCTTCAAGAGCGCCAAAACCTCCTCGTCCGCGCCTTTGCGCGCGTCGACGATGAGGAGATTGAGATCGGCGTCTTTGGCGCCAGAAAGAGCGCTCGCGACCATGGCGCGGTCGAGCCGGCGCTTGGGCGCGAAAATGCCGGGCGTGTCGACGAGCACGATCTGGCTCTCGCCTTCGATCATCACGCCGCGCACCTGCATGCGCGTCGTCTGCGCCTTTCGCGAGACGATGGAGACTTTCGCGCCGACGAGCGCGTTGACGAGGGTCGACTTGCCGGCGTTCGGCGCGCCGACCAGCGCCGCAAAGCCACAGCGTCGCGTAAGGGCGTTCGTTTCGCTCACGACGGCTCCGCGCCTTCCGGTTCGATGCCTTCGCGATGCAAAAAGGACTGCGCCGCCGCCTGCTCGGCCGCGCGCTTGGAGGAGCCCGCGCCGCACGCACCCTCGAAACCGTCAATCTCGGCCCGGATTTCGAAACGCGGCGCGTGATCGGGACCGCTTCTGGCGGCCAGCCGATACGTCGGCGCCGGAAGCTTGCGGCCCTGCGCCCATTCCTGCAGCACGGTCTTTGGGTCTCGCAGCCGGCGAGACGGGGCGAGCATGCGCGGCTCGAAGGCGCGACGCACGACCGCCTCAGCGGCTGCAGCCCCCGCGTCGAGGAACACCGCGCCGATGATCGCCTCGCAGACGTCGCCCAGGATCGCCGGCTTTTCGCGTCCGCCGCTCAAGACCTCGCCTTCGCCCATTCGAATGAACGGCCCGACGCCCCATTCGCGCGCGACCTCCGCGCAGGTCTCCTTACGCACGAGCGCGGCAAGCCGGTGCGACAAAGGCCCCTCGCTCTCGGCGGCATAGGTCTCCATGAGCATATGCGCCACGCCCAGACCCAGCACGCGGTCGCCCAGAAACTCCAGCCGCTCGTAAGATCCCGAGCGCGGCGTCGCGGCGCTCGCATGCGTGAGCGCCTGCGCCAGCAAGCTCCTGTCGGCGAAAACATGCCCAATGCTCTGCTCGACCGCGGCAACGTCGCACTCTGGGTCCCCGTTCATCCCCGATATCGCCGGTTCAATGCGCAACCTTGAAGATGCGGCTCCAGCGGCCCTCGAAAGGCCAGCGCCAAATGGCGAGCGCCGACTCGCCCTCTTTGATGTCGAGCGAGAAGAAGATGCGCTCGGCGCGTCCCACGAGATTCTCGAAAGGCACATAGCCGACGCCGTTCTGCGACGGGGGCACGCGAGAATCGGTCGAATTGTCGCGATTGTCGCCCATCATGAAGAAATGGCCGGGCGGAACGACGAAGAGATCGGTGTTGTCGTTGATGCCGTGATCGCCCTCGATCTCGATGATCGTGTGCTCGACGCCGCCGGGCAAGGTCTCCTTGTAGGTCGGGACCTCCCCCACGCGTCCATCGCGGCCTTCGACGCGGGCGGGAGCGATGGGCTCGCGCGGCACGATGACGTTGTTGATGTAGAGTCGGCCGTCGATCATCTGTATGCGGTCGCCAGGAAGGCCGATCACGCGCTTGATGTAATCCGTGTCGTTGTCGCGCGGCAGCTTGAAGACGACGACGTCGCCGCGCTTGGGCTCGGCGCCGAGGATGCGACCGGAAAACAGATTCGGACTGAAGATGATCGAATATTTCGAATAGCCATAGGCGTATTTCGAGACGACGACGTAATCGCCGACGAGCAGCGTCGGGATCATCGAGCCGGACGGTATGTTGAACGGCTGGAAGAGCAGCGTGCGAATGACAAGCGCGATGGCGAGCGCCTGAATAACGACGACGACGAGCTCGACGAGCCCCGCGAGCCACCCTTCTTCTTTTTCAGGCTTGGCGACCGGAATATTCTTGCTCAAGGGGTCGATACTCCTCGTGGCGACGGGCGGAACAGGCGACGGCCGCTCCGGCGAGACCTCTATCACGGGGCGGCTTCGATGAGAACCATCGCCTGAGCGTATGGCTCCTCGTCGGAAAGCGTCAGATGCAGCCGCGCCGTCATGCCGGGCGGCGTGAGCTCGGCCAAGCGCTCCAAGGCGCCCCCCGAGAGCTCCAGCGTCGGCTGGCCCGTGTCGAGACTGACCACCGTCATGTCGCGCCAGCCGACCCTGGCGCAAATCCCGAGCCCCAGCGCCTTGGCGCAGGCCTCCTTGGCGGCGAAGCGCTTCGCATAGCAGGCGGCGCGCGACGGCCTCGCCTCGCAACGGGCGCGCTCCCGCTCCGTGAACAGCCTTCGAACGAAGCGCTCGCCGTGGCGCTCCAACGCCTCGGCGATGCGGCGCATGTCGCAAAGGTCCGCGCCGAAGCCGATGATCATCGGATTTCCCTCACAACCCTTCAGCCTGCCTCCGAACGACCGGCGTCCATCGCCACCCGCATGAGCCGGATCGCCTCGGCCAGTCCAACAAAGACGGCCTCGCCGATCAAGAAATGCCCGATGTTCAGCTCGACGATCTGCGGCAGGCTCGCGATGCGCCGCGCGCTCTCGTAATCCAGCCCATGGCCCGCGTGAACCTCGCGCCCCTTCTCGGCCGCATAGGCCGTTCCGAGCTTGAGGCGCTCGAACTCCCGTTCCGCCAGCGCCGTGTCGCCGACCTCGAGCGCATGGCACCAGGCGCCCGTATGCAATTCGACGACGGGCGCTTTGATCGAGGCCGCCGCCTCGATCGCCTCGGCGCTAGGCTCGATGAACAGCGAAACTCTCACCCCGGCGCGCACAAGCTCCGCAACGAAGGGGATGAGATAATCATGTGCGGCCACGACGTCGAGCCCGCCTTCCGTTGTGCGCTCGGTGCGCTTTTCGGGAACGAGGCAAACCGCGTGCGGTTTGATGGCTAGCGCGATGTCGAGCATCTGCTCGGTGGCCGCCATCTCGAAGTTCAGCGGCTTCGTGATCTGCGCCTTGAGCCGCGCCATGTCGTCGTCATGGATGTGGCGGCGATCCTCGCGCAGATGCGCGGTGATTCCGTCCGCTCCGGCCTCGATCGCGAGCAACGCCGCGCGCAGCGGGTCGGGTCGCGGGCCGCCGCGCGCATTGCGCAGCGTCGCAACGTGATCGACGTTCACGCCGAGGCGTAGCGGGGGCATGCGAATCTCCAGAAAAATGAGCCTTCAGGCGCGCGTTCTTAGGACCGCAGACGGGGCGCAGGCAAGCGGCGCCCAAATGGCGAAGCGCGAGGACAGCGTGCGTGACGAAAACCCCGCCATGCTCGACGCCTTATTTCCCGGTCCGGCGCCGAGGAAGCCGCATGCGCGATATAGAGCTTTTTACAAGACAAAAATTTACGCAGCCAATAACTTGATATCGTTATGTAACTGCGTAGTATCCGGGGCGACCGCATGTCGTTCGACGTCGGCGCCGGGGGGAGAGATCAATGCGGATGCGTGCGCTCATAGCCTGTCTTTTTCTGTTGCCGCCCATGCTCGCCGCGCGCGCCGAGGCGGGACAGACGCATGTCGCCGTCGCCGCGAACTTCATGGAGCCCGCGCGCGAGATCGCAGCGCAGTTCCAGAAGAAGACCGGCAACGAAGCGATTCTGATTTCCGGCGCTTCGGGAAATTTTTTCTCGCAGATCACCCATGGGGCGCCGTTCGAGGTGTTCCTCTCGGCGGACGAGGAGCGGCCACGCATGGCGGAGGAGCAAGGCTTCGCTGTTCCCGGCAGCCGCTTCACCTATGCGATCGGCAAGCTCGTCTTGTGGAGCCGGGTCGTCGATGTCACGAAGGGCGAGTCCGTGCTGAAGGCCGGCAACTTCCAGAAGATCTCCATCGCCAATCCCACCTCCGCGCCCTATGGCGCCGCCGCCGTCGAAAGCATGAGAGCCCTGGGCGTCTATGACGCGCTGCAGTCGAAGATCGTCCAAGGCGCGAGCATCGCCCAGGCGTTCCAGTTCGTGGACACGCGCAACGCCGAGCTCGGCTTCGTCGCGCTGTCGCAGCTTTACGGCTCAAAGGAGGGGACGCGCTGGCTCGTCCCCGAAAAGCTCCATACGCCGATCCGGCAGGACGCCGTGCTGCTCAAAAACGGCGCAAACGACGAAACCGCAAAGGCGTTTATCGCTTTCCTCAAGGGGCCGGAGGCCCACGCCGTCATCGAGCGCTTCGGTTATGCGCTGGAGTGCGTCGGCTGCCTCACGGAGTGACGGCGGATGGAGATACTCCTGCATCTCTGGCCGCCGGTTAAGCTCACTCTTCAGCTAGCGTCGATCACGACGCTCATGGTGCTTATGGTCGCGACGCCGCTGGCCTGGTGGCTGGCGCGCTCCAAAGCGAGGGGAAAAGAGATCGTCGCGACCATCGTCTCCCTGCCCATGGTGCTGCCGGCGACGGTGCTCGGTTTCTATGTTCTGATCGCGCTGGGTCCGAGCGGTCTCGGCGGCCGGCTCGCCAATCTCTGGGGCGACCGAACGCTCGCCTTCACCTTCACCGGCCTCGTCATCGGCTGCACCGTCGCCTCTCTCCCCACCGTGGTCCAGCCGATCCGCAACGCCTTCGAGGCGGTCGGCGATAGGCCGCTGGAGGCGGCCGCGACTTTGCGCGCCGCGCCTTGGCAAGCCTTCTGGCGGGTGGCGCTGCCGCTCGCGAGCCCGGGCATCCTCTCCGGCGCAGTGCTCGGCTTCTCGCACACTGTCGGCAATTTCGGCGTGGTGCTGATGATCGGCGGCAACATCCCCGGCCGCACCCGCGTGATGTCCACCGCGATCTACGACTATGTCGAGGCGATGCAGTGGGACGAGGCGAATGTTCTCGCCGGCGGCATGGTGGCTTTCGCTTTCGTGGTCATCCTGTCGATGATCCTCATCGAGAAGCGATTCGCCAGGATGCGCGGATGAGCGCCGGCCACACGATCCGCGCCGAATTCCGCAATGCGCTCGGCAAGTTTACGCTCGACGCCGCCTTCGAGACGCCCGCCAAGGGCGTCACAGCCCTGTTCGGCCCCTCCGGCTGCGGCAAGACCACAGTGATCCGATGCGTCGCCGGTCTTACCCGGGTCAAAGACGGCTATTGCCGCATCGACGGCGAGATCTGGCAGGACCGGGACGGCGTCTTCTTGCCCACGCATAAGCGCCCCTTGGGCTATGTGTTCCAGGAAGCGAGCTTGTTTCCGCACTTATCCGTGCGCAGAAATCTGCTCTTTGGCGCACCCAAGGAAAAGTCGAAGGATCGGCCACAGATCGACTTCGACGAGGTGGTCGATCTCTTGGGCCTGCGCCGGCTGCTCGAGCGTTCGCCGACCAATCTTTCCGGAGGCGAGCGCCAGCGCGTCGGCATCGGCCGAGCGCTGCTGACGCAGCCGAAGCTCTTGCTGATGGACGAACCCCTCTCGGCCCTCGACCGCAAGACCAAGAACGAGATCCTGCCCTTCATCGAGAAGCTGCGCGACCATTTCGCCGTGCCGATTTTTTACATCACGCACGACATCACCGAGGTCGAACGGCTCGCGGATCAGGTGGTCCTCCTGGAAAAGGGACATGTCGTCATGGCGGGGCCGCTCGCCGAATTGCAGAGCAATCCAGACTCGCCGCTCGCTTCGTCGCGAGAGGCGGCGGTCAGCCTTCGCGGCTCGGTCGTCTCATTCGATCCGCATTACGGTTTGCTCAATCTCTCGATCCCCGGCGGTCTTCTCATCGCGCCGTCTCCGCCGGCCGAAATCGGCGAGACCCGGCGCATCCGCATTCTCGCCAGCGACGTCAGTCTCGCCTGCGAAAGTCCAGGCCCCAGCTCCATTCTCAATGTTTTGCCCGCGAAGGTCGTGACGATGAAGCCGCTCGATCCCTATGAGACGCTCGTCGTCCTGGCGCTTGGCGAAAAGGGCGAAGGCGCCCGCCTCTTGGCGCGCATGAGCCGCAAATCATGTGAGACGCTCGGCCTTTCGAAAAATCTCAGCGTCTTCGCGCAAGTGAAGTATGTCGCGCTCGCCGCTGGCGGCGACGAGGACTAGGGCGCCGGCCCAAGAATTGCGTGCTCCGGCCCACCCTCTCCATGGACAAGAGAAAAATATTCTCATGAAGCTGGAAGAACGCGAGCCCGGCGTCCTGGCTTTTGTCGACGACTCCGGCCGCATCTGGGCGCAATGCGCCAAATCCTCCCCCTATGCGGATGATTATGTGATCGAAGGCCCATTGAGCGGCTTCATCTGTGAGGAAGGGACCTTCACGGAGGCGAGCGAGCGGAGCTTCCGGGCCTGGCTCGGCGATCGAATGCTGGAGGACGAGCTCTTCTTCGTCAAAAGCAAGGAGGCCGCCTTGGAACTCGCCGAGCGCATCGCCGAGGCGGCGCAGAAGATCCTGAAGGACCGCGAGCCGTCGTGAGGCCGTAGGCCTCTTGAGCCGGTATCAGGAAAAACGGCGCGAGGCGCCCATCCCGCCAACCGTTCACTATCGACTCTGCCGAAACGCCCGACTTCAGCAGCTCCCAGAAGAATCATAGCGAGCCAATGAACTACGGCGCAAGCTAAATTCATGCGACGACATTCGCTCGTTGAGCCGTCACGAAAAAAAGTTCCTGCATCCCAGTAATCATTTCCCCGCTTGCCACGAACAAGTGGGCGTCTGGTTCAATTGACGGGGAAAGGATTCTCGATGTCTCGAATATCTCTCGTGCGGGCGGCTCTGCTCGCAAGCTTATGCTCGTTTTCGTTCGCGACGCACGCCGCCGCGGAGGAGCTTGGGGCCGGCGTCGTCTACACCGCGAGCAACGGGCTGAACGGCAATGCGATCATCGCCTTTCAACGCGCGCGGAACGGCTTGCTCACGCCACTGGGCTCAACCCCCACGGGCGGCGCCGGGACCGGCGCGGGTCTGGGCAATGGGCGCGGCGTCGTCTTGAGCGCGGATGACCAATGGCTGCTCGTCGTGAACGCCGGCAGCAATGATTTCACCTTATTCCGAACGAACGAGCGCGGGCTCGTCGCGCTGACCAAGGTTCCAAGCCAGGGCAAGACCCCGGTGAGCATCGCGATCAACGGCGACCTGATCTATGTTCTCAATACTGGCAGCGACAGCATCGCCGGCTTTCGCCTCGACGAGCAGACTGGAAGCGTGGCGCCCTTGTCCAATTCGGTTCGACCGCTGAGCGGCGCGAATGTCGGGGGCGCCGAGATCGCTTTCAGCCCGGACGGAAAGAATCTCGTCGTGACCGAAAAGACCACCAATCGCATCACGATTTATGGCGTGGAGCCGACCGGCCTGCCCTCCGCAACGCCAAAAATCTATTCGTCGCAAGGGCAGACCCCCTTCGGTTTCGCCTTCGATCGTGAGCGAACGTTGCTTGTCACAAACGCAGCGGGCGGCGCCTCAAATGCGAGTTCGGTGAGCTCCTATCGTCTTGCGCGCGACGGATCGCTGAGCGTCGACCAGGGTTCCGTCGCGACGAATCAGACGGCCGCCTGCTGGATCGCCGTGACCCCGGGAGGCCGCCATGCCTACACTGCAAACACTCCTGCGGGGAGCGTCAGCGCTTTCGAAGTCGGCGCAAGGGGAGATTTGATCCTTGCGAATGGAGTCGCCGCCAGCGCGGGCTCGAGCTCCAAGCCCATCGACCTCGCAGTCGATGAGGAAGGGCGCTTTCTCTATGTTCTGGACTCGGGCTGGCAAAAGATCAACGCGTACAGCATCGCCACGGACGGCTCGCTCACTCCCCTAGCCTCGGCCTACGGCGGGCTGCCCGCTAGCGCGAACGGCCTCGCCGTGCGCTGAGCGCGCTTCGTTTCCTGGCGGTGGAAGTCCGGCGCAAACGCCGCCCCCTCGTCTCTACTTCCTCGCATCGGGCTCTTGGTTGCGCGATGCGAGCCCCTACCCCACCATGCGCTCGACCTTGCTCACCAAGGGGCTCGCTCTGAGACGCGTGATGATCCCGCTCAGATGCTTCAAGTCCGAGACCTCAAGATCGAAGGTCATCTCGCGAAAATCCGGCGAATGCGCGGTGAAGGCGATGTTGTCGATGTTGGCGCCCGTTCCTCCGATCAACGTGGCGAGCGCGCCGAGCGCGCCGGGCTCATTCACGACAGTGACGACGACGCGAGCCGGAAAAAGCGCCTTGGAGCCCGGCTCCACATCCCAGCGCACGTCGAGCCACAATTCCGGCTGGTCGTCGTAGCGGGTGAGCGAGGGCGACTGGATCGGATAGATCGTCACGCCCTCGCCGGGCGTCAAAATGCCGACGATGCGATCCCCTGGCACGGCGCCGCCGCCCTCGGCGAAGCGCACCGGCGTGCCGCCATGCAAGCCGCGGATCGGGATCGCCGAATCTCCGTCTTTCTCGCTCGCGCCCGGCGATTGGAACTTGAGGCTTGCGGCGTCTTTGGCGTCGAGCCAGCCGGGTTTCCCCGGCCCTTTCGCCGTTTTGCGATCCTCCGTGAAATCTGGATAGAGCGCCTTGACCACATCGCCCGAATAGATTTCGCCGCGCCCGACGGCCGCGAGCACATCCTCGACGCTGCCCCGGGCGAGGCGAGGCAGGACGCCCTTCAGCCGATCGAGACTGAAGGCGCGGTTCGCCCGCTCAAAGGCGCGTTCGATGATCTGACGTCCCAATCCGGAATATTGCCGACGCACGGCGTCGCGCGTCGCGCGCCTGATCGCCGCCCGCGCCTTGCCGGTCGCCACCGCCGCTTCCCAGGCGGCCGGCGGCGTGTGATCGGCGCTGCGCAAGATCTCCACCTCGTCGCCGTTCTGGAGCTCGGAGAGCACGGGCGCGACGCGGCCGTTGATCTTGGAGCCTACGGCGCTGTCGCCGAGCCGCGTGTGCACCGCATAGGCGAAATCAATCGGCGTCGCGCCGCGCGGCAATGCGATGAGCTTTCCCTTGGGCGTGAAGCAGAAGACCTGATCGCGAAAAAGCTCGAGACGGGTATGCTCTAGAAACTCCTCGGGACTGTCGCCATGCGCAAGGAGCTCCATCGTTTCCTGGAGCCAGCGATAGGCTCCGCTCTCCTGGGCAAGATCCACGCCCCCCTCGGCGCCGTTCAGGTCCTTGTAGAGCGTATGGGCGGCGATGCCGTAACGCGCGATCTCATGCATCTCCGCGGTGCGAATCTGCAGCTCGACGCGCTGCTGCCCCGGACCCACAACGGTCGTATGGATGGAGCGATAGTCGTTCTGCTTGGGCGTCGAGATATAGTCCTTGAAACGCCCGGGAACGGCCGGCCATTTGGTGTGAACGACTCCGAGCGCCGCATAGCATTCCGCGACCGTCCCGACGACGATCCGGAATCCGAAAATGTCGGAGAGCTGCTCGAAGGAAATCGATTTGCGCTCCATCTTGCGCCAAACCGAATAGGGTGTCTTTTGACGTCCCGTGACGGCGGCCTCGATGCCCCGCTTGGCGAACTCCTGCTTGAGCTCATCCTCGACGCGTCGAATGATGCGGCCATTCTCGGCGCGCAGCTCCTCGAGCCGCGTCTCGATCGCAAGATAAGCCTCTGGCGTCAGATGGCGGAAGGCAAGGCTCTCGAGCTCCTCGCGCAGGCGCTGCATGCCGATGCGGCCAGCGAGAGGGGCATAGATGTCGAGCGTCTCCTGCGCAATGCGCGCGCGCTTTTCGGGCGGCACGAAATGCAGCGTGCGCATGTTGTGCAGCCGGTCGGCGAGCTTGACGAGCAGCACCCGCACGTCCTCGGCGACCGCGAGCAGCAGCTTGCGGAAATTCTCGCCCTGACGCGCCTGTTTGGAGACGAGATCGAGCTTGTCGATTTTCGTGAGACCGTCGACGAGCCGGCCGATCTGAGGCCCGAAGAGGCGTTCGATCTCCTCGCGCGTCGCGTCCGTGTCCTCGATCGTGTCGTGCAGAACGGCGGCGACGATCGTCGCATCGTCGAGCTTGAGATCGGTCAGGATCGCCGCGACTTCGAGCGGATGCGAGAAATAGGGATCGCCCGACGCGCGCTTTTGCGAGCCATGCGCGCGCATCGCATAAACATAAGCGCGATTGAGCATGTCCTCGTCGACGGCGGGATTATATTTGCGAACCCGCTCGACGAGCTCATATTGACGCATCATGTGCGTTCGACCGGACTTAGCCTTGAGTACGGGGCGACGCGCCCGCGTCCAATGTTAGCTAGCGGCCAGCGTCCGGCCAAGTCGGCGCGCGCGCGCCCACCGACGCCAGGACGCGCGCAGCCCCAGGACTTAGAGCGCGATGCGAAAAAGTGGAAACCGGCTTTTCGCATAAATCGCGCTCTAAGCTCCTAGATTCGATCACTTTTTCCGCTTTCAGGCGATTTCGCCCGACCGCGGCGTGATCTGGAGCGCGTCCCGATCGCATGGAATCACGCGACCGAAAAGGACAAAGCTCAAAATAAAAAACTTGCAGCATGTCCCCGAAAACCGCTTCGCGCTGTTCCGGTCAGGACATGCTCTAGAAGCTGCCTTGCGCCATAGGACGGCGCGGTCGGCGCGACAAAAGAAGGAGGCGTCGCTCTCGGCGCACGAGCCGCCTTACTCCGCCTCGTCCTCGACCTCGGCGGGAGGAACCAGGCCCTCGAGCCCGCGCAGCAGGTCTTCCTCGGTCATTCGGTCGAACTCGGCTTCGGCCGGGGAGTCGACGCCCTCGACCGCCGAGAGCACCGGAACGAGCTCGGTCTCGGGCTCGTCGACCTCGACGTGACGCTGCAGCGAGTGGATGAAGTCCTCCTCGAGATCCTTGGGCGCGAGCTCGGAATCGGCGATCTCACGCAAGGCGACGACCGGATTCTTGTCCTTGTCTCGATCGACGAGGATCGGCTGCCCGGAGGAAATGAGGCGGGCGCGATGCGCGGCGAGCAGAACGAGGTCGAAGCGGTTTTCGATCTTGTCGACGCAATCCTCGACGGTGACGCGGGCCATGGCGCCGGCTCCTTTGCAGGGTTTTAGGGATTCGGAGTTGGTTGCTACTACGGCCGACCCGCGAAAGCAATGGCATTGCGCGCGTTCGAGCCGCGTTCCCGCGGCGCGACGCCACGCTCTCGGTCCACGCCCTGGTCGCGATGCCGGCGCAGAAGAAGAAAGAATGGAGCCCTTTTCGTTAGGCGCAAGCCTGAAATTTTTCGCCTTGCTGACGCCAGCGAGGTTTTACGCATGTCCAAATCTGCGGTTTTTATGTCCTTTGGGAGATGTGATGAGAATGGCACTATCCGCCTAGGCAAACTTGCCTTCAGATGTAACCGCGGAGCACAAAATATGAATCAAAAGACCATTCAATACCAAATTCCCTCCTACGAGGGATTCGCTGAAGGACTATCTCCCCCGGGAACGAAAACATTTCGCGTCGGAATCATTATTGGGCCAGGCTTCCTACCAATGGACATGGTCGGCATCCATGCCGTATTTGGGTTCTGCCCCGGGACAGAGATTCACTTGCTTTGGAAGTCTCTCGATCTAGTAGAAGGCTTCCCCTCTTGGTGGACAAGGCCGACGACAACCTTCGACAACTGTCCAGATCACTTCGACGTTCTGGCTATTCCCATGCTGGCGCCGGAAACCACTAACGATCCTGAACTTATCGCCTTTGTGGCCGAGCAAGGACGCAAAGCAAGATACGTGATCGGGGTCTGCAACGGCGTCGTGGCGCTCGGCGCGGCTGGCCTGCTGAAGGGAAAGCGTGTGACGACGAGCATAAACTCCCTCCCGCTTCTCACTCAGCTCGGCGCGGCCGAAGTCGTTACGACGGGGGGCGTCGTCGTCGACGGAAATATTTATACTGCGAGGCCGAGCATCGGTGGTTTCGAAGCCGCGCTGATGGTCGCGGATCGCGCCCTCGGCCATCAATCTGCTCAAATGGCGAATTTGATCGTCGAATATGATCCGCATCCGCCGCTTGGTCCCGGCACCGTCGAAAATGCTGGAAAGGAAATCACGGATCGATATGCGGGTTTGATCGCTGGCGTCATCCACGAGTACAGCCGTGGGGCGATCCCCGCTTACGAAAAGTGGCGATAAACTCCCAGCCGCCAATCGCCGTCGCCGTCCAAGGGGCGGCGGCGATGTCCCCATGATCTCGTATGCAGCACGCGGAACCATGCAACATAAGGTCACATTTCTTGTGCATCCGAAGTTCGAGTCGCTCGATTTGAGCGGCCCGTGCTCTGCGTTCAATCTGGTAAATGAGTTTTACGATAGTCGTTACGCTATAAATGTAGTGTCTGCCGAAGGCGGAGAAATAATAGATAGAGCTGGTATAATCATCAACTCTAAAAAATTTGCGGACGTTGCCGAAAATGAAACAATTCTAGTGGTTGGAGGACCCGCCGCCCATCTCCTCGAATTGGATCCGGCAACCAAGAACCTTCTCGCGGAATATGCTTCTCCCACCAATCGGGTCGCGAGCGTTTGCACGGGAGCTTTTCTCTTAGCGTCGGCGGGCTTGCTCGACGATCGGCGAGCGACGACTCATTGGCGCTATGCGGGAATCCTTCAAAGCCGATATCCTCGCGTGCAAGTGGACGCAGACCGCATTTTTATCAAGGATGGCAACGTCTGGACGTCGGCAGGATTAACAGCGGGTATCGATCTTGCACTGGCCCTGATCGAAAATGATTGCGGTTCCGATATCGCAAAAGGCGTGGCGAGAGATATGGTCGTCTACCATCGTAGACTGGGCGGTCAGTCTCAATATTCCACAATGTTGGAAATCATGCCCACCTCGCATCGTGTCAGAGAAGCTCTCTGCTACGCTCGCGCTCATTTGGACAAGCCCCTGTCCGTCGAAACTCTTGCAGATGCTGCGGGTGTTGGGCTGCGCCAATTCAGCCGGATTTTCATAAATGCGACGGGAACCACGCCCGCCAAGGCCGTCGAGCGGCTTCGATTGGAGGCCGCGCGTCCGAAGATCGAGGAAGGATCGGAGCCGATCGAACGGATCGCGCAAGCCGTGGGCTTTGGGTCGGCGGATACAATGTGCCGAAGTTTCGTCAAAGCCTGCGGCCGCACGCCGCAAGAGTTGCGCCGGTCAGCCCGCAAGCATCCTGGCTCTAATCCCTCGACGGGCTCGAGCGGGCAGGACGCGTGAATTCGGGCTGAAAAAGGTGCGCTCGACCCCCTCACTGCGAATTCTGCGTTCCGCGATGGCGATGAGCGCGTGATCGGTGAACGAGACCACGCGCCCGCCGTTTATTCCCCCGCCGCTCGCAGCCTCTGCGGCTTGCCTTTGGCCATGAGCTCCGTCAGCGCGCGCCGATATTCGACCGGCATGATCTTCTTAAATTTGGCGCGCATCGTCTGCCAGTTCTCGAGGATCGTCCGCGCCCGCGCCGACTCGGTGTAGCGGGCGTGATGGACGAGGAGCTGGCGCAGCCGCTCGGCGTCGAAGCGCGTCATGTCGCCCATCACATCGACGCGTCCGTGACCCTCGAGATCGCCCGACTGGTGAAAGGCCTCGCTCATCGCGGCCTCCTCTTCCTTGACCGGTTCAAGCTCGACCATAGCGAGATTGCAGCGCGTCTCGAACGTCCCGTCCTCGTCGAGCACATAGGCGATGCCGCCCGACATGCCCGCCGCGAAGTTGCGCCCGGTCGGGCCGAGCACGACGACAACGCCGCCGGTCATATATTCGCACCCATGATCGCCGACGCCCTCGACGACGGCGATCGCCCCCGAGTTGCGCACGGCGAAACGTTCGCCGGCGACCCCGCGGAAGTAGACCTCGCCGGCGATCGCGCCGTAAAGCACGGTGTTGCCGACGATGATCGAATGCTCCGGCGAGATCTGCGTGGCGACGCGCGGCGGATAGACGATGATCTTGCCGCCTGAGAGGCCCTTGCCGACATAGTCGTTGGCTTCGCCCTCGAGGCGCAGCGTCACGCCGCGGGCAAGAAAGGCGCCGAAGCTCTGACCCGCCGTGCCAGAGAGACGGATATCGATCGTGTCTTCCGGCAGGCCCGCGTGGCCATAGACTTTGGCGATTTCGCCCGAGAGCATGGCCCCGGTGGCGCGATCGGTGTTCTTGATCGGCGTCGCGATCTCGACCTTCGCGCCACGATTGATTGCGGGCTGCGCCTTCTCGATCAGCGTGCGGTCCAAGACCTTCTCGAGGCCGTGGTCCTGCTTCTTGCTGTGGCGGATCGCCTCGCCCTCGCCCGGCGGCTTGTGGAAGAGGCGAGAGAAATCGAGCCCCTTCGCCTTCCAATGCGCGAGGGCTTCGGCCTTGTCGAGCATCTGCGTCTGGCCGATGAGCTCGTCGAATCTGCGATAGCCCATCTGCGCCATCAGCTCGCGTGCTTCCTCGGCGACGAAGAAGAAAAAGTTGATGACATGCTCGGGCTGGCCGACGAAGCGTTTGCGCAGCACCGGGTCCTGCGTCGCGACGCCGACAGGACAAGTGTTGAGATGGCACTTGCGCATCATGATGCAGCCCGCGGCGATCAAAGGCGCCGTGGCGAAGCCGAACTCGTCGGCGCCGAGCAGCGCGCCGACGATCACGTCGCGCCCCGTGCGCAGGCCGCCGTCCACCTGCACTGCGATGCGCGCGCGCAGACCGTTGAGCACCAGCGTCTGATGCGTCTCGGCGAGCCCGATCTCCCACGGACTGCCGGCGTGCTTGATCGAGGTGAGCGGCGACGCGCCCGTGCCGCCCTCAAAGCCCGAGATCGTCACATGATCGGCGCGACCCTTGGAGACGCCGGCGGCGACCGTGCCGACGCCGACTTCGGAGACGAGCTTCACCGAGACATCGGCCTTCGGATTGGCGTTCTTCAAATCGAAGATCAGCTGCGCCAAGTCCTCGATCGAATAGATGTCGTGGTGCGGCGGCGGCGAGATGAGGCCGACGCCCGGCGTCGAATGGCGCACCTTGGCGATCACCGCGTCGACCTTGTCGCCCGGCAATTGCCCGCCTTCGCCGGGCTTCGCGCCCTGCGCCATCTTGATCTGCATCATGTCGGCGTTGACGAGATACTCCGTCGTCACGCCGAAGCGCCCCGAGGCGACCTGCTTGATCGCGCTGCGCTTGCTGTCGCCGTTGGGCTCCGGCTTGAAGCGGTCCGGCTCCTCGCCGCCCTCGCCCGTGTTCGACTTGCCGCCGATGCGGTTCATGGCGATGGCGAGCGTCGTATGCGCCTCGCGCGATATCGACCCGAAGGACATGGCGCCGGTCGAAAAGCGCTTGACGATCTCGGACGCCGGCTCGACCTCCTCGAGCGGGACGGGCTTGCGGCCGTCCTCTTCCGCGCTCTTGAACCGGAACAGCCCGCGCAGATTGAGCAGAGAGGCGCTCTGCGCATTGAGGATATCGGCGAAGGCGCGATATTTGTCGCGCGCATTGCCGCGCACAGCGTGCTGCAACAGCGAGATGGTCTGCGGAGTCCAGCTATGGGCCTCGCCTCGAATTCGATAGGCGTAATCGCCGCCGACGTCGAGCGCGTCGCGATAGACGGGCGCGTCGCCAAAGGCCAGACGATGGCGACGCACGGTCTCCTGCGCGATCTCGGCCAATTCCACGCCGTCGACGCGGGTCGTCGTGCCGGTGAAATACTGGTCGACGAAGCGCTGCGCGAGGCCGACGGCGTCGAAGATCTGCGCGCCGCAATAGGACTGATAGGTCGAGATGCCCATCTTGGACATGACCTTCAACAGGCCCTTGTCGATCGCCTTGATGTAGCGCTTGATGGCCGTCTCGGCGTTGACGTCGCCCGGCAGATTTTCGGCGTGCGCGGCGAGCGTCTCGAAGGCGAGATAGGGGTTGATCGCCTCGGCGCCATAGCCCGCAAGGCAAGCGAAATGATGCACCTCGCGCGCTTCGCCGGTCTCGACCACGAGTCCGACCGAGGTGCGCAAGCCCTTGCGAATCAGATGGTGGTGCACCGCCGCGGTGGCGAGCAGCGCCGGGATCGGCGCGCGGTCCGGGCCGACGCGCCGGTCGGACAGGATGATGATGTTGTATCCGGAGGTCACAGCCTCCTCGGCCCGGCTGCAAAGCCGAGCCAGCGCGCCGTCGAGACCGCCCGCGCCATGGGTTGCGTCATAGGTGATGTCGAGCGTCTTGGTGTCGAAGCTGTCCTCGAAGGAGCCGATCGCCCGGATCTTCTCGAGGTCCTGCGAGGTCAGAATGGGCTGACGCACCTCGAGGCGCTTCTTCTTCGCCGAGCCCTCGTGATCCAGAATGTTGGGCCGCGGTCCGATGAAGGAGACGAGGCTCATGACCAATTCCTCGCGGATCGGATCGATCGGCGGATTGGTCACCTGCGCGAAGTTCTGCTTGAAGTAGGTGTAAAGCAGCTTGTCGCGATCCGAGAGCGCCGAGATCGGCGTGTCGGTGCCCATCGACCCCACCGCCTCCTGGCCGGTCACGGCCATCGGGTAGACGAGCAGGTCGAGGTCTTCCTGCGTATAGCCAAAGGCCTGCTGGCGATCGAGCAGCGAGACATCGGCCCGCTGCGCGACGCCGGCCGAGACGGGCTTCAAGTCCTCGAGCTGAATCTGCGTGCGCGCGAGCCAATCTTGATAGGGATGCGACTGCGCCAGCGCCTGCTTGATCTCGTCGTCGGAGACGATGCGGCTCTGCTCCAGATCGACGAGCAGCATCTTGCCCGGCTGCAGGCGCCACTTGGCGACAATCCTCTCCTGCGGAATGGGCAGCACGCCCATTTCCGAGGCCATGACGACGAGGCCGTCGTCCGTGACGAGGTAACGGGCCGGACGCAGGCCGTTGCGATCGAGCGTTGCGCCGATCTGCCTTCCGTCTGTGAAGGCCATGGCCGCCGGCCCATCCCAAGGCTCCATCAGCGCCGCATGGTGCTCGTAAAAGGCCTTGCGCTCGGCGTCCATCAATGGATTGCCGGACCAGGCCTCGGGGATCAGCATCATCACCGCATGCGCCATCGAATAGCCGCCGCGCATGAGAAACTCGAGCGCGTTGTCGAAGCAGGCGGTGTCCGACTGGCCTTCATAGGAGATCGGCCAAAGCTTGCTGATGTCGTTGCCAAAGAGCGGCGAGGCGACGGAGGCTTGCCGCGCCGCCATCCAGTTGAGATTGCCGCGCAACGTGTTGATCTCGCCGTTATGCGCGACGAAGCGATAGGGATGCGCGAGCCGCCAGGACGGAAACGTGTTTGTCGCGAAGCGCTGATGCACGAGCGCCAGCGCGGAGACGAAGCGCTTGTCCTGAAGATCGAGGAAGTAGCGCGGTAGTTGCGAGACCAGCACCATGCCCTTGTAGACGATGGTGCGCGAGGACACGGACACGGAATAAAACTCGCGGCCCGAAGGACCGAGCGCATAAATCTCATTTGAAGCGGTCTTGCGGGCGAGATAGAGGCTTCGCTCGAAATCCGCCTCGTCTTTCATTTCCGGGCTGCGCGCGACGAAGAGCTGCGCATGGTGCGGCTCGACCTCGCGCACGGCCGCGCCGAGATCGCTCGAATCGACGGGCAGCTCGCGCCAGCCGAGCAGCGTGAGGCCTTCGCGCTGCATCGCGGCTTCGATGATGGCGCGCGCCTTCTCGCGCATTTCGGCGTCGCGCGGCAGGAAGAACTGGCCGATCGCATAATCTTGCGGCGCCGGCAGGACGACTCCCTGCTTCTGCATCTCCTCCTTGAAGAAGCCGTGCGGAATCTGGACGAGAATGCCGCAGCCGTCGCCGAGCTTGGGGTCGGCCCCGACGGCGCCGCGGTGGTCGAGGTTGAGCAGAATCTGCAGGCCCATCTCGACGATGTCGTGGCTCGCCCGATTGTCGAGTCTCGCGACGAAGCCGACGCCGCAGGAGTCATGCTCCTTGGAGGGGTCGTAAAGCCCTTGCGAGGGCGGGAGCAGCGGATCGCGGCCGAGGGGGCCGCTGGCGGAAAAATTGGATGCCGGCTCGTCGCGCGAAGCGCCTTCTAACTTCGTAAGCTCACGCTCGGAGGTCGCGCGCAGCGGCTCGGCGGGCAAGTAAGGGGTGCGCGGCATGTCGATTCAATCCTTATGTATCTCGTCCGCACTCGAGGGCGCGAAAGCCATGCTCCCTCCGGAGCCTTCCGGAGGCGAGCGGCGTCCTCCAGCGATGCAAGAGTTGCGGCTCGGCGAACCGGCGCGGGGCCTAGCGTTCGCCAGCCGTATTCCTGCCAGATTTGAACGGGGGTGACAAGAAAGCCATCGAGAGGGCGCCGGGCAAGCTCGATGCGCGGCTTATCGCCTCATAGGCGATCCTGGCCCGCTCCCGTCGAGGCGCGGAGAGGTCCCGATGCCAAATACTTTCATACAAGCGCTCGCAAGAAGTCGTTTTCAATTGGTTGCGCCTCCGACGAAGGTAGTGGTGAAGCCTGCCACGGCAGGTAGAGCTTACGAATTCAATGGTTAAGTTTACATCTCGTACTACTACGTATTGCTTCCTATCTGCCTCGACGTACTATCACTATGTGCGCGACGTCGGCGATATCGGCAAAGCGCATAACATCATGATTGCTATGATTTACAAATGGAAAGCTTAGGGAGAGCTTTATGAGACGGATAGTAAGACTCTGCTCTTTTGCGCTTTGGATGATTGCGATCGGCTCCTGGGCTACCGACGCTCCAGCGCAGGTTTCGATCTCCGCTCCATGCGCTTTGCCGTCGAGCGGCGCCATAATTGGTTTTGCGCCGGGATCACCCACGGCTCGCAAGCTGATTCTTCAACGAACGATCCGATGCTTACAGGCGAGAGGCGCGCTGACGGCCTCTGGAGCTCCAGACAAGGGCGACCACTTCGTCACCTTCGATCCACCCGGCTCCTTCTTCACCGTGCCTTCCGGGATTACCCTGGACGGAAGGATCACCGGATATTTTGGCGACGCGAGCGGCGTGCAGCACGGCTTCCTGCGCACGCCGAGCGGGACATTTGTCATTTTCGATCCGCCGGGCTCCGTGCGCACGCTGCCCACCGATCTTGATCCAGCTGGAGAAATCACGGGCGCCTATTGTGACACGGCCTCATGTGCGCCCCAGCACGGCTTCGTGCGAGATGCGGCTGGGGCTTTCGTGACCTTCAATGCGCCAGGGACCTCCGCCAGCATAGAGGCTCCGATATGGAACACCGGCGGCCCGCCTCCAAGCATCAACCTACAGGGCACGATCGCTGGAACCTATAGCGATGCGCATTTGACCGAGCACGGTTTTATCCTTTCCAAAAGCGGGGCCCTCACGACGATCGATGCGCCGAACGCTCTTTCTACCGAGGTTCTCGCCATCAACCCGTCAGGCGTTGTCGTGGGTGATTTGTGCAACTCCACCCACTGCGGCATCGGCTTTGTCCGCACCCCCGACGGAAGCTTCAACACGATCAACACGCCGGGCGCTTCCTGTGGAGGCTCGATCGCCACGGGCGTCAACCCGGCGGGCGCGATCGTCGGGATGACTTATGACTCCAGCTGCACCACTCCCCTCGCTTACTTGCGCAGCCCCGACGGAAAAATCACCACATTCGCGATCCCGGGCGCGCTAACTTTCGCACCCCAAGCCATCAACCTCACGGGACTTATTACAGGGTGGTTCTATGACGCCGCGGGCCTGTTTCACGCATTTCTACGGAGCCCCAACGGGATGGTCACCACAATCGACGTGCCTGGCTCGTTCGGAACTCTGGGTCTCGGAATTAATTCGGCGGGCGTGATTATCGGAATCTATCTCGATGCGGGCGGCGCGTATCACGGCTTCGCGCGAAGCCCGGGTGGCGCCAACCGCTTGGGTTTGACCCTGACGACTCCGTAACGGCCGCTTGCGTAACTTCTGCACGGCGCGCCAGCGCGCGCGGCGAAGGTCAAAATCCTGGCCGATCGCCCGACTCCACGCTGGCGCAATTGCGCCCCTTTGACCGCCCGGCCCCGATGAAACCTCGCGCTATACGAGTCCAGCCTAAACTCAGTCTATACTTTAGTTTTCACATTTCGCAATTGTCCTGAATTGGACATCATAAAAAATCGTGATAGCTTGAACATTAGGATTGTTTTCCGCGTCGACTTGACGCCGCGTTGAGGGAGCCTCACACATGGAAAAATTGGCCAAGACGTCGGGTTTAGTAGCGATCATCTCTGTGGCCGCCGGTCCGGCCCTTGCTGAGCGTGAGGGACATGGCCATGGCGGCGGCGCCCCTGCGCCCGAGATCGGCGCCGGGGTGGTGGGAGTGCTCCTTGCGATGGCCGCCGTGCGATATTTTCGCCAGCGCACTCGGGGATAATCCGACGCCGAAAGAGCCGACGGTGCGAGACGGCAAATGAGAGATCAGGGGCTTGGCGCGCCGTCTCGAGACGAGGCGCCAAGGTTGGGTCCTGCGGGAACTATCGATTGGAGCGGGTGGGCGGAGCGCCTGTTGCTGCGCTTGAAACTCACCGACGCGAACGTCCTGCTTCTTTACAGCTTCGCGCTTTTCGTGATTGCCGGCGTTCAGCGTTTCCTTGATGACAGCTCCTTGGACGCGCTGCTCGAGTTCAACGCCGGGGAAATTTTGGCGTTGTGCGCGATCTATTCGCTGGTCACAGCCAAAACGGGCGTCATCACACTCTCCCGCATAGATTTCGCCGTGATTTCCGCATGCGCGCTGCTCATGCTGGCGCCTGTGTCGCAGCACTTCGCATTCTTGGGCGCCGGCCTCGCGGGGCTTTATTTTGTGATTCATTATCCACGCCGCGCCGCCTTGGCGCAGGTGGGCCAGCTTTGGCTAGCGATCGCCTGTTACGAGTCCTTCGGTCGCCTCTTCTTCAAGCTGGTCTCCGCGCCGCTGATGCAGGCGGAGCTTTCCATGATCGCGCTGATCGGTCCCCCCCTTGGTTTTCCGGTCAGCAAGGACGGGATTCGTCTCGTCTCACCGGATGGGTGGTTCATCTTCATGTTGGAGCGATGTTCCGCATTCCATAACATCTCGCTCGCAATTCTCATGTGGTTATCGTTCCTGAAACTGGCCAGTGCAGAGGCCGAGAGGCCGCAGTTCGCCGCGCTTGGAATCGCCGTTCTCTCCATCTTTCTCCTGAACGAATGGCGGATGCTGCTGATGACGCCTTCTCCGACCGCATTTTATTTCTGGCATGGAGGAGCCGGCGCGCTGCTCTTCTCATGCGCCGCTTTTTTCGCTGTCGCCGTCCCCACTGCGCTTTCCTTGCGACGACCCGCTTGATGGATCGGCTGCGCTGGATTGTCGTTCTGATCATAAGCGGCGCGCTTTTGGGCGGCGTCCTTGGACGCCTCCGCTATGCAAGCTCCGATCTCGCTGAAACGCAGTTCGAAATTGGGCGCCCTTCCGAGTCGGGGCCAATGCGCATCTCCGGCGAATTCACGGATCCCCTCAACTATCTCACAGGCTATGAGTTTATCTTGCCCCGGTGTCCCCAGCCGCTCGCCGTCCTGCCTGTGTCCACGCGCACATTGGCGATCCCGCCGAGCGAATATCAGTATCCTCAGTCGGGCGAATATGCCGTCTCTTACGTTTACAACGGCGGCGTCTATGCCGAAGAAGGGATTGCCGCGCGGCTGCGCCTCCTGCGCATGCTCTATCGTTTCGAGTCGCTCTTCGGCCTCACGGACGCGCGCGGCTACGCGTTTTTTCTGAAGCTCTGGATTCCCGCGAATTGCGCCGGCGTCTCAACCGCCGAAGCGGAATCTTTCCAGCGTAGCCTCATCACGAGGGTCGGCTCAAAGCCGCGCTGATCAGTCCGACATGATGAGCGCCCAAAAAACCTTGTAGCGGGCCTCGGGCGCATAGGCTGTGGCGATCCCCATGCGCCGCACATGCGGCTCGAGCAAATTCTCGTTGTGGAGCTTCGAACGTCGCCAGCCCGCGAGCGCCGCGTCAAAGCTCTTGTAGCCGGCCGAGACATTCTCGACCGCATAGCCCCTGCCCCGACCGCATGCGGCGATCCTCTTGAGGAAAGTGCCTTTCACATTGTGGTCGAGCCGGCCGGCCTCCGCCATCGCATTCGCCTGGAATTGCGCCGCCTTTTGCAACGCCGGGTCATTCGCGACCTCCGCGAGCCCGTTGGTCTTGCGATAGAGCGAGATCATCTCACGCGCGACATTCTCGTCGAGGCTCGCGCCTCCGGACTCTAGAGCATGATGCTCGGGCGGCTGCAGAAGGCCCGTGGACGCCGGCTCTGTGGAGTTGCACCCGGCAAGGACGAGAGCGGCACAGGCCGAGAGGCCTATTCTGTAGATTGTGTCGCGCATGAAGCTTTTACGGTTTCATCGGAATGGTCGCGCGCCGGTTACTAAAGCTGATCCAGCGGCAAAAATAGGGCGCGGCCGACACGCGAGGCGATCACGCCTTTGAAAGGAGCCGTGGATTTACGCTTGAATCCCGGCCGCGCGCGCTAATTTCTTGCCTGCTTCCTCACGGCGCGGAAGGCCGAGATGAATTTTTTCGTCAAAGCCAGGGACTTGGGCGGCGCCGAGCACACGATCCTGTGCGACGCTCCTGAGCGCGCGCTCGAAATCGAGAAGGAAAAGAAGGCCACGGGCTGCGAAGTCTGGGTCGAGGACGGCGCGGGCCAGCGCCTCGATGACGCCGCTCTCCGCGATTTGGCGGGCAGAGGCGAGCGGCCTTCAGCGACGTCTCATTGACAGACGAGAGGTGCGCGGAGCGCGCCAGGGAAAGGCCAGATTGAAGAAAGCAACTGTGGCGCTTTTGCCACAGGTCGAGAAAATCATACGCATGTATACGTATGAATATTTACTCGCGAGCCATTCTCTGGCTTCTTCCCGACGGCGAGGCCTGGGCGGAGGCTGAGCGCGCCTTCTTCCGCGCGTGATGCTGCGCCTGCTTGAAGAAGGATATCTTGTGTGAGGTCCTTGAAAGCCAATCGCGCCCTCGCGAGCGCACTCGCGGCCATGACCTTCGGAGCTTGGCTTGGCGCGCTGGCGCCAGTCGGCGCGTCGCCGGTGATCGTTAGGGGGCCTGGCGATTTAATCAGCGGAAAGACGACTATCTATCTCGACGCCGCCAATGGCGGATCGGCATATTTCAGCCGAGCACATAGCGGCGCGGTCAGTGGCGACAATGGTGGCCGGGGCCTTGTCCACGGCTTCAAGCTTGCGGCAGCGTCGGAACCACGCCTGGCTGAAGGGCTTCTCAGCTTTGCCGTCTTCTCGGTGATACTCATTCTCGCCAGGTTCCGTGGGCTTCTCGTCTAATTGCGCGGCTCGGCGCTCTCGCGCCTAGAGGATCCGCGCCCGAGTCGAATGACGTCGGTCCCGCTTCGCCGTCGAGCGAAGCGTGTGGTACTTTTGCTACGCCTTGGAGTAAAAACACGCCCGCTGACGCGCGCATATTTACTATCGACGATTCTTTTGTCTTCCTGGCGAGGCGTTAGGCCGCGGGATGACGGCGGTCTTCCCTGATTGATTCTGCGCCTCAGCGCCAACCACAGAAGGATATCTGCTTTGAAGACGAAATGGACAAATCCGAAGGCGCTACTCCTGCTCGCCGCCTTTGCGGGGGTTCTGTCGCTTTTTGGCGCAGCGTCCTCGGCCCACGCCGCCAACCTCATTCAAAACGGCGATTTCGCTTCGGGCGACATTCTCCCCGGTTGGACCGAAAGCGGCGACATGAGCGCCACCCAGGTCAACACCTCCATTCCCGGATTGGGCACGAGCCCACCCTCCGGCCTGGTCTACCTGCTGAGCGCCGGCTCGCCCGAGAACACCTACCTCACCCAGAGCTTCAGCGACGTTGCCGGCCAGCGCTATAACGCATCCGCCCTGCTTGCCGCTTTTGGCGATAACCCCTCCTTTTTCGGGCTGAGCGTCACGCAAACAGGCACGTCGAACCTGCTGGGCTCCGTCTCGCTGACCAATCCCGACACCGGCGGCGCGTGGACGCCGGAATCCTTCAGCTTCATCGGCACGGGCAATGACACGCTCACGCTGACCACCGCCGATGCGGTGTGGTATCTCGGCGTGGCTGGCGTCTCCGTCACAGCCCCGGGTCCCATTCCGGGCGCCGGCGTCGCGGGGCTCGCCGCATTAACCTTTTTTGGCCTCTATGCGAGGCAGCGCCGCGCCTGAGCCGCGCCGCAGTTCTCTCCCCTCTCACGCTTTCGGCCGCCGCCTTTTTGGGCGGCGGTCGCATCGGCGCGCTTGTTTAAGCGGGCGCTTTCGCACAACATCGCCTCCTAATCCGGTCCGTGCGGCAAGACCGCGGGCGCAGCGCGCATTCCAAGCGCAAGGTCTATCGGTCTTTGCGGAACTCGCTCCAGCGGAGGCGCATTCGCATGTTCGGCATACGCCTGCCTCGAATGGCGACGATATTTTTGGCTGGCGCCTTCCTCCTCATCGCAGGGCTCCTCGCCGCCATGTACCTTTGGTTGCCGAAGGCCACCCTCACAATCACGACCGGCCCGAACGGGGGCGTGGCGCAACGCTTCATCTCGGCCTTCATCGCCACCACGGAAGCCGCGCATCCGCGCATCCATTTTGAAACCGTGAGCGTGCCGGATCTTGGCGCCAGCGCCAAGGCCCTGGAGGAGCGCAAGGTCAATATCGCCCTGGCGCGCAGCGATCTTCCGCCGCCCGTCAATGGCCAGACTCTCGTCATCCTGCGCCGAGACGTTATCGCCATCGTGCTGCCGCCGGGCTCGCCGATCGAGAACGTCGGGCAGCTCGCGGGCAAGACAGTCGCTATTCCGACCAGCCCGGTTCAAAAGGAGAACTCGCACGCGCTGGATTTGATCTTGAGTTACTTCAACGTTTCGCCGGAGGCGGTGAAGCGCGTGTTTCTGGATCCATCGCAGATCGGCGCGGCGCTGCGCAGCAAGCGCGCGGCTGCCGTTCTGGCGGTTGGACCCATCGGCCCGGGTCAAGTCGTCGACACTGTCGCGGCGGTGGCCAAGGCGACGAGAGGGACGCCCAGCATTCTCGACCTGGACGAAGCGGAAGCCATCGCAAAGAGGAACCCGGGATTCGAGGAAATCGACATTCCAAAGGGCGCCTTCAAAGGCAATCCGTCGATTCCCGACGACGACGCGAAAGGGGTGGCGGTCACCTATCGCTTTGTCGTTCCGACCACGATGCTGAATGCTGTCGCTGGCGCGCTGGCCCGCTCCATCTTGAAGACAAAAGCGAAGCTCGTGGAGCTGGCGCCGGCGGCGAACCAGATCGAGGCTCCGGATCCCGACGAAAAGAACCCCATACTGCCGATCCATCCGGGCGTCGCCGCTTACCTCGCGAGCGGAGACCAGAGCTTCTTCGATTCGTTCCAAACCTATTTCTACTTCATCGGCATCCTCTTGAGCGTTGTCGGATCGGCGATCGCCCTCACGGCGGGGCTCTTCAGCAATCGGAAGCTACGAAGCGATCAGGAAAATATTTTTCGACTTCTCACCATTGGCAATGAAGCCTTGACGGCGAGCTCTTCGGAGCTCGACGCGCTTCAGCAGGAATTCAGGACGATCCTCGAAAGCTGCGTCGGGAATCTTGCCGAGGGTTCGACCGAGGCGGGGCAAGCCGCAGTGTCCTTGGCCGTAGACCACGCCCGACACTCAATCTCGCAGCGAAGGGCGGCGTTGGGGAGGACATCAGAGCCAAGGGACCTCGACACGGGTCCTGCAGGCTGAACTCTTCGCGCTTCGCGGCAGCCTTTCGCCTCTGCCCCAACGCCGCCGCAATAGCTTGCCACTCTCCAGATCACGCTGTGTTTGTGCCGAATCGCTTGAATGCGGCGTGATCTAGGAGCGATGATGATGATCAGCCGCTGCGCACGGCAGTCTCTATCGACAGTCGCGCTCGTCGGAGCGCTCGGCGCTTTCGCAGCGCAAGGGCCAGCCCGCGCGCAAGCCTTCGGCTATCCCCCCTACGGCGGCCCGCCCCCCTATGGCGGTTATGACGACTATGGGCCGCCGCCGGGCTACGGCGCCCCGCGCGGCTACTATGATCAGGGCCCGCGCTATTACGGACCCCGCCGGCGCGCCGGCGCTCCCTTCGCCTCACGGCGAGCGATCGCGGGCCTGCTGGAGGACCGCGGTCTCCGCCTCGAAGGGCCGCTCGATTTCGAAGGGCCGAATATCGTCGCTATCGGCGTCGAGCCCGACGGCCGCGCGCGCCGCTTGGTCATCGACCCCTACCAGGGAGCGGTGCTCGCCGTGCGGCCTCTGCCGCGCCACCTCGCCGGACCCGGAAGGGACGGCCCTGACGATCAGCCGGTCTGGCGCGACGACCCCCAGACGACAGGCTCGATCTCGCATGGCGCCAACTCGCACGGCGCCAAGACGGCGGCCCATCCGGCGATCGCGGAGGCGCATGGATCGGCGCCGCTGGAGAAGCGCAAGCCCGCCGAGCAGACGGCAGCCGCGCCTGCAGCTGCCGTTCCCGAGGCCAAGGCCGCGCCGACCGGCGAGCTCGAGGCGCCTCTCCCGCCCAGCGGCGGCTAAGCGCGCTCTCCAGCCCTCCCTGCCAGCGACCCGCTCAGCTCAATCCCTGGGGCTTGCCGACGACGGCGACGAGCAGACTGCCGTCGCCGAGCAGCCGCTTCGCCACGGCGCGCGCGTGGTCGAGCGTCACCGCCTCGATCTTCTCGTTGCGCGTATCCAGATAGCTCGGCTCGTCGCCATCAAGTTGCAGGCGCACGAGTTGACTGGCGATCTTGGTCGAGGTGTCGAAGCGCAAGGCGTAAGAGCCGATGAGATATTTCTTGGCCTTGTCGAGCTCCTCAGGGGTCGGGCCTTCGGCTGCTAATCGGCGGCACTCCTCCTCGATGACGCCGAGCGTCTCGCCGGCCCTCTCGTTCTTCGTCGCGGCGGCGCCGAACATCGCCGCCGTATGGCGGTAGTCCTGAAGGTGCGAATAGACCGAATAGGCGAGGCCGCGCTTCTCGCGCACCTCGGTGAAGAGCCTCGAGGAGAACACCCCGCCGCCCAGAACATGGTTCACGACGACGGCCGCGAAGTAATCCGGATCCGCCTTGGCGACGCCGCCGCGCCCGAAGCGGAAGGTCGACTGGGGCACGTCGAGCTCGATCACCCGGCGCTCGCCGACGTTCGCCACGGCGACTTCGGGAGTCGGCTCGAGCTGCGGTGACTGCGGCCAGGCGCCAAACACGGCGTCGAGCTTTCTTGCGAGCGTCGCAGCGTCGATCGCGCCGACCACCGCGATCTTCACATTGTCACGAGCGAAGAGCTTTCCGCGCAAGGCTTCGATGTCGTCTCGCTCCAGGCGCTCCAATGTTTCGAGATCGCCACGAAGCGGCCGGCCATAAGCGTGGCCGGGAAAAGCCGCCTCGCGGAAGGCCTTCCCGACCATTGCGTCGGGGTCGTTCGCCTCGCGCCTGATGCTCGCGGCGAGCTGCCCGCGCACGCGCGCGACCGCCTCCGCCTCGAAGCGCGGCTCGTTGAGCGAGAAGCCGAAGAGCTCGAAACCTTCGTCGAGCGTGCGCGTCAGCGACTGAAAATGCCCCGAGAGATGATCGCGATCGGCCCCGAAACCCAAGTGAATCGCCAAGTCCTCGACCTTCCGGTGGAAGGCGCGCGAATCATAAGGACCGGCGCCCTCGTCGAGAAGGCCGGCGAGCAGCGAGGCGAGACCGCCTTTGCCTTGCGGGTCCTGCGAGGCGCCGCCGCCGACGGCGAATTCCAGCGCCACGAGAGGAACGGCGTAGCTCTCGACGAGCCAGGCCTCCACGCCGCAGGCGGCCTTGACCCGCTGAACGGTTTCCGCGCGCGAGCTCTGGCGCGGTAGAGAGAGGCGCGCCGTCATCGGCCAACACCTTGCGCGCGATCGTGAAGTGAAGTCGCCCTGATCATGCGGACTCCTCCGTGGGCAGGAGATAGCCCGTGACGGAGCGCCGCTTATCCAGCCATTTGGCCGCGGCGGCGCGAAGGGCGCTCGCGGGAACCGCATCGATGCGGTCGCTCCAGCTCTCGACGTCGGCGACGGACAGTCCCGTGGCGAGCGCCTCGCCATACCAGCGCGCGAGCGAGACCTGGCTGTCCTGCGCATAGACCGCGTCGGCGATCATGCGCGTTTTGGCGCGCCGCAGCTCGTCCTCGGAAACGTCCCGCTCCAGGAACCGCGCCAGCTCCCGATCGAAGGCGGCGTCCAGCGCAGCAGGCTCGACTCCCTCGGCTGGCGTGGCGAAGAGATAGAAGCGCGTGTCGTCGAGCGCCGAGCCCATGTAATAGGCGCCGACGGAAACGGCGAGCTTCTCGTCCTCGACGATGCGCTCATAAAGGACGCTCGCCGGACCGCCGCCAAGGACATGCGCGAGAAGCTCCAGCGCCTCGGCCTCCCCCGGCGCGGCGGTCGCATAGGAGGGCGTGACGAAGATGCGCTCATACGCCGCCTGCTCGACCTTGTCGTCCGTGAGCGAGACGAGGCGCTCCGCGCGGGGCGGCGGCTCCTGAGGACGGCGGCGGCGAGGCGCGGCTTCACGGGCGGGGATGCGGCCGTAGGATTCCTCTGCAAGGCGGCGAACGTCCTCGGGGGAGACGTCGCCCGCGACGATGAGGATCGCGTTCTCTGGCGTGTAGAAGCGCCGGTAATAGGCGAGCGCGTCGTCGCGCGAGAGATCCTCGATCTCGTGAGTCCAGCCGATGATCGGCGCGCCGTAAGGATGGCGGGCGAAAAGCGCCGACTGCAGCGCCTCGTCGAGCTGCGCCGCTGGATCGTTCTCGACGCGCATGCGACGCTCCTCGAGGACCACCTCGCGCTCGGGATCGACCACTTCGTCGCTGAGCACGAGATTGGTCATGCGGTCGGATTCGAACCGCATCAGAGTCTCGAGGTGGTCCCTGCCAATGCGCTGGAAATAGGCCGTGTAATCATAGCTCGTGAAGGCGTTCTCCTGCCCGCCCAGATCGGAGACGAGATTGGAGAACTCGCCCTTGCTGTGCTCCTTCGTGCCCTTGAACATCAGGTGCTCGAGGAAATGCGCAATGCCGGATTTTCCCACCGGATCGTCGGCCGAGCCGTTTTTGTACCAGACCATATGCGTGACAACCGGCGTGCGACGATCTTCGATCGTCACGACCTCCATGCCGTTGGCAAGCGTGCAATGATCGACCTTGGCCTTGCCGCCGCCAGCGGAAGGGGACGGCTGAGCCGGATTGAGATGAGATTGGACTTGAGGCATCGGCCCTTGAACTTTCCTCGGCGCGGCGCCGAAGGCTGGAGAGGAGGGTGCGCTTTTCTTGCAATATAAGCGCCAATTCGGCGCTTGTCAGGGCCGGCGACCGAGCCGACGGTCGGAGGCGGAAGCGGAACGATTCGGGCGACGCGGCGCGGCGTTCCTTCGGCCGAATCGTCCCCTAGATCACGACGCGTATGAGGGGAATCGCTCAAACGCTGATAACGTGATCGATTCCAAAGTTTTAGAGCGCGATTCGCGCGAAAAAACCGGTTCCCGCTTTCTCGCATCGCGCTCCAGAGCATGTCCCGGAAAAGTGCGACCTCATCGCTCGAACGATTCCGTACGAGCGGGAAACGCGCTTGACACCCCGCGCGCCGCTGACTCCGTCAGCGCGACGAGCGACCTGTCAGGACGGCGCTTGCTGGGGGGATGTTATCGCGCGGCGCGACTGGACGGGTCGGCTGCGACGATCGGCCGCCCGACGTGACCGAGGTTTTTGGTCTTTATGTCGCGTTCGATCGCGGCAAGGACAGTGCGTGTCCCGCGGCTCAGATCGCGCGTTTCGGCAAGCGTGCGAAAATCGGAGATGGCGTGCGGGCAAGCCCCTCGCCCTTCGAAAACGCGCACGCCCTCGTCAGTCACGACGACGTCGCCGTATCGCAGCGTCGCATCGCGCATCAAAGCCTGGGTGGAGTCGATGGTTTTGGATGAATTATTGGCCAGCGGGCAGAATTGCCCGCCTTTCGGCCGCGCTCCCTCCGACACGGAGACGAGCTTCGCGGGCGTGGGCGTGGCCATGCGCCGAGCGTGGTGCGCGCGCGGGCGTCCCCAATGCCTCGGCGAAGCGCTCTGCATCTCCGCTCCGCCGAAAATATCCTCGAAGAACCCGGCTTCAGCGGGTCCGCAAAGCATGGGGAGCGCCGCTGCGAGGACCAGCATCCGGCTCGCCCGCGACGCTGCTTGGAACAAGAAAAAACGAGGGACTGGCATGGTTTTTCAAAACCTCGAAGAAGGCCTGTGCATCGTCGCCTCGCCGACCGCTCTTACGCCCGATTGAACGGTGGAGACAAATCGTCTCCCAGGCCCTCCAAAGGAGCGCTTGAGCTTGGCCCGCGCAGCGCTCTCCTCAACGCGAGGGAAGGCTTAAAGTTCCGAGCCTTGCGCGAGCGTTCACAGGAAACCTCGTTGCAGAACTGTTACGGCGGCCTGCTCGCCTTGCTTTCTCGGCCTCGCAGCCGCGCGGAAATCAAGCCCCGCGGATGAAAACGCCCCGACCGTAGCTTTGACGATCGGGGCCTCTTCGTTCTTCAGGAAGATCGACGGCGGGATGCGACTCGAGGCCGCATCCTCGAGCGCGTTTCCTCAAGCCCGTCCGTCGCGGCGATCAACCGCCAAAGGCCGTGCGGCGCCCGCGAGATTTTTCCGCCCGCGCCGGACGCGCGCCGTTTGGGCGCGATCCATCGCGATGCTGACCCTCGCGGCTCGGCTGCGGCCGCCCATTGCGGTTGCCGCCGTCGCCTTTCGGCGCGCCGGCGTTGCGATTGCGAGGCGCCGGCTTCGCCTCCTCGTGGCGCGCCTCGGCGCTGCGTCGATCGGTGAAGGCCAAAGTCTGGCGCGTCAGTTTCTCGATCTGGCGCAGCAAGGGCCGCTCGCCATTGTCGCACAGCGATATGGCGCGACCCGACGCGCCGGCGCGCGCCGTGCGGCCAATGCGATGAACATAGGCTTCGGGCGTTTCCGGCAGCTCGTAATTGACGACATGCGTCACGCCGTCCACGTCGATTCCCCGCGCGGCGATATCGGTCGCAACGAGAACGCGCGTGTGCCCGCGTCGAAAACCGTCGAGCGCGCGCAGGCGCTGATTCTGGCTCTTGTTGCCGTGAATAGCCTCGGCGCCGACGCCTGCCGCGCCCAAATGCTGCGCCACTCGATCAGCGCCGCGCTTGGTGCGCGTGAAGACGATGGCGCGCGCAACCTGCGCATCCGACATCAGTTCCACCAGGATGTCGCGTTTGGCCCCGCCGTCGACGAGGAACACATGCTGGTCGACGCGCTCGGCGGTCGTCGCGACCGGCGTGACGGAAACCTCGGCCGGCTCATGCAGCATGTCGGCCGCGAGTCCCGCGATCTCCTTCGGCATGGTGGCGGAGAAGAGCAGCGTCTGCCGCTCTCTCGGCAGCTTTGAGACGATTTGGCGAATCGGGAGGATGAAGCCGAGATCCAGCATGTGGTCGGCTTCGTCGAGCACCAGAATTTGCGTCGCGGCGAGCTTCAGACGGCCGCTCGCGACGTGATCGAGCAGACGGCCGGGCGTCGCGACCAACACTTCGAGGCCGCGCGAAAGCATTTCGACCTGCGGGCGGTGCGAGACGCCGCCGACGATGACGCCGACGCTCGGGCGCATGAATTGGCCATAAGCGCGGAAGCTGTCGGCGATCTGCGCCGCGAGTTCCCGCGTCGGCGCCAGGATGAGCGCGCGGGTCGTGAAGGGCGCGGGGCGGCGGCGATCTTCGAGAAGCCGGTTCAGAATCGGCAATGCGAAGGCCGCCGTCTTGCCCGTGCCCGTCTGAGCAATGCCGAGCAGATCGCGGCCCTGCATGAGATAGGGGATGGCCTGCGCCTGAATGGAGGTGGGCGTTTCATATCCTTCGTGCACGAGGGCGCGAAGCAGCGTCTCGGCGAGGCCGAGATCGGAAAATTTGGTCACGTAGCGTCTTTCATAGGCGGTCGCGGGCTCCCGCCTCGTCGAAAGGCGGAGTCCGTCGATCCGGGATCAGGGAGGCCGGCCCCGCGTATCGGGCCGTCAACTGAGGATAGGGAGGCTCGACAGCGGATCGGGCGGCCGAAAGCGGCAAGGTCCTGATCTACGCGGCTGGAGCGCCTCATGCTGCGACGCAGCAGCGCTTGGGTACAGCAATGCTGTGCTGAGGTCAATCGTCGGTTCGCGCCGCAGCGCGGCTTTGACAGGGCATACGCCAGAATTATCGCGGGGGCTAATGGAGCAGACAGGCGGCGACGGCCTCTTCATTCCATTCGAGCCCGACGCCCGGGCTGTCTGGGATCTGCAGCGCGCTGTCCTTCAAAACATAGGGCTGCGCCAGGATCGGATTGATCCAGTCCTGCCATTCCAGCCAGTGGGCGGTTTCCGTGACGCGCATCACATGGGCGGCGACCTCCGGATAGAGATGGGTCGACATCGGAATGCCCGCAGCCCCGGCGAGAGCCGCCGCGCGCATCCAACCGGTGACGCCGCCAATCCTCATGAAATCCGGCATAACGAGGTCGCAGGCCTTTTTCTGGATGGCCTTATGCATCTCGCGCGGCCCATAGAAATTCTCGCCGAGCTGAATCGGCGTCTTCAGACTCGCCACAAGCCGCGCATAGCCATCGAGATTGTCGTAGACGATCGGCTCCTCGATCCAGGCTAGGCCGTGATCGTCGATCGCATGGCAGCGTTCGAGCGCTTCGGCGAGGTTCAAACCCTGATTGAAGTCGACCATAAGACGCATGTCATCGCCGACCGCATTGCGAACGGCGTCGAGCGCCGCGAGATCGTCGCGTAGGCGATCCCGACCGAGCCGCAGCTTCAGGCCCGTGAAGCCGCCCTCATCGCGCAGTTCGAGCGCCTCAGCGGCGAGCGCTTCCGGCTCTCCTAGCCAAAGACCGTTGCTGTTGTAGGCCTTCACCGGCCCCGGCGACCCGCCCAGCAAAACGCACAAGGGCAGATTGGCGGCCTTGGCGAGCGCGTCCCAAGCCCCCATATCGAGGCCCGAGGCCGCAATGAGGGTCAGTCCTTCATAGCCGACGAAATGCAGCGACCGTCGCGCAGTTTCAAACAATTCTACCGGCGCGATCGCTCGGCCCTTCATCAAGTCGGAGAAGTCGTTGAGCGCGGCGACGATGTAGCGCATCGACTTCACGACATAGGGCCCGAGATAGCTGCGCCCGACGACCCCTTCTTCCGTGTATAGGTCGATCAGCACGACCGGCCATTCCGTAAGGGTGGCGATTTTCGCAACAATCGGGCGCTTGAGCTTCAGGACCAGCGCGCGCGCCCTCAATTCACGGAAGGTCAGCTTGGGCGGCGTCATGGCGCTACTTGGGGCCGTATTGCATCAAGCCGTTGCCAAAGGACCAATCCTCCCGTCCGTTCTCCAACAACACGATCACAATATCTTCCTTTCTGATATTTTGACTCTTGTGGATCTCGTCGACGACCCTTGCGTAGAACCCCTGTTTTGTCTCCACGGAGCGGCCGCCGAGCCAGATGACCTGGATGAAGATCATTTGCTCAGAATAGGCCGCTCCAAGATAGCCTTCGGCAGGATAGATAAGCTCATCGGCCTCATGACGCGTGACAATTTGGAACTTGTCATGCAGCGGGACTCCGGCAATTTCGATCATCGCGCCATAGACGGCCTGGCCGACCGCGCGGATCAGCTCGCTTGACGCCTTCTTGTTCACATCGATCCGAACCAGCGGCATGTCCGACCTCCGTAACGAGTGGTATAAATCCGACGCTTGACGCCCTGTTCTCACGTCGTAACGAGGCCGCGAGTTCCCTCTCCCCGCAAGCGGGGAGAGGGAGATGCGCGCGATCGACTCACTTGCTTTGTCACAACGCCTTGGGGCGGCCTCACGGCGCGTCCTCGATTTGATCCAGCAATTCGGTGATCCGGTTGACCTGCTGCAGCAGTATTCCGCCGACCGCGAGGGCGAACCAAACACCGACAACGAAACCCCAGTGGATCGGAACGGCGAAGAATTCTTCTCGAAACCAGAAGGTGTGACCCCACTCGTTGAATCCGACGCTCACGAAGATCATGAAAGGACCGACGACAGCGAGCGTGAGGGGTACGGAGATCCCCTTCGCGTAGAGCGGGAGCCTCGTTCGCGCGTAAATCCAAGCCGAGCCGCCCATGAGAATGTAGAAGGGAAAATTGAAGTAAAATTCGATGATGTGGTTGGCCGTGAAGGGCGTGTCGCGAACGGCCACCTGATGCCAAGAATTGTCTTGTTCCGCGAAGTAGCTGCCGGCCCAATAGACGCCGAAGGTATAGATGCTGATCCACATCGTCAGGGTGAAATAGCGCGTGAGCTCCTCTTTCGGCGTGATCGCCTCGAGATCGCGATCGCGCGTCAACCAGAGGTATCCCCAGAGAGTTGGGAAGACCACGGCAAGGAAAGCCGCCTCCAGGTAGAGAAGGCGCATCCAATGAGCCTCGAACGCCGGCTCACTCGAGTCGAGCCCGGCTGAAATGCCGAATGCGCCCTGATAAAGCCGGAAGCCCACATAGATCGCCGTCATCCCCACGAAAGTGGCCAGGTATTTGGGAAGATCGCGAAGGTACCAGGGCAATCCTCCGATCTCGCCTGCTGAGGAAGCCGCCAAAGCCTGAGGTGAAAGGGACATGTCATTTCTCCGTGGTGGCCGAGCCCGTGGCTGAGTTGAACTTTGGAATCACCGCCGAGGCGACGCTTGCGATGTGGCGCGCGCCGGTGGGGTCGGCGAGGAAGAGAAGTCCGCCGATGCGGCTGTCGGCGTCCCGCACGAGACCGTCGAGCCGTTCCTTTTGCCAAAGCGCGTCGGCCGCGGTGATGCGGAGCGCGCGCGTTTCGCCCGGCGCGATGGCTTCGGCCCTGTCGATCGTCAACCCATCGCGGACGACGCCAGCATCGGTGTTTCGACTATTCTGCTGATTGGCGTCGTTCGCTCCGGGCGCCAGGAAGCGCACATTCGCTGTCGCGAATTCCGTCACGCGCACCGGCTGGTCCGATCCGTTGTGGATGAGGGCGAAAAGGGTGACAGCGCGACCGGGAATGTTGAATTCGACGCGTTGAATTTTCGCGCTGACAAGTCCGCTGTTCACGATCGGCGGCAGTGGATTGATTTGGTCCAGCGCCGCTTGCAGCGGGATGGCGTAGGGATATTGGCGATCCGCAAGCGCGTTAGCCGCAAGCACAACCGCTGGAACTCCCACAAGGATTGCGAGGGCGATTTTCTTATCGACAGGAGAAATCAGTTCGGCGTCGCGTCCCTCGCGGACCCTCCTGAACCGCGGCAGGAACAAAGGCCGACGCACCCACCAAACGAGCCAAGCCGATCCCAAGGCAATCCAGAGCAAATGCCAGATGACGCCGTTGACGAGCCCATAACTCTCCATGTCGATCACGGCGCCATCGAGTGTTTTCACCGGGTTCACGAAAGCCGCGGGTTGACCGGAAATTTCGACCCATTCGCCAGGCCCCATTACCGGTCCCGCATCGTGCAGGTTGAAGAAGGGATGGATGTGGAAGCGCCCGGGAACACGCGCTTTGAGCACGATCTTGAACTCGTAATCGCCGCCAAGTTTCAAAGCGAAGGAGCTCACCGACGGTTGTCCATTGATGTATCGTTCCGTGCGAACCAATACGGGCCCTGGCGCCGACACGTTGAGATAGGCTGCATCGGGCTTCGCCACGCCGCGCGGCCAGTCCTCGGCGACATGGAACTTGCCCGTCAGTACGACCTCGTCATTGACGGCAAGAATGTTCTTCGACCATTCCACGTCGTAGAATTGAATGGTGCGCATGCGAACGAAAGGCTCAAGCGCTTTCTCGCCGTGGGCGAGCGCCGCAGTTGGGGAGCCGAGCTGAGCGACGACGGCGAGGCCGAGGCCGAGGAAAAGGCTTTTCAGCGAGTTTCTCATGGACGCGCCCCTTAGATATTTTTGACGTATTTCGTGGTGGCGAAAGCTTTGCCAAGCCACCACCACAGCGGGTACATCAGCGTGCAGAGAAGAGCCGCGCAAAAGGCCGACAGAGGCGTTGCGTATTGGCCGTAAGTGCGTAACGTGCCCCTCTCGATCAAACGAAGATACTCCGGCGTCCCGGCTCTCACGTATTGGAAGCCGAAGAGATCGGCGACCGTCAGCTGCGCGCCGCCGTACTCGACCGGAACGTGAAACATCGCAAAAATGGGCCAGTTGCTCGGATAGAAGAGCAAGGCGAAGGCCATGCCGCCGAAAATGCTGGTGATGGTCAGACTGTTGCTCAGCATGAGGACTGCGTCGAGCACCAAGGCGCTCGGCAACATCGTTGCGGGAAGAACCTCGTTTATGGGGAAGTAATTCCACAGATGGTAGGCGAAGACCCGCGTGATCCAGGTTCCGATCAACAAGCAAGAGATGCAGAGCGTCGCGCCAAGCGGCAAGCGGAAGTTTGGCCAGAGCACCGCTTGAACCGCTGCAGGGAAGGTGATCATCATCAGCGGTGTGATGAGTGGCCACCATTGGCGGTCTTTCCAATCCAACCAAAAATCCCAGTCGCCCACCGTGAGCGCGACATGGAGATGAAAGGCTCCGACGAAGAGAAAGAACGCCAGGACGAGGATGAGATAATCATAGGCCCGGCTCAGGCGCGCTTTTTCGCCCGCATAGGGTTGAACGGCGGATTCCAAGTCTGTCGCAGTCATTTCGCTCCCCGTTTGGAGACCTCGAGGCTGGCGCAAGCCTATGTGACCGCGCCCATGCAAGGCCGCGGGCAAAACACCAACGCCTGCTGACACACTAGGAAGGGCTGTCCGTTCTGTTAAATGATGATTTTTGATAGGGGCATGAATCTAATCGCTCGCGAGATTCAGCGGGCGCATAAGAGCGGTGAGAGCAAGATCATCATCGGTCCCAACATTCGCGAGAAGACGGCGAGGAGCGAAATGTCGGAGCTGCGGAATTTCGATCTCAATCTTTTGGTCTCTTTCGATGTCTTGATGGAGGAGCTAAGCGTCTCCCGGGCTGCGGAACGAATGTTCGTCACGCAATCGGCCATGAGCCACGCGCTTCAGCGCTTGCGGCAGCAATTCGGCGACCCGCTGCTGGTTCGCACGCCAAGCGGCATGAGACCGACGGAGCGCGCGCTCTCCCTCGTTGGACCGGTCAAGGCCCTCTTACGCGACGCGAAAGGCCTGATCCATGCGCCGGATCAGTTCATCGCTGCGGAGAGCCGCCAGCGCTTCACCATGGCGGCGACGGATTACATGGACCTTCTGGTCGCGCCCTTGCTGATGGAGCGCATCGAGTCGACGGCTCCTGGCGTCGACATCCATGTCAAACGCACCGAACAACCATTTCCTGAGCAAGACCTTGAATATGGCGAGCTCGATGTTGTTCTCGGATTTGAGGCGGTCTTGAAGCCTCCGAGTCATTTGGTGAGGGAATATCTATTCGACGATCGCATGGTCTCTGTCGTGAGACGCGGGCACCCCATGGCCCGCGGGGAGGCGCTCACGCTCGATGACTACCTAGCCATGAAACACGTGCTGATCTCGCGAACCGGAACACGGTTTGGCGTCATCGACGATTGGCTCGCCGAACGAGGCCTGTCCCGTCGCATAGCGCTGATCGTTCCTCATTTTTTATCGGCGCCGTTGATTGTGGCGCAAACTGAGATGGAGCTGTCTCTGCCGGAGCGAGTCGCGAATGTTTTTGCGGCTTCGACGCCGTTGAGCATCCTCACCCTGCCCATCGACTTGCCCCGGTATAATCTCGTTATGGTGTGGCATCCGCTGCGCGAGAAGGATTCGTCGCATCGTTGGTTCCGTGAACAGATTATATCCGCCTGTCGCGAACTTGCCTCGCCGAGAGACTAGCGCGTTTCCCGCTCGAACGGAATCGTTCGAGCGATAAGGAATCGCGCGAAGTCAAAAAGTTAGAGCATGTCTTGACCGGAAAACCGCTTCGCACTTTTCCGTGACATGCTCGAGCCTTCATCGGCCCGGCATGCCTTCCGCCAACGCCTTGACCTCAATCAGAAGATAGGGCGGCTTTGAAAGATCCGCGCCGCCGTTCAGCGCAGCCGAGCGATGGAGTTGGTTCACCACGGCGTATAATTTGCCGCCAGGGCCAAAGGCCAAAGAATCCACCCATGCGAGCTCCGGGCTTTGCGCTAGCCGCAAATAGTTTCCGTCCGGCTTGATCACGCCGATCGCATTTTCCGCGAGGTCGCCAAGGTAGATGTTCCCCGCCCGGTCGATGGTGACGCCGTCGCATATCGGCTTGGCGCTGTACCGCTCAACTTTGGCGGCCAAGGCTTTTTGGTCAAGGCTTTCGTCTGCAAGATCGGCAGCCTTGAGGCGATAGAGAGAGGTCGAATGCATGGGGCCGAAATAGACCCATTCATCTTCCAAATCCTCGGTGACGGGGTTCACTCCAATTCTTGGCCGCGTAACGCGACCCTCCGCATCCTTGGTCTCGATGGGTCGTCCGTCGATGAAGAGATCGATCTTCTCGGGCGTGACGCTCGGATGTCCCTCCAGCACCCGTCGAGCGGCGCCTGTCGCCAAATCGACGACAATGATCGCCGCATTCGCGCCGCCGGCGGGATCGACGATGAATATCCGATTGTGCCGGCTATCCACGGTGAAGTCGTTGACGAAGGCGTTCTTCGGCGCGATGGGTTCGGGCAGGTAAATCACTCGGTGGAGCTTGTCGCTCCGTGTATCCCAGCCGACGAGCTTGGGCGTGACGCCGCTTCGCATGCCGTTGTCGAGCATCCAGACAACGCCCGCTCCATCGGTGCGAACGCCGAGCACCGAGTCGAGGGTCAAACCGGAAGGGTGACTCCTGTCGTTCAGCGCCGCATTTGGGAAGGGCGTGATGGAGCCATCCGGACGCCACTCCACCACCGACGCCTTCGGGGCGTAGAACTGATGCTGGCTCATGATAATTCTGCCAGTCGGCGTCGCCGTGACGTTCCCTGGGCCTTGTTGAAGCTTGCCGAGGATCGAGAAATTCCCGGTTGTTTCCCCGAAGGCGCCGCTCGCCATGAGCAAACCAAGGAGGGTGAGAAGCGATAGTTTTTGCAAGGGAGCCTCCCAAAATGCGCGCAAGGAGGCCACAGTAGTGGGGCCGGATAGAGCGCCGGAAATGAATTCTTTCGATCATCGCTTGAATTCTTTTCATTCCACCGCGGCCTACCTCCGGCCGAAAATTCACCCCAAAATCTCCTATCCTGCCCGGACTCCGGTGGCCTTTACCTGCGGTAGTCAGTAAATGCTTGCTGCGGTGGGGCAATTTCGCCTGCGGCGAACGGAAGATCCGATTGGGGCCGTCAACGCCCCTCCAAGCCGACCCCGTCGGGATGCGTGTGGGGGAGTCCCCTCCCTGCCCGCGCCGCGCTAATCTCGGACCCATCCCGGCGCCGATTCCGGCGCGCCCGATTCTCCGCGAGGCCGTCCTTGCTCACATTCCAAAATGTCGGCCTGCGCTACGGGACCGGAGAGGAGACGCTCAAGGATCTGAATTTCTCCCTCGCGCCCAAATCCTTTCAGTTCCTTACAGGGCCGTCCGGGGCTGGCAAGACGACCCTCTTGAAGCTCCTCATGCTCTCGCTCAAGCCCACCCGAGGCAAGATTGAGGTGTTCGGCAAGGACGCCGCGACCTTCGACAAGCCGGCGGTGACCGAGATCCGCCGCCGCTTCGGCGTCGTCTTTCAGGATTTTCGCCTGCTCGACCATTTGACGCTCTACGAGAACGTGGCGCTGCCCCTGCGCGTTCTCGGACGCGAGGAGGCGGACTATCGCGCCGAGGTCTTCGAGCTCTTGCGCTGGGTCGGTCTTTTCGAGCGGCGCTACAGCCCGCCCAGCGTGCTCTCGGGAGGCGAGAAGCAGCGCGCGGCGATCGCGCGCGCGGTCATCGGGCGCCCCGAGTTGCTGATCGCCGACGAGCCGACGGGCAATGTGGATCCGCCGCTCGCGCGCCGCCTTCTGCGACTCTTCGTCGAGCTGCACAAGTCGGGCGCGGCCGTTGTCATCGCGACTCACGACCTCGATCTGATGGATCAATATGAGGCGGCGCGCCGCCTCGTGCTGGCGGAAGGGCGGCTGCATGTCTATGAGTGAAGGCCCCCTCGAGACGATGCTCGCCGCGCCGGAAGCAAAGACGGCGGAGGAGCCGCCGCCGCCGCAAAAGCCATTGGCGCCAACCGATTCGGTTGCGGGACGTTCGCTTGTGATCGTCATCGCGATCACGACGTTCCTTGCCGCGCTGGCGGCGGGCGCAGCGCTGCTCGTCGCCGACGCCAGCGCCGATTGGCGCAAGGAGCTGGCGCGCGAGATCACCGTGCAGGTGAAGCCGGTCGAGGGGCGAGACCTTGAGGCCGACGTCCAGGCGGTGACGCGGACCGTCCTGACGGCGAGCGGCGTGCGCGACGCGCGTCCTTATACGAAAGAAGAGTCGGAAGCCCTGCTCGCGCCCTGGCTCGGAGAGGGACTGAATCTCGCCGAGCTGCCGACGCCGCGCATGGTCGTCGTCAAGATCGACCCGAGCCGTCCGCCCGATCTCGCAAAGCTGCGCGCCAGTCTCGCCCAGGCGACGCCCGCCGCCGTGCTCGACGACCACCGGGTCTGGCTCGAGCGGCTGTCGCGCATGGCGGGCACGGTCGTGGCGCTCGCCGCGCTTGTTTTCGTCCTCATCGTCGCGGCGATGGCCGTGGCCGTCGCCTCGGCGACGCGCGCGGCTGTCGCCACCAATCGAGAGATCGTCGAGGTCCTGCATCTCGTCGGGGCCGACGACGCCTTCATCGCCAGCGAATTTCAGCGCCGCTTCCTCGCGCTCGGGTTGCGCGGCGCGGCGATCGGCGGCGGCGCCGCGACGCTGTTCTTTCTCGTCGCGCGTATTGTGGCGCGGAGAATCGTGGCGACGCCGAGCGGCGAGCAGGTCGCGGCCATGTTCGGCGAGGCGGCGCTCGACGCCCGCGGTTTTGCCGCGATCCTACTGCTTGCGGCCGCGGCGGCTCTCGCGACGGGCCTCTTGTCTCGCCTCATCGTGCTCGGACGGCTGCGCGAGCTGGAGTGAGGACGCGGAAGTTCGGGCGGCAATTCCGCACAACCGCGCGGCGCTGGACAGGCTGGCGGCGCCGTCGCAATGATGGCTCGACGGCGACGGTCTCGCCAGCCGCGCTTTTCGCGAGCGCGGCGCTCACCGAGAAGGGGACGAGCATTGCAAGCGCAGCGACGCCGTTTCTGGCTTGGCGCGGCCTCGCACGGCTTTTGCGCGCTCGCCTTTCTGACGGCCTTGCTCACTGCAGGCTTTATTGGCTTTGCCGCCTCGTTGGCGCGCGAAGAGCATCCGTTGGAGCTCGACGCCGAAGGCGTCGTGGTGCTGACGGGAGGCTCTGATCGGGTGCTGCAGGCCACCGAATTGCTGGCGCGGGGCCAGGCCCAACGACTCTTGATCACGGGCGTCAATCCGATGACGCACGGCGCCGCGATCGAACGGCTTCTTCCGATCTCGCGCCAGCTGTTCAATTGCTGCGTCGATCTCGGCTATCAGGCGCAGGACACCGAGGGCAACGCCCGCGAAACCCGGGATTGGATGCAGCGACGCGGGCTTGTCGGCCCGCTCATCATCGTAACCTCGAACTATCACATGCCGAGGGCGCTTCTCGAGCTTCAGTCGGCCCTGCCAGGCGTTGAGCTTTACCCCTACCCTGTCGTGGGCGAGCATGTCCGCGTCGAATCTTATTTCGAAGACCAGCGCGTCCTGCGCCTGCTGCTGCGCGAATATCTAAAATATCTGCGCGCTTTGGCCCGCACGAGATGGGAAACCATTTCGGCGCGACCTGTCTAGAGCATGTCACGGAAAAGTGCGAAGCGGTTTTCCGATCATGACATGCTCTAACTTTTTGACTTAGCGCGCTTCCCGCTCGAACGATTCCGTTCGAGCGGGAAGCGCGCTAGGGCCTGTCACGCAAAGGTGCGAAACGGTCTTTCGCCCACCGCTTTAGGAGACAGCTTTTTTCGCCATAACGAACGAGCCGCCGGAACGCGATTCGTCTCTTGCGCCTGTCGCGCCCGACCGTTCGACAAAGTCGCGCAGAAAATTGAATTCGTCGATGCTCAGAACGACGAGCCTGTCACGACCATTCTTCGTGACGATGATAGGCGCGTTCAGCGCAAGATCGCAGTAGGCGCTGAAGCGCTTCGCCATCTCGGCCGAACTCACCCGCTTCAACCCGGCGCCCGGGCCGTCCGCGGAGGGAGATTCGTCGCTCACAGCAGTTATCCTCTTGCCTTTCTCGCGCTTCGCGTGTGTGCGCGGATACTGACTCGCTTCGCGACATTACACAAGTCGCCGTCGCCGCCGGGTCGGACAAAGCTCGATCGTCGCGGCGTCAAGGTTGAACGTAAAGCGCGCCGCGCCTGCCGGGGTCTCTTAAGGAAGATTGCGCACAAGCGCGCCGTTTCAACGGATTTGAGACCAACAAGCCGCTCCGCAGAGGCAAATTGGCGCCCGGCATGTGACTGGGGAGGAGTAAAGCGAAGGGCTTCGGGGAGCCGGACCGAACTCATCATTTCTTAACCATCTGTTTCAAAATGAGAAAAGAATCTGCAGGGGCTCCGACTGCAAATATTGCGGAAAATACGGATTTAACATAAAATGATCATTGTACGGCTCGATCCGTGCAATCGAAGCTACGCTTTTGAAAAGGCGAGGTGAGGATATGCGTAACGTCAACATCAAAATCGCGTCGACGGTGCTGGGGCTCGGTCTGCTTTGCGGTTTGGCCACGAGCGCGGTCGCCGGAGTTCCGTCCTTGGCGCAGAACGACGCCACGAAGGTCGAGGCTCCCGTGGACTATGTGCGGTGGTACTGCCATCGTCATCACCACCACATCTACACGCAGCTCGTTGCGGCAGGGACGGTCACCTATCCGGTCTATCGCATCGAGCACTACAAGATCGACTACAGGTCCCCGGTCTTCGCTTACGCCGCGCCTGTCGCGCCCGCCCCGGTCATCCCGATCCTCGGCTGGTTCTTCTAAACGGTCCGGACGGATCCTTTTGAGCTGCGCGTTCGAGCCATCGAATGCGCAGCTAGTCTTAGAGCATGTCACGGAAAAGTGCGAAGCGGTTTTCCGGTCATGACATGCTCCAACCTTTTGATGTGGCGCGTTTCCTTATCGCTCGAACGACCGTTCGAGCGGGAAACGCGCTGGCGTCGAAGGCGCATATCTCGGCCTTCAACGATTCAGCGCGGCATCACCGCCCAGTAATCGAGGTCGAGCAGAACGGACGGGTCGGGCTTGCCGTCGGGTCCGGTGAGCGGAAAGTCGGCGCAAGGCCTGTCCCTCGCGGCAACTAGGCGTAAACGCAACGCGCCGATGTCGTCGCGCCCCGGAATCTCGGCCTTGTCCAGCACCTCGCTCCACGCGAAGATCGTCCCGCCGGAAAAGAGCGGATTGACGTGCTTTCCGCCGTTGATCGCCGAGATGTGAAACGCGTTGGCGAGCCCGTTGAAGGAAATCGCGCGGGCCATTGAGATGACGTGGCCGCCGTAGATGATGCGCTTGCCGAATCGCCCTTGCGATTCGTAAAACTGATTGAAATGCACCTTGCTGTTGTTTTGATAGAGCCGCGTGGCGAGCTGATGCTCCGCCTCTTCGACGGTCATGCCGTCGATATGATCAATCTTCTCACCCTTCTCATAATCGTCCCAGAGGAAAGGCGAGCCCGCGAGCGCCCGATCGTAAGCCGCGACGTCGATCTTGGGGACGGCCTTGCCGAGATCCTTGGGCTCAACCGATTTCGGCAAGCTGGGGACGACTTCGGCTCCCACCGACGCGCTTTTGTCGCGCTTCTTCACCATCACCCAGCGGGCGTAATCGAGCACGACGTCGCCATGCTGATTGCGCCCTGTGGAGCGCACATAGACGACGCCTGTCTCCTTGTTGGAGTTTTCCTTCAGACCGATCACCTCGGAGGTCGCGGTCAATGTGTCGCCGGCATAGACTGGCGCAAGAAATTTGAGATCTGCATAGCCGAGATTAGCGAGCGCGTTGAGCGAAATGTCGGGCACGGTCTTGCCGAGCACGAGATGGAAGACGAGCGCGTCGTCGATCGGGGCCTCCTTATAGCCGATCGCCTTGGCGAAAGCCGAGGAGGACTGCACGGCGAAGCGCGGCAGATAAAGCGCCGTGTAAAACGAAACGTCGCCCACTGTGACGCTGCGCGGCGTCGCGTGGCGGATGATCTGACCGAGCGAGAAATCCTCGAAGAAATTTCCGATGTTCGATTTTTGCGCGGTCATCTTCTAAAGCTCGTTCCTTCAGCGTGGACCTTGCGCCAGCAATTGCGCCAGCGCTGTCTTGAGGCTCGCGGGATCCCCCGCGACGTGAATTTTCTTCAAGCGCGCCGTCTGGCCCGACACGAGCGTGAACGCGCTTTTTGGCGCATGCAGCGCCGTGGCGAGGAGAGCGATCAGGGCGGCGTTGGCGCGCCCGTCCTCCGGCGCCGAGCGAACCCTCGCCTTCAGGACCACGCGCCCGTCCGCGAGCGTCTCGATCCCTTCCAGCGCGTCGCGGCCGCCTTTGGGCGTCAGCCGCAGCCAGAGGGCGAGGCCATCCCGCTCTTCGATCCAGGGATCAGCCAAGCGCGCCGTAGCTGGCGCTATGGGCGATGATATCGCTCAAGAATTGCAGGGCGAGCAGGACGATCATCGGGGAGAAGTCCAGCCCGCCGAAGGTCGGAATGACACGGCGGATGGGTTCGTAGACAGGCTCGGTCATGGCCGCGAGCGCCCGGCGAATCGAATAGACCGTGCTCGAACGCGTGTTGATCACGTCAAAGGCCACGAGCCAGGAAACGATGAAGGAGGCGACGACAACCCACCAGTAGATGTCGATGACCGTCAAAAGCAGCTTGATCACGGCGTATTGCATTTGCCACTCACTATTAGCGCGCTCTTCCCTCGAACCACTCTTTCGAAGAGGAGGAATCGCGCCACCTCTAACGCCCGCCGCGACCGCGCGCAATCGGCGCCTGAAACGCCGAAAATCAGCGGCGGCGCAGAATCGATTGACAGAGCCGAGAGGCGCAGTGTAGTCAGCGCCCCTGGCCGGGGCTGTAGCTCAGATGGGAGAGCGCTGCAATCGCACTGCAGAGGTCCGGGGTTCGATTCCCCGCAGCTCCACCAGGGAAAACCCCCAAAGAATCCAGACGGTTGGGACAGGCGCGAGCGGAGCGAAGGTCTAGAGTCTGTCCCCGAGGCGCGCAAAGCGATTTCTCGGCCAGGACATGCCCTAGCCGTCCGCCGGTCTCCTCGCTGCGCCGCGCATCTCGGGCAGCGCCGTCGCGGCGATCCTGACGACCTCGCCCAAGTCTTCCGCGATGACCATGTCCCCGATCGTAACGATGGCTAGTCCCTTGGATATCTCGGTCACGGCGAAAATCCAGTTGGCCCGCGCCAGTCGGGAGAAATTGTTGAAGGCGGACTCGACCTGCACGACGGCGCTGCGCGACGGCTGCGCCCCGCGATGACGTTCTACGACCTGCGCATGGTCAGGCTGCCGAGGAACGATGACGCGCATCCTTGACCTACCCCGCTGGACTTGAAACTACGCTCCCCAATCCTCGTGAAATACGCCCGGATTAGTCCGCAATTGTGGCGCTGGCGTCGGAGGCGCTCGAGACCGGCTACGCGCTTCGCTCGGGCGCGCGTCCGCCGAGGCGCGCCATGATCCTTGCCCATCGCGCTCCCGCCCAGACGCTGAAACGGTCGAGATACAGGTAGATCACGGGCGTCGTGTAGAGCGTCAACGCTTGGCTCACGATCAGCCCGCCGACGATGGCGATGCCTAAAGGCCGACGAACCTCGCCGCCATTGCCGAAGCTCAAGGCCAACGGGACCGCGCCAAGGATCGCCGCCATCGTCGTCATCATGATGGGGCGGAAGCGCAAAAGGCAGGCTTCGTAAATCGCGTCGTAAGAGGAGACGCCTTGAACGCGCCGGGCCTCGATAGCGAAGTCGATCATCAAGATCGCGTTCTTCTTGACGATGCCGATGAGCAGGATCACGCCGATGAAGGCGATGACGCTGAATTCCGTGTGGAAAATCAGCAGCGCGAGCATCGCGCCGACGCCGGCCGAGGGCAGCGTCGAGAGGATCGTGATCGGATGCACGTAGCTTTCGTAGAGCATCCCGAGCACGATATAGACGGCGACGAGGGCCGCCATGATGAGCAAAGGCTCGGTCTTGAGGGATTCCGTAAAGAGCTGGGCGGTGCCAGTCAGCGAGCCCTTGAGCGTCGGCGGCATGCCGATTTGCCGCGTCGCGCGTTCGATATCCTCGAGCGCCTGGGAGAGAGAGGCGCCCTCGGCGAGATTGAAGGAGATCGTCGTGGCGACGAAAAGCCCCTGATGATTGATGGCGAGCGCGGTGTGGCCGGGGCTGAAGCTCGCGACGCCAGGGAGCGGAACCATGGTCTCCTCGCTCGTGCTGACCGATGAGCCCGTGGAGGCCGTGGCGGTGCCGACGACGGCGAGCGCATTGGTCGTCGCATTCCGCGCGGTGGCGTTGACGGCGGCCGCGGCGGCGGCGGCAGTGGCGGCGCTGGTCGACGTTGTGGAGGGCGTGACCGCCTGCTCGGTCGAAGCGACCGCGGTGCCGACCGGCGCGTTGGTCCGCGCCGTGCCCCTTGCGGGCGCGCCGGCGGTCGAAACATAGATTTCGTTGAGAGCGTCCGGCCGCTGCGTGCTGCGCGGGTCGATCGTCATGACCACGTGATACTGATTTTGCGCCTGGTAGATTACCGAAACCTGCCGCTGGCCAAAGGAGTCGTATAGCGCGTTGTCGATCTGCGCGGCGGTCAGTCCGAGCCGCGACGCGGTGTCGCGATCGATGTTGACGTCGGCCTCGAGCGCCCGCAGCTGCTGATCGGAGCTCACATCGCGCAGCACGCCGCCTTTGTTCAGCGCGTCCACGAGCTTCGGCGTCCATTCATAGAGATCCGCGCCCGAGCCGAGCAGCGTATATTGATAGAGCGCGTTCGACGATCGCGCGCCGACGCGAAAATCCTGAATGGCGCTCAAAAAGACCTCGCCGCCCGGAATTTTCGAAAGCGCCGGGCGCAACCTCGCAATCACCTCCTCGGCGCTATCGTGACGCTCTTCGAGCGGCTTCAGATTGACATAGACGGAAGCGGTGTTCACCGCAGCCGCCTGCCCGCCGCTCCCGACGCCCGTGAAGCCGATGACATTGTCGACGGCGGGATCTTTCCGCACGATCGCGATCATCTGCACGAGCTTCTTCTGCATGGCCTGGAAAGAGACGGACTGATCCCCCCGCAGCACCCCCGTAAGACGCCCCGTGTCTTGGGTCGGAAAAAAGCCCTTGGGGAGGACGCCAACGAGCCAGACGTTGAGCGCCACCGTCGCGAGAAGGATGAGCATGATGGTTCGCGGATGCCGCAAGGCCACAATGAGGCTCTTCTCATAACCCTCGAGCATGCGCTCAAAAAAGGTGCGCCTCCCAGGGCGTAACACTTCCGCCGCTTCTTTCTTGCGCAACAGCAAGGAGCAGAGCATCGGCGTCGTCGTCAGCGAGATCACGAGCGAGATCAGAATCGCGATCGATAACGTCAGCGCGAATTCACGGAAGAAACGGCCGGGAATCCCGCCCATGAACAGAATCGGCGTGAAGACCGCGACGAGCGACAGGCTGATCGACAGGACCGTGAAGCCGACCTCGCGAGCGCCGCGAAGCGCGGCCTCTCTTTGCGGCATCCCGGCTTCAATGTGCCGAGCGGTGTTCTCGACGACGACGACGGCGTCATCCACGACGAAGCCCGTCGCGATCGTCAACGCCATCAGCGAGAGGATGTCGAGCGTGAACCCCGCAAGATACATGACGCCGAAAGAGCCGACGATCGAAACCGGCACGGCGATGCTTGGCACGATCGTCGCACGGACGTCACGCAAGAAGAAATAGACGACGCCGATGACGAGCAGCACTGCAATGACCAGCGTCATCTCGGTGTCCGCAAGTGAAGCTCGGATCGTCAGCGATTTATCGCCAGCGATGACGACGTTGATGTCGCCGGGCATCGCCGCCTCGAGCGCGGGGAGCTCGGCCTTGATGCGCTCGACGGTGTCAATGATATTGGCTCCGGGCTGCGTGAAGGGAATCACCGCCACCGCCGGATCGTCGTTGAAATAGCCTGCGTTGCGGACGTCTTCGACCGAGTCGGTCACCGTGGCGACATCGGAGAGGCGAATCGCGTTGCCGTTGCGGTAGGCGATGACGAGCGGGGCATAATCCTCGGCCTTGGTGGCCTGATCGTTGTCGTAGATTTGAAAGTGCTTGGCGCCTTCCTCAATCGCGCCCTTGGGACTGTTGGCGTTGGCGGAAGCCAGCGCCGCGCGGACGTCCTCGAGGCCGATCCCGAATTTGTTGAGCGCCTCGAAATCCAGCTCGACGCGCACCGCGGGCAGCGTCGCGCCGCCGATGATGACCTGGCCTACCCCCTCGAGCTGCGACAGCCTTTGTTGCAGCACATTGCTCGCCGCGTCATAGAGCTGCCCGCGGGTCAGCGTCTTCGAGGTCAGCGCGAGAATCACGATCGGCGCGTCGGCCGGATTGACCTTGCGATAGGTCGGATTGGTGCGCAGATTGGTTGGAAGATCCGCGCGCGCGGCATTGATCCCCGCCTGTACGTCGCGCGCGGCGCCGTCGATGTCGCGACCGAGGCCGAACTGCAGAGCGATGCGCGAGATGCCGAGGCTCGACGACGAGGTCATCTCGCTCACGTCGGCGATCTGGCCGAGATGGCGCTCGAGAGGGCTGGCGACGCTGTTTGCGACCGTCTCGGGGCTGGCGCCCGGCAATTGGGCGAGGACGATGACGGTCGGAATATCGACCTGAGGCACAGGCGCGACCGGAAGGCTGAAGAAGCCGAGCGCGCCGGCGATGGCGAGACCAATCGTAAGAAGCGTGGTCGCGACCGGGCGCGCGATGAAGGGCGCCGAAATGCTCATGGCGGCGGCGCCGGGAGCGTCGACCGCCAGCCGAAGCGCTGCGCGAGCCGATCGAAATAAAGATAGATCACGGGCGTCGTGAAGAGGGTCAGCACCTGGCTGACAATCAGCCCGCCGACGATCGCGTAGCCCAAGGGTCGCCGCAATTCCGATCCCGCGCCCGAACCCAGCATGAGCGGCACGGCGCCCAAAATCGCGGCCATCGTCGTCATGAGGATCGGACGAAACCGCAGGAGGCAGGCCTGCAGGATCGCCTCGCGCGGCGCCTTGCCTTCGTTGCGCTCGGCGTCGAGCGCGAAGTCGATCATCATGATCGCGTTCTTTTTGACGATGCCGATGAGCAGGATGATTCCGATGATCGCGATGATGTCCAGCTGATAATTGAAGAGCATGAGCGTCACGAGCGCGCCGACGCTCGCGGAAGGAAGCGTCGAGAGAATCGTGATCGGGTGAATGTAGCTTTCGTAAAGCACGCCCAGCACGATATACATGGCCGTGATTGACGCGAGAATGAGCAGCAGCTGATTGGTGAGCGACGAGCGGAACGCTCCCAGCACGCCCTGATAGGCGACGATGAAGCTCCTGGGCAGCTGCATGTCCTTGATCACCCGGTCGAGCGCCTCGGAAGCGGCGCCGAGCCTCGTATGCGGGCCTAGATTGAAGGAGATCGTCGTCGCGGGGAATTGGCCGAAATGCGTGATCAGCAGCGGCGATGTCCGTTGTCGGACATGGACGATCGCATTGAGCGGCACTTGCCCAAAGGTCGTCGAAGTGGAGGACGGCAGATAGATCGCCGAAAGATTGTCGATATGCGTCTGAACCGCGGGATCAGACTCCAGGATCACGCGATATTGGTTGTTCTGCGTGTAAACGGTCGAGACGATGCGCTGTCCAAAGGAATCATAAAGCGCGTTATCGATCGTCGCCGGGGTGACCCCGAACCGCGCAGCGGTCGCGCGGTCGATCGTGAGATCGAGGCCGAGGCCGCCCTGCTGCAGATCGCTCGCGACGTCGGCAAGCTCCGGTTGCTCCGCGAGTCGCTGCACGAGCTTCGGCACCCACTCCTGAAACTCCTGCATGCGCGGATTTTCCAGGATGAACTTGAATTGCGCGCGGGTCACGGTCGCGTCGATCGTCAGATCTTGCACCGGCTGCATGTAAAGCGTGACGCCTGCGACGCTTGCGACCTGCGTCTGCAGCCGCTGGATAATTTGCGAGGCGCTCAGACTACGTTGATCAAAGGGCTTCAAGTCGATGATGAAGCGTCCGTTGTTGAGCGTCGGATTGGCGCCGTCGACCCCGATGAAGGAGCTCAAGCTTTCGACGTCCGGGTCCCTCAAGATCACCTTGGCGAGCTCGCCCTGCAGGCGCGCCATCTCCGCGAATGAAGCGCTTTGCGGCCCGACCGAGATCGCCTGAATCAAGCCAACGTCCTGGACGGGGAAAAAGCCTTTGGGGATGACCACGTAGAGAAGCGCGGTCACAGCCAAGGTCGCGAGAGCGACGAAGAGGGTCAGCGGCTGATGATCGAGAACGACCAGCAAGGCGCGGTCGTAGGCGTCGATGAGCCAATTGAATCCGCGCTCGGCCGCGAGGTCGAAGCGGCTTCGCTCCGATTCGGGACGATGATGAATAAGCCGGGCGCACATCATCGGGACGAGGGTGAGCGACACGAAGGCGGAGATCACGATCGTCACGGCCAGCGTGATCGCGAACTCGTGAAACAAGCGGCCAACGACCTCGCGCATGAACAAGAGAGGGATCAGCACCGCGATGAGCGAGATCGTGAGCGAGATGATGGTGAAGCCGATCTGCCCTGCCCCTTTGAGAGCGGCCTCCATGGGCTCCATGCCCTCCTCGACGTAGCGCGCGATATTCTCGATCATGACGATCGCATCGTCCACGACGAATCCCGTGGCGATTGTGAGCGCCATCAGCGAAAGATTGTCCAGGCTGAAACGCCAAAGATACATGACGCCGAGGCAGCCGATGAGCGACAGAGGCGCCGAGAGGCTCGGGATCAGCGTCGCGGCGATGGTGCGCAGAAAGACGAAGATCACCAGCACGACGAGCACGATGGCGAGCCCGAGCTCGAACTCGACGTCGTCAACGGAAGCGCGGATCGTAGAGGTGCGATCGCTGATGATGTCGAGATTTACGGAGCCCGGCAGGCTGTCCTTGAGCGAGGGCAAAAGCTTTTTGATTCCATCGGCGACATCGATGACGTTGGCGCCGGGCTGACGGCGAATGTTCAGAATGATTGCGGGCGTTTCGTTGGACCAGGCGGCCAGCAGCCTATTTTCGGGCCCGCGGATGATCGTGGCCACGTCCTTCAGCCTGACGGGATTGCCGTTGCGATAGGCGATGATGACCTGCGCATATTGGTCGGCGTCGAGCAGCTGGTCGTTGGCGTTAATCGTGTAGGCCAGCTCAGGGCCGTCAAAAAATCCTTTGGGCGTGTTGACGTTCTGATTGTTGAGCGTCGTTCGCACGTCGTCGATATTGAGCCCATAGGCGGCGAGCGCGCGCGGATTGAGCTGAACCCGCACCGCGGGACGATTGCCGCCGCTGATCGCCACCTGACCCACGCCCGCCTGCTGCGAGATCTTCTGAGCGAGCCGCGTCTCGGCGAGGTCCTCGATATCGATGAGCGAAAGGGTCTTCGAGGTCAGCGCCAAGGTCAGAATCGGCGCATCGGCGGGATTGACCTTGGAATAAACGGGCGGCGTAGGCAGATCCGCCGGCAGCAGGTTATTGGCCGCATTGATCGCGGCCTGCACTTCCTGCTCGGCCACGTCGAGCGAGAGATCCAGACTGAACTGCAGCGTGATGATCGATGCCCCGGCGGAGCTCGTCGAGATCATCTGGTTGATCCCTGGCTGCTGACCGAGCTGCACCTCGAGCGGCGCGGTGACAGACGAGGTCATGACCTCGGGGCTCGCGCCAGGATAGAAGGTCTGCACCTGAATGGTCGGATAATCGACCTCGGGCAGCGTGGCGAGCGGCAAGAGGCGGTACGCCACGAGGCCCGTCAGCAGAATCGCCACCATGAGCAGGGAGGTGGCGACCGGCCGCATGATGAAGGGCTCGGAGACGTTCATCGATCCTCTGTCGGTTCGAGAGCTTTCTTACTGCGGCGCGACGACGCTCATGCCTTCGCGGAGTCGATCAGTGCCTTCGGTCACCACTCGATCCCCAGGGGAGAGGCCCGACGTCACCGCGGTAATGTCTTCTTCCGAAGGTCCTAGCACGAGCTTGCGCACGGAAACCTTGTTCTGCGCGTCGACCACCCAGGCGTAGGCGCCCGGGGCGCCCCGCTGCACGGCGGCGTTGGGAATTCTGACCACGTCGCGCAGGGTGCGAACGAGCAAGCGCGCATTGACGAATTGGCTTGGGAAGAGCTTGTTTTCCTTGTTCTCAAAGCTCGCGCGAAATTTCACCATGCCCGTCGTCGTGTCGACTTGGCTGTCGATGGCGTATAATTCGCCGACGCCGAGTTGATGAATATTGGCGCGATCGAAGGCGAAGACCGACAGCCGGCTTCCCGCATTCAATTGCGGCAGAATGTCGGGGACTTGGTCTTGGGGAAGCGGGAAGATCACAGTAATGGGCTGCAGCTGGGTGATGACCGCGAGCGTGCTGTTCGTGGTCGTCTGCACATAATTGCCTGGATCAACGAGGCGCAGGCCGACGCGTCCGTCAATGTGCGAAACGATATGGGCGTAAATCAGATTGAGCTTCTGCTGATCGATCAACGCCTGGTCGGTTTTGACCGAGCCCTCGTATTGCTTGACGAGAAAGACTTGGTCCTCCTCGGTCTGGCGGGCGATGGAGTTCTGCTTCAGGAGCGTCTGATAGCGGCCGAGATTGACCCTCGCCTGTTCGAGCAGGCCCTGGTCATGCGCGAGTTGCCCCTCATATTGCGCTAAGGCGATCTCATAAGGTCGTGGGTCGATCTGAGCCAGAAAGTCGCCCTTCTTGACGATCTGGCCCTCCTTGAACGCGACCTGCGTCAGCTGGCCGCTGATCTGGGTGACGACACTGACGGTCGCGAGCGGCGTCACTGTGCCGAGGCCAATGGCGAAAACCCTTACGTCGCCCTTGCCGATCGTGGCGACGCCCACCGATTGCGGCGGAGCGCCATGGCTTTGGTTTTTCGTCCCGCCCCAGTAACTCCACGCGAGATAGGCGAGGATCGCGAGCGCCGCTCCCGCGAGCGCGAGGCGAGCGTAAGTACGTCGCCTCTGAGCGGGTTGCTCGGTCTGGACATCGCTCGCATTTTCCGACGTCATCGTCTCCACGGGATTCCTCAGCGCTCAGACGCTTACGCTTCATCAAGTTGAGGTCGTCGCGTCAAGCGGCTCGCCCGCAAAATCTCTTACAACGCTGGAACAGATCAAGAGCGTCCGAAAAGTGTCCACGGCGCCATAATTCTGGGGAATTCTCTTGCCACGCCTTGAACCGTCAGCGCGCGGACGACAGCACTCGGCCGGCGGGCTCCAAGCCTCCTCGCCCTCGCTCGACCCGAGCCACGCGTCAATCTCCGCTCGGCTTCGGGACGTCCTTATGGGAAGACAGGGCATGGCCAAGCCAAACTCGCTACGGGGCGCCTCGGAGATTGTCGCGTGAAACACTCAGGATTCGCGCCCTTAGCGCTCGCTTTCGCGCTTTCAGGCTGCATGGTCGGCCCCGACTACGTCAAGCCTCCCGTTCTGACGCCGGAAAAATTCAAGGAGCTCAAGGGCAATCTGGTCAAGGGCTGGAAGCTCGCGGCGCCGCGCGAGAGCGTTGACGCCGGCCCTTGGTGGGCAGTCTACAAGGACCCGACGCTCGACGAGCTGGAAGAACAGGTCGCTCTCTCCAACCAAAATGTCGCCGCCGCGGTGGAGGCCTATGAGCAGGCGCGCACGCTCATTCGCGAGGCGCAGGCCACCCTCTTTCCGACTGTCACCGCCGGTTATGGCACAACGCGCCAATATACGGGCGCAGCGCTGTTCAACTCGGGATCCTCCACCACGACCGCGACTTCGGGCTCAGGCTCCACGAGCAGCACCACCACGACGACTCCGAGCACCACCGGGAACCGCGGCCGCGTAACCGCCACCTACACGGCGCAAGGCACGCTGACCTGGACCGTCGACATCTGGGGCCAGATCCGGCGGCAGATCGAGAGCAATATCGCGGGGGCGCAGGTGAGCGCGGCGAATCTCGCCAACGCCAAGCTCACTGCTCAAGCCGCCCTGGCCACGGCCTATTTCAATCTGCGGGCCGCTTATTCGCTCAGGGACATCCTTGAGCGGACCGCCGCCGAATACCAGCGGACGCTGGACATCACGCGCAATCAATACAAGGCCGGCACCGCGGCCGAGGCCGACGTGGTGGCCGCCGAGACCCAGCTGCTCGCGACGCAGGCCCAGGCGATCAACACCGGCGTCGCCATCGCACAGATGCAGCACGCCATAGCCATATTGATCGGCAAGCCGCCGGCGGATTTATCCCTGCCGCCGATGCGCCTCACGGGGTTCGTCCCCTCTTTCCCGGCGGACGTTCCCTCCGCGCTCCTGGAGCGGCGCCCAGATATCGCAGCGGCCGAGCGCACGATGCAGGAAGAAAACGCGCTGATCGGCGTGGCTGTGGCGGCCTATTATCCCAACATCACGCTCTCGGCGGATCTCGGCTTCACCGGCCATGTTCCGTTGCCGTTCAATCCCGCGCACGAGTTCTGGTCGCTGAGCGCCCTGGCGATGGAAACGGTGTTCGAAGGCGGCATACGCTCGGCGCAAGTCGATTCCGCCACCTCGACCTATCGGGAGAGCGTCGCGAATTATCGCCAGACCGTGCTGACGGCGTTCCAGCAAGTCGAGGATCAGCTCGCGGCGATTCGCATCCAAAGCAAGCAGCTCAAGGTGCAGCAGGAGGCCGTCACAGCGGCAAGAAAGGCGGTGACCTATTATTTGAACCAGTACCGCGCGGGCGTCGTCGCCTTCACCTCTGTCGTCGTCGCCGAGGCGTCGTTGCTTGCGACGGAGCAATCAGCCTTGACGACCCGGCAGGACCTCTTCCTCGCGAGCGTCGCGCTCATCGAGGCGCTGGGCGGCGGCTGGGACAAGTCGCAGTTGCCGGGAGAGTTTGGAGTGCAAACCGGCCCTTCGCTCTTCCCGCAGCGCTGACCGGCTCAAAACACCGTGTCTTACCTGACGATCTTTACGCCTTTCGCATCGTCGACGGCCGTGAGCGTCAATATGAAGCGCGCATTCCGCAGCGCAAGCTTCGTGACATTCCCCCAGTCGCCGTACGAACTCGCATCAAGATTGAAATGCTTTTGCTCGCCCGGCTGAATACCCCCCGGGACGGATAAATCGAAGTCCTGAGAGGCCAGAGGCACGGATCTTCCCGCGTCCTTCAGAACTCCGGTGAGGTAAATCTTGCTAATGGTGACGGCGCTCTTGTTTTTCACCGTAAAGGTAATGGTCGGCTGCTCCAGGCCGCCATAACTTTGAATAACGACATCACGAATCAC